>NZ_CALDGS010000123.1 GCF_937941905.1 uncultured Mycolicibacterium sp. | reverse complement strand
AGGGCGAGGAGGGCGACCGCGGCGTCACCTGGCTGCCGTTCTTCCACGACATGGGCCTGATCGCGGTGATGCTCTCGCCGATGATCGGCCACTACGTGACGTTCATGACGCCGGCGGCGTTCGTGCGCCGGCCGGGCCGGTGGATCCGCGAGCTGGCCCGCAAGGAGGGCGAGACCGGCGGCTCCTACTCGGTGGCGCCGAACTTCGCGTTCGACCACGCCGCCGCCCGCGGCGTGCCGCGGGACGGCGAGCCGCCGCTGGACCTGTCCAACGTCAAGGCCATCCTCAACGGCTCCGAACCGATCTCGGCGGCCACCGTGCGCCGGTTCAACGAGGCGTTCGGCCCGTTCGGCTTCAAGCCGCAGGCCATCAAGCCGTCCTACGGCCTGGCCGAGGCGACGCTGTTCGTGTCCACCACCCCCATCGACGCCGAGCCGAAGATCACCTACGTCGACCGCGACGAGCTGAACCGGGGCCGGTTCGTGCCGGTGCCGGAGGACTCGCCGAACGCGGTGCCGCAGGCCGGTGCCGGCAAGGTCGGGGTGGCCGAGTGGGCGGTGATCGTCGACGCCGAGACCGCCTCCGAGCTGCCCGACGGCCAGGTCGGCGAGATCTGGATCAGCGGCCAGAACATGGGCACCGGGTACTGGAACAAGCCCGAGGAGACGGTGGCGACGTTCCAGAACACCCTCAAGTCGCGCACCACCCCGTCGCACGCCGAGGGCGCGTCCGACGACGCCACCTGGGTGCGCACCGGTGACCTCGGGGCCTACTACGACGGCGAGCTCTACATCACCGGCCGGGTCAAGGACCTGATCATCATCGACGGCCGCAACCACTACCCGCAGGACATCGAGGCCACCGCGCAGGAGGCCACCAAGGCGCTGCGCACCGGCTTCGTGGCGGCCTTCTCGGTGCCGGCCAACCAGCTGCCGCCGGAGGTGTTCGAGGACGCCGGCAGCGGCCTGAAGTTCGACCCGGAGAACACCTCCGAACAGTTGGTGATCGTCGGCGAGCGGGCGCCCGGCGCCCACAAGCTCGAGGTCGAGCCGATCATCAACGAGATCCGTTCGGCGGTGGCGGTGCGGCACGGCGTGGCGGTCCGTGACGTGCTGCTCACCCCGGCCGGTGCCATCCCGCGCACCTCCAGCGGCAAGATCGGCCGCCGGGCCTGCCGGGCCGCCTACCTCGACGGCAGCCTGCGGGCCGGCAAGGTGGCCAACGCGTTCCCGGACGAAACGGATTGACGATCCGCCAGTTTGACCGACCACACGGCGGCCCGGGGAACCGGATCGCCGCCCATCCCCAGGGCCGCAGCGGCGGCGAAGGTGAAACGTAGATGACTGAGAACCGCAACGATTCGCAACCGCCCGCCGAAGGCGAGCGGCTGGTGGACGTGCTGCCCGCCGAGGGCCCGCTGAAGCCGGCGCAGACCGACATGACCGTCGCCGAGCTGCGCGAGTGGATGCGCAACTGGATCGCCAACGCGACCGGCCAGCCGGCGGACAAGATCGACGAGACCGCGCCGATGGTGGAGCTGGGCCTGTCGTCCCGCGACGCGGTGGCGATGGCCAGCGACATCGAGGACCTGACCGGGGTGACGCTGACCGCCACGGTCGCGTTCCGGTACCCGACCATCGAGCAGCTCGCCACCGTGATCATCGAGGGCGAGCCGGAGGTGGACCGCACCGACGACGAGGACTGGAGCCGCGACCCCGACGTCGAGGACATCGCGATCGTCGGCCTGGCCACCCGGTTCCCCGGCGATCTCAACACCCCCGACGAGATGTGGCGGGCCCTGCTGGAGGGCCGCGACGCCATCACCGACCTGCCCGAGGGCCGCTGGGCGGAGTTCCTCGACGAGCCGCGGCTGCGGGAGCGGGTCGCCAAGGCGGTCACCCGCGGCGGCTACCTGTCCGACATCAAGGGCTTCGACGCCGAGTTCTTCGCGCTGTCGAAGATGGAGGCCGACAACCTCGACCCGCAGCAGCGGATGGCGCTGGAGCTGACCTGGGAGGCGCTCGAGGACGCCCGCATCCCGGCCTCCAGCCTGCGCGGCCGCCCGGTCGGGGTGTACCTGGGTGCCTCCAACAACGACTACAGCTTCCTGGCGGTCTCCGACCCGACGGTCGCCCACCCGTACGCCATCACCGGCACGGCGAGCTCGATCATCGCCAACCGGGTCAGCTACTTCTACGACTTCCGCGGCCCGTCGGTGGCCATCGACACCGCCTGCTCGAGCTCGCTGGTGGCCGTGCACCAGGGCGTGCAGGCGCTGCGCAACGGCGAGGCCGACGTGGTCATCGCCGGCGGCGTGAACGCGATGGTCACCCCGATGGTCACCCTCGGCTTCGACGAGGTGGGCGGGGTGCTCGCGCCGGACGGCCGGACCAAGTCGTTCTCCGCCGACGCCGACGGCTACTCGCGTTCCGAGGGCGGCGGCGTGCTGGTGCTCAAGCGGCTGTCCGACGCCCGCCGCGACGGTGACGAGATCTACGCGATCATCGCCGGCAGCGCGGTCAACCACGACGGCCGGTCCAACGGCATGCTGGCGCCCAACCCGGACGCCCAGGCCGAGGTGCTCACCAAGGCCTACAAGAACGCCGGCATCAACCCGCGCGACGTCGACTACATCGAGGCGCACGGCACCGGCACCATCCTCGGCGACCCGATCGAGGCCGAGGCGCTGGGCCGGGTGGTCGGCCGCACCCGGCCGGCCGACAAGCCGGCGTTGCTGGGGTCGGTGAAGTCCAACCTGGGCCACCTGGAGTCGGCCGCGGGTGCGGCCAGCCTGGCCAAGGTGGCGCTGGCGCTCAAGCACGGCAAGCTGCCGCCGTCCATCAACTTCAGCGCCCCGAACCCCTACATCGATTTCGAGGGGGCCCGGCTGCGGGTCGCCAACGAGGTGACCGACTGGCCGCGCTACAGCGGCACCGCCATCGCCGGCGTCTCCGGCTTCGGCTTCGGCGGCGCCAACGCGCATCTGGTGCTGCGCGAGGTGCTGCCGTCCGACCTGGAGGAACCCCAGCCCGAGGAACCCCAGCCCGAGGAACTCCAGCCCGGGGCGGCCACGTCCGACGAACCCCGGCCCGAGCAGGCCGGCGGGGACGAGTACGGCGACGACGAGTACGGGTACGGCTACGGCGGCGGGTACGGCGCCGAGCCGTCCTACGAGCTGCCCGGGATGACCGAGCGGGCCAAGGAGCTGCTGGAGGCCGCCCGGGCCGAGCTGGCCGCCAAGGAGGAGGCCGGCGAGCTGCCCAAGCCGCTGGTGCCGCTGGCGGTGTCGGCGTTCCTCACCTCGCGCAAGAAGGCCGCCGCCGCCGAGCTGGCCGACTGGATGGACTCCGCGGAGGGGCGGTCCTGGTCGCTGGAGTCGATCGGCCGGGCACTGTCGCGGCGTAACCACGGCCGGTCCCGCGCGGTGGTGCTGGCCCGCGACCACGACGAGGCGATCGCCGGGCTGCGTGCGCTGGCCGAGGGCAAGCCGAACCCGAACGTCATCGCCGCCGACGGCCCGGTCAGCCAGGGCCCGGTGTGGGTGCTGGCCGGCTTCGGCTCGCAGCACCGCAAGATGGCCAAGACGCTCTACCTGCGCAACGAGGTGTTCGCCGAGTGGATCGACAAGGTCGACTCGCTGGTGCAGGACGAGCGCGGCTACTCGATCCTGGAGCTCATCCTCGACGACGCGGTCGACTACACCGACGCCACCTGCGAGTACCCGATCGAGGTCGTGCAGCTGGTCATCTACGCGATCCAGATCGCGCTCGGTGAGCTGCTGCGCCACCACGGCGCGGCCCCGGCCGCGGTGATCGGCCAGTCGCTCGGCGAGGCGGCCGCCGCGTACTTCTGCGGCGGGCTGTCGCTGGAGGACGCCACCCGCACCATCTGCTCGCGCGCCCACCTGATGGGCGAGGGCGAGGCGATGCTGTTCGGCGAGTACATCCGGCTGATGGCGCTGGTCGAGTACTCCCCGGAGGAGATCAAGACCGTGTTCGCCGACTACCCGGATCTGGAGGTGTGCGTCTACGCCGCGCCGACCCAGACCGTCATCGGCGGCCCGCCGGACCAGGTGGACGCGATCATCGCCCGGGCCGAGCAGGAGGGCAAGTTCGCCCGCAAGTTCCAGACCAAGGGCGCCAGCCACACCCAGCAGATGGACCCGCTGCTGGGCGAGCTGGCCGCCGAGCTGCAGGGCATCGAGCCGCGGCCGATCACCGTGCCGCTGTACTCGACCGTGCACGAGGGCACCCTGATCAAGCCGGGCGCGGTGGTCCACGACGTGGACTACTGGAAGAAGGGCCTGCGCCACTCGGTGTACTTCACCCAGGGCATCAAGGCCGCGATGGACAACGGCCACACCACCTTCCTGGAGCTCGCCCCGAACCCGGTGGCGCTCATGCAGGTCGGCCTGACCACCGCCGCGCACGGCCTGCACGACGCCCAGCTGATCCCGACGCTGGCGCGCAAGCAGGACGAGGTGGACTCGATGACCACCGCGATCGCCCACCTCTACGTGCACGGCCACGAGCTGGACTTCCGCACCCTGTTCGGCCGCGGCGAGTACGCGCCGGTCCCGCGGACGAGGTTCCGCCGCAAGGAGCACTGGCTGGACGCCAAGTTCACCGGCGACAGCTCGGTGCTGATGCCGGGCAACCACGTGGCGCTGCCGGACGGCCGGCACGTCTGGGAGTACCAGCCCAAGGGCCAGGCCGACCTCGCCGCGTTGGTGAAAGCCGCGGCCGCGCAGGTGATCCCGGATGCCAAGCTGGTCGCCTCCGAGCAGCGGGCGGTGCCCGCCGAGGGGGCCCGGCTGGTCACCACGCTGACCCGCCACCCCGGCGGGGCGAGCGTGCAGGTGCACGCCCGCATCGACGAGTCGTTCACCCTGGTCTACGACGCCGTCGTGAGCCGGGCCGGCCAGGCCGCCGTGCTGCCGGTGGCGGTGGGGGCCGGGGCGGCGCTGGCCGCGCCGGAGCCGGCCGCCGTCACCGAACCGGAGGAGCCCGCCGAGGACGCCGCGATCCTGCACGACAACCTCACCCAGGGCGCGAATCTCGGTGCGCAGCTGGGCAAGTGGTCGCCGGACTCGGGTGAGACGGTGCGCGACCGGCTGGCGCTGATCGTCGGCGGGGCCATGGGGTACGCCCCCGAGGACCTGCCGTGGGAGGTGCCGCTGATCGAGCTGGGCCTGGACTCGCTGATGGCGGTGCGGATCAAGAACCGGGTCGAGTACGACTTCGACCTGCCGCCGATCCAGCTGGCCGCGGTGCGCGACGCCAACCTGTACAACATCGAGCAGCTGATCATCTACGCGGTCGAGCACCGCGACGAGGTCGCCCAGCTGCACGAGGCGCAGCAGCACATGACGGCCGAGGAGATCGCCGCCGAGCAGGCCAAGCTGCTCGAGGGCGCGGACCTCAACACCCTGACCGCGCAGCTGAACAACCCGCAGGCGCAGGAGGATTCGGCGCCCCCGCCGACGAACCCGGCAGGTCCGGCTCCGGCGGACGTCCCGCCGCCGCCGACCAACCCGGCCGGCCCGAACGCGCCGGGGAACGTGCCGCCTCCGCCGACGAACCCGGCCGGTCCGGCTCCGGCGGACATCCCGCCGCCGCCCACCGACCCGAGCGGGCCGGGCGGGCAGCCGGCCGAACAGCCCAAGTCGGCGCAGGCGCTGGCCGCGGCCAAGGTGCTGACCCGCGAGGCGGTTACCGAGGCGTTGGGCGCGGACGTGCCGCCGCGCGATGCCGCCGAGCGGGTGACGTTCGCGACCTGGGCCATCGTCACCGGCAAGAGCCCGGGTGGCATCTTCAACGAGCTGCCCGAGGTCGACGACGCCACCGCCGCCAAGATCGCCGAGCGGCTCTCGGAGCGCACCGAGGGCACCGTCTCGGTCGACGACGTGCGGGCCGCCAAGACCATCGAGGAGCTCGCCACCACGGTGCGCGACCAGCTCGAGTCGGGTGAGCTCGACGGCTTCGTGCGCACCATCCGGGCGCCCAAGGAGGGCTCGAACGCGCTGCCGGTGTTCGTGTTCCACCCGGCCGGCGGGTCGACGGTGGTCTACGAGCCGCTGCTCAAGCGACTGCCGCCGGACACCCCGATGTACGGCTTCGAGCGGGTCGAGGGCTCCATCGAGGAGCGCGCCGCCCAGTACGTGCCCAAGCTGCTGGAAATGCACAAGGGGCCGTTCATCCTGGCCGGCTGGTCGCTGGGCGGGGCGCTGGCCTACGCCTGCGCGATCGGCCTGAAGGAGGCGGGCGCGGACGTGCGGTTCGTCGGCCTGATCGACACCGTGCGCCCGGGCGAGGAGGTGCCGCAGACCAAGGAGGAGATCCGGGCCCGTTGGGACCGCTACGCCCGGTTCGCCGAGCGCACCTTCAACGTCGAGATCCCGGAGATCCCCTACGAGGAGCTCGAGCAGCTCGACGACGAGGGCCAGATCGAGTTCGTGCTGAACGCGATCAAGGAGCACGGGGTGCAGATCCCGGGCGGCATCATCGAGCACCAGCGCACCAGCTACCTGGACAACCGCGCGCTCGACACCGCCGAGATCCGGCCCTACGACGGGCATGTCACGCTCTACATGGCCGACCGCTACCACGACGACGCGATCGTGTTCGAGCCGCGCTACGCGATCCGTCAGCCCGACGGCGGGTGGGGGCAGTTCGTCAAGGACCTGGAGGTCGTCCACATCGGTGGCGAGCACATCCAGGCCATCGACGAGCCCTACATCGCCAAGGTCGGCGCCCACATGAGCGAGGCGATCCACCGCATCGAGGCCGAGAGCGAGAAGAAGTGACCGCTGAAGCACAACCCCGCAAGACGACCGCCGAGCTGTTGGCCGAGCTGCGCGAGAAGCTCGAGCTGGCCAAGGAGCCCGGCGGGGAGAAGGCCGCCGCCAAGCGGGCGGCCAAGGGCATCCCGAGCCCGCGGGAACGCATCAACGCGCTGCTGGACCCGGGCAGCTTCATCGAGATCGGGGCGCTGGCCCGCACCCCGGGCGACCCGAACGCGCTCTACGGCGACGGCGTGGTCACCGGGCACGGCACCATCAACGGCCGCCCGGTCGGCGTGTTCAGCCACGACCAGACCGTGTTCGGCGGTTCGGTGGGCGAGATGTTCGGCCGCAAGGTGGCCCGGCTGATGGAGTGGGTGGCCATGGTGGGCTGCCCGATCATCGGCATCAACGACTCCGGCGGTGCCCGCATCCAGGACCTGGCCACCTCGCTGGCCTGGTACGCCGAACTGGGCCGGCGCCACGAGCTGCTGAGCGGTCTGGTGCCGCAGATCTCGATCATCCTGGGCAAGTGCGCCGGTGGCGCGGTGTACTCGCCGATCCAGACCGACCTCGTCGTCGCGGTGCGCGACCAGGGCTACATGTTCGTCACCGGCCCGGACGTCATCAAGGACGTCACCGGTGAGGAGGTGACCCTCGACGAGCTCGGCGGCGCCGATGCGCAGGCCCGCTACGGCAACATCCACTCGGTGGTCAACTCCGAGAAGGAGGCGTTCCAGTACGTCCGTGACTTCCTGGAGTTCCTGCCCGCCAACACCTTCGACGATCCGCCGATCGTCAACCCCGGCCTGGAGCCGGAGTTGACCCCGCACGACTACGAGCTCGACTCGATCGTGCCGGACAACGACAACACCGCCTACGACATGCACGAGATCCTGCTGCGGATCTTCGACGACGGCGACTTCCTCGAGGTCGCCGGGCAGGCGGGGCAGGCCATCATCACCGGGTTCGCCCGGGTCGACGGCCGGCCGGTGGGCGTGGTGGCCAACCAGCCCATGCACATGTCGGGCGCGATCGACAACGAGGCCTCCGACAAGGCGGCCCGGTTCGTGCGGTTCTGCGACGCCTTCAACACCCCGCTGGTGTTCGTGGTGGACACCCCGGGCTTCCTGCCGGGCGTGGAGCAGGAGAAGAACGGCATCATCAAGCGCGGCGGCCGGTTCCTGTACGCGGTGGTGGAGGCCGACGTGCCGAAGGTGACCATCACCATCCGCAAGTCCTACGGCGGCGCCTACGCGGTGATGGGCTCCAAGCAGCTGACCGCCGACTTCAACTTCCTGTGGCCGACCGCGCGGATCGCGGTGATCGGTGCCGAGGGCGCCGCGCAGCTGATCATGAAGCGCTTCCCGGACCCGAACGCCCCGGAGGTGCAGGAGCTGCGCCGGCAGTTCATCGAGGGCTACAACCGCGACATGGCCACGCCGTACGTGGCGGCCGAGCGCGGCTACGTCGACGCGGTGATCCAGCCGCACGAGACCCGGCTGCGGCTGCGCAGCGCCATGCGGCTGCTGCGCGACAAGCAGATCCTGCGCGTGCAGCGCAAGCACGGCCTGCTGCCGATCTAGGCCGCTCCGCGCCCGGGTTCTCCCGCGCGCAGACGCGAAACCCCCTGTTGCGATCCGCACAGGGGGTTTTCGCATCCGCTCGGCGGGAGGGTGGGGAGGTCGGGACGCCCCGTGCTCACGCGGGGCGGGGCCTACGGGCGGATGCGCATCTCGCCCGGCGACCACAGCCCGGAGTGGGTCATGGTGCCCAGGTCGATCTCGGCCGGCTCGGCCGGCACGATCTCGTCGAACCTGCGCAGCGAACCCCAGTCCTGACCCCAGTCCTCGGACAGGTAGGTCGACATCACCGAGGCCCGCAACAGCAGGTCGGTGATGCCCAGCAGGCCGCCGTTGATGCCGTCCTGCCAGGTGTCGGTGCTCTGCAGCTTGGCGTAGTAGTCCGGCGAGATGCGGAACTTCGGCACCTCGGTCACGCCGTTGGCGTGCAGCATCGGCCGCTGGCACGGGAAGGCCAGGCCCACCGCCCAGTCCAGCAGCACCGGCACCTCGGAGCCGACGTACTCCTGCACCGTGCGCAGCTCGGGCACCCGCGGCGGGGTGATCGCGATCCAGTCGCCGCGGCCCAGGTTCAGGTCCTCGGCGACGATCCGCACCGCCACCGCGTCGGCCGGGATCTCCGAACGCGGGTAGCGCAGGTTGCGCCAGCTCGGTGCCGGCCCGATGTCGTAGGGCACCACCCGTCCGGCCGGCACCGGCTGCCCGTCCGGCCCGCGCACCGCGTACTCCAGTTCGACGGTCTGGCCCGGGGTGAACCCCTCGGCCACACTGCGCCCGGCGATCGTCCCGGCCGCCGACACCACCACCAGCGGGTGGCCGTCGTCGGCCGGCGGCAACTCGTACCACGCCGAGGCCAGCCGCGACTCCTGTTGCACGTCGGGCGAATACGTGCCCAGCACCGGAACCCGGTCGGGGTCCAGACCGTACGGCAGCGGCACCGTGGAGCCGTTGACGCCGGGCCGCTCCAGCCGCACCGGCCGGTTCCAGTCGTAGTCGGTGCCCGGAAGCGGATTGTTCAGCCGGATCGCCTCGGTGATGATCTTGTCCGGAACCCCGTTGGGGGAGAAGCCGACCGGGCGCTCGCCGCCGAGCGGGCCGAGCGGGCCCCAGTCGCCCGGCAGCGGCCGCAGGAACCCGGCGTTGGAGTCGGGTTCCACCAGCACGTCGTCGGCCAGCCCGCAGCCGCCGGCCAGCGACCGGATGTTGGCCCAGCCGTTGGAGTACGTCGGGTACTGGCGAACCACGCCGATCGCCATCGAGGCGATGAACGTCAGCACCATGAACCCGGCCGCGACCGGGATCGGCGCGGCGGTGAGCACCCGTACCGCGCGGGATTCCGGCCGCTGCGACAGATGCAGCCACAGCGCCCACAGCCCGGCCACCGCGGCCAGGACCAGGAAGACCGTGCTGACCGTCACCGGCCCGATGCGCGGCACCGACATGTTGAACGGCACACCGAAGTTGGAGACGTACCACCAGCCGTTGGTCGACGCCCAGCACAGCGCCACCACGAACAGCACCAGCGACAGGAACGCCATCCGGTTGCGCGGCGAGCGCAGCACCGATCGCGACATCAACACCGTGGCCAGCGCGGCCATCGCACCGCCCACCGCGGCGAACAGCCCGAAGTGGTGAATCCACTTGGTGGGGGTGAACATCAGGAAGAAGATCGTCGCGAAGATGACGCCCATCAGCCGCCAGGCCGGCCCTCGCGCCACCCCGGGCACCCGCTTGCGGCGCAGCATCAGGAACAGCGACGGGAACAGGCACAGCGCGGTGAACAGGAACGCCATCCGGCGCGACACCGCACCGTCGGTGGTCTGCAGGATCAGGTAGTAGTACCGCAGGTTCTCGGTGTACCACTCCTGGCTGGGCCCGATCGCGGTGCGGATCCGGGTGGCCTCCAGCACGGTGGCCAGGGTCTGGTCGGCGAACACCACGGTGAGCACCACGGTGCCGGCGGCCAGCAGCGGCGCCACCAGCGGCCAGGTGCCCAGCGCGTGCCGGCGCCGGGCCAGGATGCGCAGGATGGGCCGGCCGCCGGCGACCAGGGCGGCCACCGCGATCAGCCCGGTGGGCTGGATGCCGAGGGTGAACGCGGCGGTGATGATCGCGAACGCCGCGGGGGTGAGCCGGCCGGAGGTGATGGCCCGCTCGATGAGCACGTAGGTGATCAGCGCGCCGGTGGCGATCTGGCCCTCCGGGCGCAGGCCGTTGTTGAACGGCATCCAGGCGCCCAGCAGCACCAGCCCGGCCGCCCACAGCGCCGGCCGGCTGGCCAGCACCGCCGGGCCGAGCCGCGGCAGCACCTCGCGGGACAGCAGCAGCCAGCAGATCAGCGAGCAGATCAGGTCGGGCAGCCGCATCCAGATGCTGGCGGTGCTGACCTTGGTCATCAGCGCCAGCAGGTTGTAGTACCAGCCGAACGGGTCCTCGGGGCTGCCGAACCAGCGGAAGTAGTTCGACATGTAGCCGGCGTGGTCGGCCACCCGGGCCATGCCGAGGATGTAGCCGTCGTCGGAGGAGTTGGCGCCGATGACGTACCAGAGCAGGAACGCACCGACCACCGCGACGTCGACGACGGTGAAGGTGCGCCAGCGGGTCGGCACCAGCCGGTGCATGCGCCGGCCGTCGAGCCGGTCCAGCCGCCACAGCGCCAGCAGGGCGAGCACGGTGCAGGCGATGGCCAGCAGCATCGCGGCCAGCTTGACCGCGGTGGGCTGGGAGGTGAACCGGGTGTCGATGAGCGCGGAGAACTCCAGCCCGGGCGGCGCCGGCCCGGTCAGATCGGTGAACACGCCGACGATGGCCGGCCGCAGGTTCGGGTCGGGGAAGCCGGTGCGCTGCGGCGAGCCGTCGTCCTGGCGCAGCCCGACGAACTCGGCGTAGGTGCCGTCGTGGTTCGAGGTGATCTCGATGCGGGAGCAGCCGGGATCGCCGGCCACCCGGTCGCGGTCGACGCTGGCCACCACCACGTTGCGGACGATGACGTCGACGCGGTCCTCGGTGACGTTGACCAGCATCGCGTTCAGCGCGGCGTCGCGGCCCTCGGCCGGCGCGGTGCCGAGCACCAGTCCGCCGTCGGCGGGCATGTCCCGGACCACCGCGCACGGGATGGTGGCGGTCAGGCTCACCGGGGCCTGCGAGATCAGCGGTGCCACCACGTTGGCCAGCCGGCCCTGCTGCGGCCAGTTCAGGGTGGCGGTGGTCTGCACGACCGGCAGCAGCGGGGTGGCGATGGCCAGCACGAAGCCGAGCAACCCGGCGACGGTGGCCACCCACCGGGCGATCTGCACGTCACGGCCGGCGTGCCGCACGGCCTCGGTCACCGCGGTGCTGGTGGCACCGCCCACACCGGTGGCGCGGGTCACGGGAGCGCCCTGATCGGTCCGCGCCGGCTCCAGCCGAACACTGTTGTCGATCCTTCCTCGATGACGGCGTCAGGCGCCGCATCCGGCGGCACCACCCGGATGTAGCGCTCGATCGAACCCCAGTCCCGGTACCAGTCGCCGTTCAGGTAGGTCGGGATGGTGGCGGTGCGCAGCAGCGCCTGGATGAACAGGAACGGCCCGCCGTCCGGCGCGGACTGCCACTGGTTGGACGACACCACGATCTGCTTGAAGTTGGGCAGGATGCGGTACTCGGGCAGCTCGGCGACGCCGAGGTGCTGGCCGAACGGCCGCTGGCAGGGGAAGTTCGCCGCGGTGGCGATGTCCATCAGCACCGGGGTGTCCGAGCCGAGGAACTCCTGGGCGGTCTGCAGCACCGGCACCCGCGGCGGGGTGAAGGCGAACCACTGGTCCTCGCTGAGGTTGGGGTCGTCGGCGACGATGCGCACCACGTTGGCCTCCGGCGGTGCCCAGGACAGCGGGAAACGCAGGTTGCGCCAGGCCCGCTGCGGGAAGACGTCGATCGGCTGCACCTCGTCGAGCGCCTCGAAGCTGCCGTCCGGCCGGTGCACCCCCCACTGCAGTTTCAGCGACTGCCCGTAGTTGAACGAGCCGTCCTCCTCGTAGTACCAGATCGAGCCGGCGGCGGCGACGGTGACGATCGGGCGGTCCGGGGTGCGCGGCGGCAGCTGGTACCAGACCGAGGTGGCCTTGGCGGCGATGGAGTTCTCGCCGAAGCTGCCCAGCACGGGCACCCGGGCCGGGTCGAGCCCGAACGGCAGGAACACCCGGGAACCGTTGATGCCCTCCGGCCCCCAGCCGCCGCCGGTGCCGGCGGCGAAGCCGACGCCGACGTTGGGCTTGTCCGGCGGCCCGTCGGAGTTGACCGTGCCGGGGTTGCCGACGACGGGCTCGGCCGGGTCGAGGGTGTCGCTGACCCCGTTGGGGGTGAACCCGACCGGGTTGGCCCCGCCGAGCGGGCCGTACTTGCCGTAGCGCTGCCCGGGCACCGGTTCGAGCAGGCCCTCGTTGGGGTCGGCCTCGACGAGCACGTCCTCGGCCATCGCACAGCGGTTGCCGGTGAGCACCCCGACGTTAGCCTTGGCGGTGGTGTAGACCGGATAGCGCTGCACCGCGCCCTTGGCCATCGAGCCGACCTCGAGCACCACCATGATCACCGCGACCACCAGCAGCGGGGTGGAGGCCAGCACCCGGTTGCGGCGGGTGTCGGCGACCTCGGTGTGCCCGGCGTAGTCCATCCGGAAGTGCAGCCAGCCGGTGAGCAGCCCGCCGGCGATGGCCAGCACCAGGAAGATCGTGGTGACCGGGTAGCCGAGGATCACCGGCTGCTTGTCCCACCACGGCACCCCGTAGTTGCCGACGTAGAACCAGCCGTTGATGCCGGAGGTGGCCCAGGCCAGCACGAACAGCAGCGCGGTGACGTACAGCGCGAGGTTGCGTCGGCTGTGCAGGCCGACCCGGGCGAACGCGAACGCGGTGACCGCGCCGAGCGCGCCGGCCAGCCCGGCGAACGCGCCGAACTGCACCGCCCACTTGGTGGGGGTGAAGGTCAGCAGCAGCAGCCCGATGGCGGTGCTGCCGGTCAGCCGCCACACCGGCCCGGACTGCACGCCGGGCACGCTGCCGCGGCGCAGCAGCACCGCGAGCACCCCGAACACGCACAGCAGCAGGATGAGCACCGCGAAACGCCGGGTCATCGAGCCGTCGACGCTGTCCTCGACGGTGAGGAAGTAGTAGCGCAGGAACTCCTGGTACCAGGGGATGGTGGGGCCGACGGTGTACTTGATGCGCACCGACTCGGCCACCGTGGCCAGGGTCTGGTCGCGGAACACCACCACGAAGATCAGCGCGGCCGCGGCGGCGAGCGCGGTGATCGGCGCCCAGGGGCCGTACACCTCGCGGCGGCGCCGGGCGACGTCGACGATGCGCCGCGCCCCGGCCAGCAGCGGGGCCAGCGCGATGATGCCCTGCGGGGCCAGGGTCGCGGAGAACACCGCGACGACGACGGCGGCCGCGGCCGGCCACAGCCGCCGGCTGGTCACCGCGTTCTCCACCAGCACCCAGGCGGCCAGCGCGGCGAAGGCGATCAGCGGCTCGGGCCGCAGCCCGTTGTTGAACGGCAGCCACGCCGCCAGGAACACCGCCGCGGCGGTGGCGACGGCGGCCCGGTCGGTGACCAGGGCGCGGCCCAGCCGGGGCAGCACACACCGGCTGATGAGCAGCCAGGCACCGACGGCGGCCAGCGTGGCGGGCAGCCGCATCCACACCCCGGCGGTGCTGATCGCGGCCAGCTGCGCCAGCACCGACTGGTACCAGTCGAACGGCGCCTCGCTCGCCCCGAAGTAGCGGTAGTAGTTGACGGTGTAGCCGGCCAGGCTGGAGACCCGGGCGATGGTCAGGTTGTAGCCGTCGTCGCTGGAGATGGCCCCGATGAAGTGCCAGAGCACCAGGGTGCCGACGACGCCGGCGTCGACGACCCAGCGGAACGGCCCGGCCTGCCGGAACCGGCGCCACCCGCCGCGCACTCGGTGCCCGGCGTCGCGGTCCAGCCGGGCCAGCGCGGCCACCGCGGCGAGCACGCAGCCCACCCCGAGCACCATCGCCAGCAGCTTGACCAGGGTGGGCGAGGTGATGAACCGGGTGTCGACGTCGATGCGCGCCCACAGCCCGTCCTGCGGGGTCACGTCCAGCTCGGTGAACACGCCGCTGACCTGGGGCTTCTTGTCCAGCGACAGGGTGCCGGCGGCGTCCGGCAGGCCGATGAAGTCCGCCCCGACCCCGCCCGGGTCGGCCCAGACGTGCAGCGTCGAGCAGCCGCCGGACTGCACCGCCTCGCGCGGCGCGACGGCGGCGACGGTGTCGCGGAAGGCGACGATCACCGATTCGGCGTCGGCGCGGACGAACAGGCCGTTGCGGCTGGCGTCGATGCCGCCGGGCGGGTTGGTGGCGAACACCAGGCCGCCCTCCGGCGGCAGGGTGGCCACCGCCGGGCACGGGATGGACACGTCGAGGGCCTGCGGGGCGCCGGAGACCAGCGGCGCGGTGATGTCGCTGACGCGGCCGTCGGCGTTGAGCCCCTGCGGCCAGTGGATCGTCGCGGTGGTCTGGTGCACCGGCAGCAGCGGGACCAGACCGCAGAGCAGGACGCCCGCAAGGCCCGCGATGACGGCGATCGAGCGAGCGAGTCGGTGTGCGGGCACGAGGGACGATGGTAGGCGACGCGGCTGGGCCCGGTGGCGATGCCGGGCCGACTCGGCCCGGAACGGCCCCGAATCAGTGCCGCAGCGGCGCCGGACTCCACAGCCCGCTGCGGGTGGCCGTGCCGAGCTGCAGCCGCGCCGGCACCGCGTCCGGGTAGTACGGCGTGAGCTGCTGCAGCGAACCCCAGTCCCGGGCCCAGTCGTCCTTGAGGTAGGTCGGCACGGTGGTGGCGCGGAACAGCAGCTCGCTGATGCCCAGCGGGCCGCCGCCGAGGTAGTCCATCACCGGCGAGTTGGCCTCGGCGCCGAACCGGTCCGGCAGGATCCGCCACTTGGGCGGCTCGATCACCCCGTAGCGGTGGTCGAACGGCCGCTGGCACGGGAACGCCAGCCCGACCAGCCAGTCCAGCAGCACCGGGTCGTCGGAGCCGACGACCTCCTGCAGGGTGCGCAGCTGCGGGACGCGCGGCGGGGTGAGCGCGATCCAGTGCTGCGGGGCCAGGTCGTCGTCGACGGCCACCAGCCGTACCCGGGTGGCCTCCCGCGGCAGCGCCGACAGCGGCAGCCGCAGGTTGCGCCAGGCCGGGGCGGCGCCGACGTCGGCGAACTGCAGCCGGCCGCCGGCCTCGTCGTCGGCCTGCGCCGGGCCGGCCCACTCCAGCTGCACCTCGTCCGGGTCGAACCGGCCGGCGGCCGACACCACCAGCAGCGGCCGGTCCGGGCGGTCGGCCCAGCCGTCCGGCAGCGCGAACCAGGCCGAGCGCAGCTGCGCGATCTGCTGGGTGCCGGAGCGCCAACTGCCCAGCACCGGGGTGCGGGCCGGGTCGAGGTGGAACGGCAGCGCGGCCCGCGAGCCGTTGATGCCGGCGCGGGCGGTGGTGCCGCCCTCGTTGCCGGCGCCGCCGCCGGTGCCGTCGTCGTCGGCGGAGGCGACGAAGTTGGGGCTGCTGCCCGGCCCGGACATCACCTCGTCGGCGGACAGGTCGGCGGGGATGTTGTTGGGGCCGAAGCCCTCGTCGAACCCGGCGCCGAGCGCGGCGGCGACCGGTACCCCGATCGGGGCGAGGAAGTCGGCGTTGGGGTCGGTCTCGACGAGCACGTCGTTGGCCAGCCCGCAGGCCCGCCCGGTGAGCGCCTCGAGGTTGGACCGGCCCACCGACCAGGCCGGGTACTGGCTGATCATCCCGGCGGTCAGCGACACCACCTCGAAGAGCACCAGCGCCCAGCCGGCGATGGCCAGCGGGGCCTGCGCGACGCGGTGCCAGCCGCCGGTCTCGGTGCTGCGCGGATCGCCGCGCCAGAAGTGCAGCCAGGCCGCCCACAGCAGGGCCAGCACCGCCAGCCCGAGCAGCAGGTTGGTCACCGCCATCCCGAGCCGCGGGAACTCGTTGGACCAGGGCACCCCGAAGTTGGAGACGTACCACCAGCCGTTGACGGTGGCGAACGACAGCGCGGTGACGAACAGCACCGCGGCGGCGAACAGCGTCCGGTTGCGCCGCGAGCTCATCGCCGCGGCGGCCACCGCGACGGCGGCCAGCGCGCCCAGCGAACCGGCCAGCCCGGCGAACACCCCGAAGTGGTGGGTCCACTTGGTGGGGGTGAACATCATCGCCAGGAACGAGATGACGGTGATGCCGATGATGCGCCGGCTCGGCCCGGCGGCGGTGCCCGGGATGCGGCCCTTGCGCAGCGACATCGCCACCGACACGGCCAGCGCCAGCAGCAGCGACAGCACCGCGAACCGGCGCGCGACCGAGCCGTCCGGGCTGGTGGTGAACAGCCGGGAGTAGCGGATGTGCTCGTCGAACCAGGCCAGGCTGGGCCCGACCTCGCTCTTGAGCGAGTTGGCCTGCAGCTCGGCCGCCAGGGTCTGGTCGCGGAAGATCAGGAAGAGGGTGACCGTGCCGGCGGCGGCGATCGGGGCCAGCAGCGCCCAGTAGCCGAACCGCGACACGTGCGCGGACACGATCGTCTTGAGCGGCCCGATGGCCACCAGCAGCGCGCCGATGGCGGCGATGCCGGTGGGCCCGGAGAACAGGGTGAGCGCGCCGATGATGATCGCCACCGCGACCGGCAGCAGCCGGCTGGTGGCCACCCCGCGCTCCACCGAGCACCAGGTCAGCAGGATGCCCAGGGCGATGATCGGCTCCGGCCGCAGCCCGTTGTTCAGCGGCAGCCAGAACACCAGGAACATCGCGGCGGCGGTCCAGGCCGCGGCCCGGTTGGTCTTGACGGCGTGGCCGAGTCGCGGGATCACCTCGCGGCTGATCACCCACCAGCACACCAGGCCCATGGCCAGGGTGGGCAGCCGCATCCAGATGCTCGCGGTCGACACGTGCGACCACAGCGCCAGCAGGTCGTAGTACCAGCCGAACGGCGACTCCGGGGTGCCGAACCAGCGGTAGTAGTTGGCCATGTAGCCGGCGTGCTCGGACACCCGCGCCATGGTCAGGATGTAGCCGTCGTCGGCGGTGTTGGCGCCGACGAAGTGCCACCACACCATGACCGCGGTGACCACCCCGTCCAGCGGGGTGAACGACCACCAGCGGCGCGGCAGGACCCGCCGGTGCCGGATGCCGTCGGCGGCGTCGAGCACGTGCAGCGCGCCGAGCGCGAGCACCGTCATGGCGACGCCGACGATCATCACCAGCAGCTTCAGCAGCGTCGGGGTGGTGCTGTAGCGGGAGTCGACGGTGGCCGAGAACCGCAGCCCGTCCGGGGCCGGCCCGTCCAGATCGGTGAACACGCCGACGATCTGCGGCCGGAAGTCGTAGCCGCCGCGCTCCCCGCGCAGCGGTGCGCCGGGTTCCTCGGCGTCCGGGCCCGCGGTGAGCCCGACGAACTCGCCGGTGACCTTGTCGGCGTGCGCGGTGAACCGCAGCTCCCGGCAGTCCGGGCCGAGCACCTCGGCCAGCGGCGCCCGCACCACCGGGGTGTTGCGCACGATCACCAGCAGCTCGTCGTTGACCCGCTCGATGAGCAGGCCCCGGTCGATCGCCTTGGGCGCCTGCTTGGGCACGGTGGACAGCAGCACGGTGCGTCCGTCGCTGCCGGGACCGGTCAGTCCGGCGGCCGCCCGGCAGGGCACGGTGACGTTCAGGTCGGTGGCGACGTAGCCGATGAGCGGGGCCTCGACGCTGCGCAGCACGCCGTCCTGCGGCCAGTCGAGTTCCGCGGTGGTCTGCTCGACCGGCAGGAACGGGGTGGCGATGGCCATCAGGGTGCCGAGCAGGCCGGCGACGACGGCGATCAGGCGCGCGGTCCGGTGGTTGCTGCCGGAGGCGGTCACGGGCGTTGATCGTGCCATCAGCCCACCCGGATGGCCAGCACGAAGGGACCGACGGTGGACACCTCGAAGCGCGGGTCGTCGAACAGCCGGGCGTCGAGTTCGACGTGGTAGCGACGCACGTTGGGCTGGTTGGGGTAGACGTCCTCGGCCAGCCGCAGCGTGTAGGTGTCGTTGGCGCCGCGGCGCATCAGGAACACCGTCGGCGGCTCCCAGGGCAGCGCGTCGAGCGCGGCGACGAAGGCGTCGGCGTCGGGCAGGGTGGCCCAGCTCTCGATCGCCGCGGCGCGCGCCTCGAACTGCGCCAGCGGGTTGGCGTAGTGCGAGGTCAGGCCCTGGAACCCGTAGTAGGGGTAGAAGGACAGGAAGCTGTAGTCGGCGGTCATCACCACGGTCTGGTTGCGGGGTCGGCCGGTGGTCTGGAGGATCCGCGCGTCGATCTCGCGGTAGTGGCGTTCGGCGCCGGGCGGGCGGCGGTCGGCGCGCTGGCCGTAGCCGTCGGTGTCGGTGTAGGCGACGATCAGGTCGCCGCGCAGGGTGTCGGGGATGTCCTGGGCGAAGGTGGCCGCGCCGAGGAACCCGATCGCCGCGGCGACGGCCAGCAGCCGGCGGCTGGAGAACGCGTCGGCCAGGGCCCGGGCGCCCTCGACGAAGCCGAACGCCCCGGCGGCGGCCAGCAGCACCGACAGGGTGGGCTGCAGCCGGAACGACAGCAGGGTGGTGCCGGCCAGCGTGGTCAGCATGGACAGCAGCGACCAGGCGTAGACGGCGACCACCGCGATGCCCAGCGCGCCCGCCCGGGTGGAGGTGCGGCAGCGCGCGACCAGCCAGACGGTGCCGATCAGGGTGAGCGCCCCGAGCAGGGTGAACGACAGCATCGGGAACGGCAGCACCGCGCCGTCGGCGGGCAGGTAGTGCTGGGCGGTGCCGGAGTCGGCGGGTTCGCCGCGGGCGGCGGCCAGCAGGTAGGGGGCCCAGCCGATGAGCGCGAGCGCCCCGGACACCACCGCGATGACGGCCAGCCGGCCCAGCGGTTCGAGCGAGCGGCGGGCGACGGCCAGCCCGATGCCCATGATCGCCAGCGTGAACGCGGCGTAGACGAACAGCAGGGTGTAGAACAGCGCCGCGCAGCCCAGGAAGATGCCGGTGCCGGCGACGGCGGCCCAGCCGCCGGGCCGTTGCCGCCCGCCCGCACCCGCACGGCCGCCCCGCAGCCCGGACCAGGCCAGCACGAACACCGGCGGCAGCAGCACGGTGATGATCGCCGCGTACGGTTCGGCCGGGGCGTAGGCCAGCATCACCGCGGTGGTGGCGGTGCTCACGACCAGCGCGTACTCGAACCGCACCAGCGCCGTCCAGAGCACCAGGGCGAGCACCGCCGCGACGGTGATCGACACGATCGACCAGGGCTTGAACATCTCCCAGGCCGGGGTGCCGGTGAGCGCGGCGAGTCGGCCGCCGAGCCAGAACCAGCCGGGCGGGTAGAACGGCGGCAGCCCGTAGTAGGTCATGTCGTGCAGGGCCGGGCTGTCGGCGAACCGGGTCAGGTACTCGGTGCGGAACTGCTGGTCGACCGACACCCCGAACAGGTACAGCCGGGTGGCGCCCAGCGGCATGCCGAGGGTGACCACGTTGAACGCGGCCAGGAACACCACCGCGGCCGGCCGCGCGAGCCGCCGCCAACCCGCCCGCCACACCAGGCCGGTGACGAAAATGCCCGCCAGGCAGCCGAACTGGCCGACGGTGGTGAGTGCGTGCAGCTGGTTGGAGGTGTTGTAGGCCGGCCATTCCACGCCGGCGATCGCCACCAGCGACACCACCGCGACCGCGGCGGCCAGCGCCGCGGCGACGACCATCTGACCGATGACGGCCAGCGCGCTGCGCATCCCCTGCACCCCGGTCGCCTCGCCGATCCGCCCGGTCAGATGGGCAGCTTGCGGAAGACGGCCCGCGGGATGTGCCGCAGCACCATCATCACGTACCGGAAGGCGGGCGGCGCCCAGACGATCTCCTTGCCCTTGGCCGCCGCCTTGACCGCCAGTTCGGCGACGTCCTCCTTGTCGACGGTCAGCGGGGCCTCCTTGATGTGGGCGCTCATCCGGGTGCGCACCTGGCCGGGCCGGATCACCAGCACCCGCACCCCGTACTCGCGCAGCGCCTCGCCCAGGCCGAGGTAGAAGCCGTCCAGACCGGCCTTGGTGGAGCCGTAGACGAAGTTGGAGCGGCGCACCCGCTCGCCGGCCACCGAGCTCATCGCGATGATCTGCCCGTAGCCCTGGGCGCGCATCTTCTCGCCCAGCAGCACGCCCACCGAAACCGCTGCGGTGTAGTTGATCTCGGCGATCTGCACGGCTTTGTGCTGGTTCTGCCAGAGCTCCTCGGCATCGCCGAGCAGGCCGAACGCCACGATCGCGACGTCGACGTCGCCGCCGGCGAAGCAGGCGTCGATGACGGCCGGGTGGCCGGCGGTGTCGAGGGCGTCGAAGTCGACGAGCTCGACGGATTTCGCGCCGGCGGCGCGCATCTGCTCGACGGCCGCCTCGCGGGCCGGGTCGTCGGGCAGTGCGGCGAGGATGATCCGGGCCGGGTTGTCGCGCAGGTAGCGCGCGCAGATCGCCAGCCCGATCTCCGAGGTCCCGCCGAGCAGCAGGATGGTCCGGGGGTTACCGACGGCATCAATCACCATGTGTCCACCATCTAGAGCAGTTCCAAACGTCGGGCCATGTCGGAGGCGAACACCCCGTCGGGATCCACCTTGCGGCGCACCGCGATCCATTCGTCGATGCGCGGGTACATGGCGTGGAAGGTCTCGGCGGTGGTGCGGGAGTCCTTGGCGGTGTAGAGCCGGCCGCCGAATTCCAGCACCCGCCGGTCGAGTTCGCTCACCAGCTCGTGCAGGCCGGGCCTGATCGGGAAGTCCACGCAGACGTTCCAGCCCGGGATCGGGAAGCTCAGCGGGGCCCGGTTGCCCGGCCCGAACAGCTTGAACACGTTGAGGAACGAGTAGTGCCCGGACTGCTGGATGCGCAGCAGGATCCGCTTGAACTCCTCGACCGCCTCGGTGGGCACCACGAACTGGTACTGCAGGAAGCCGGCCGGGCCGTAGGCGCGGTTCCACTCGCCGAACATGTCCAGCGGGTGGTAGAACTGCGTCAGATTCTGGATCTTGCCCCGGTAGGTGCCGGACTTGCGGTACCACAGCTCGCCGATCGGCACGAACGTGAACTTGTTGGCCAGCCCGTTCGGGAAGATGTCCGGCAGTGTGAGCAGTTGCGGCGCATCGAATTTCAGCGGGTTGCGCTGCAGCTTGGGGGGCAGCTGGTCGAGGGTGGCCAGCGAGCCGCGGGAGACCGCGGCGCGGCCGAGCTTCGGCGGCGGGCTGATCGCGTCGAACCACGCCGACGAGTAGGTGTAGTTGGCCTCGCTGCCGTCGCTGTGCAGCGCGATGGTCTCGTCGAGGCTCGCGGTGACGTCCCCGTCGGCGATGAAGTAGGCCGTCTCGGTGGGCGTCATCTCGATGGTGGCGCGCAGGATGATGCCGGTCAGGCCGTTGCCGCCGACGGTGGCCCAGAACAGGTCGGCCTCCGGGCCGTCCGGGGTGATGGTGCGGATCTGCCCGTCGGCGGTGAGCAGGTCGATGGACCGCACGTGGTTGCCGAAGCTGCCCGCGCTGTGGTGGTTCTTGCCGTGCACGTCGCAGGCGATCGCGCCGCCGACGGTGACCTGCCGGGTGCCGGGCAGCACCGGCACCCACAGCCCGAACGGCAGCGCGGCGCGGATCAGGGTGTCGAGGCTCACACCGGCGTCGACCTCGACCAGCCGGGTGTCGGCGTCGATGCGGTGGATGCGGTTGAGCGCGGTCATGTCGATGACCAGGCCACCGCCGTTCTGTGCGTTGTCGCCGTAGGAGCGGCCCAGTCCGCGGGCGATGACGCCGCGGCCCCTGGTTTCCGCGGTTCGGGCCACCGCCTCGGCGATCACCTCGGGGTCGGGGGTCGACAGCACCTGAGCCACGGAGGGGGCGGTGCGGCCCCACCCGGTCAGGCGTCGCGTGGTCGTCGAGAACATCGTGACGAGGGTACCGTGCGGGGTTCCATGCGCCCCGCCCCGCGGAGAACACGGGTCCGACCTGCGGCGGGCGGCAACCGCGCCCCGGGAACGCCGGGTATTCGAACCAATGTTCGATGCATGGACGGGGAGATCGCGGTCGCGATCCGGGGCATCCAGGGGCAACAACGCCCACCACCCCGGCGCTTCCTCGCCGCACGGCGCGGACGCCGACGGCGACGGATGACCGGTCTGGGCTAGCCGCGGATGCGGAAGATCACCGCGCGCTGCACCACGAAGTTGATCACGGTGGCGGTGCCCTGCGCGATGACGAACGCCACCGGCACCCGCCACGGCTTGTCCTCCCACGCCATGTAGAACAGGTAGTTGATGCCGATCTGCACGGCGTAGGTCACGGCGTACAGCACGCACACGGCGATGAACCGCGCGGTGCTCGGCGGCGCCTGGAACGTCCACCGCCGGTTGATCAGGTAGGCCGTGGTGGTGCCGGCGACGAAGCCGATGGTCTTGGCGATGTTGACGTGCAGACCGGCGGCCAGCAGCAGCACGTACAGCCCGAAGTCGACGATCGCCGAGAGCCCGCCGGTGACGACGAAGCGCACCACCTGCGTCGCGAGCGGCAGTTGCTGCTGGTGCGTGGCGGGCTCGGTCACGTGGGCAGCATACTGGCGGCGCATCCGGGTCCTCCGGGGTCAGACCCAGTAGGCCACCCGGGCGCGATAGTTGCGCATCGCCACCAGCGCCACCAGCCAGCCCAGGATGGTCAGCGCGATCACCACCAGCCAGTGCCGCAGCTCCTGCTCGGCGCCCAGCAGCGGCGCCCGCACGATGTCCAGATAGTGCAGCAGCGGGTTGAGTTCGACGATCCGCGCGTAGTCGGCCGCGCCCTGCTGCCGCAGCGTCGACTCGTTCCAGATGATCGGGGTCATGAAGAACAGCAGCTGCACCAGGCTGGACAGCAGCGGGCTGATGTCGCGGTAGCGGGTGGCCAGGATCCCGAAGCACAGCGCCACCCACACCATGTTCAGCATCAGCAGCCCCAGCGCGGGGATCACCGACAGGTCGGCCCACGACCACGGCTTCGGATAGATGATCGCGATGATGACGTAGATGATGATGTTGTGCGCGAACAGCAGCGTCTGTCGCCACACCAGCCGGTAGACGTGCACCGACAGCGGGGTCGGAAGCTGTTTGATCAGACCCTCGTTCGAGACGAACACGTCGGCGCCCTCGAGGATCGAGGCGTTGATCAGGTTCCACACGATCAGCCCGAGCGTGACGTAGGGCAGGTGCTCCTCCAGCGGCAGCTTGAACAGCTTCGCGTAGAGCAGCCCCATCGCGACGGCGGTGGTCCCGGTGGCGATGGTGATCCAGAACGGGCCGAGCACCGAGCGCCGGTACCGCTGTTTGATGTCCTGCCAGCCCAGGTGCAGCCAGAGCTCGCGCTTGGCATAGCCGTCGACCAGGTCCAGCCAGGCGCGCCGGAACGTCCGCGACTGCGCGGCCGCGTCGGTGAAGCTCATGCGTGCGGTCTCCCGAACCTCTCCCGGCGCCCCAGGCGCCGCAACCGAATCCACTCGACCAGCCCGGCCGGGTCCCGCCGGGTGACCAGGAAGAACCACCCGAACCGCAGCCACTCCTGCGGCACCAGCTTGCGCATCCCCGGCTGGGACTGCAGATAGCCGCGGTTGCGGTAGGTGAAGAAGCGCTTCATGGCGTCGGCGGGGTACTGCGCGTGCATCCGTCCGCCCAGGATGGGCAGGAACTCGTCGCCGCCCTGCGGATGCAGGTACGCCGTGGTCAGGCAGGTGCCGAAGCGCAGCCCGGAGCGCTGCAGCCGGCGGTGCAGTTCGGTCTCGTCACCTCGGATGAACAGCCGCAGGTCCGGCACGCCGGTGACCTCCAGCGTCTCGGCCCGGAACAGCGCCCCGTTGAACAGGTGCGAGATGCCCTCCAGCAGCTCCGCACCGGCGGCGTCGGCGCGCAGCTCGTCGACCCGGCGGCGCCACACCACGCCGCGGCGCAGCGGGAACGCCAGCCGCTGCGGGTCGGCGATGTCGCAGATCATCGGCGACACCTCGGCCAGCCCGTGCCGGCGGGCACAGTCGAGCAGGGTGGCCAGCACCTCGGTGTCGACGGGCCGGCCGTCGTCGTCGGCCAGCCACACCCAGTCCGCGCCCAGCGCCAGCGCCTGCAGCATCCCGAACGCGAAACCACCTGCGCCACCGAGGTTTCGGCGCGAGCCGAGGTAGGTGGTGGGGATCGGCTGGGCGGCCACCAGTTCGGCGACCCGGGGGTCGTTGTCGTTGTCGACGACCACGAGGTGGTCGGGGGTGCGGGACTGGGCCGCGACCACCTCGAGCGACTCGGCGAGTTCGGCGGGGCGGCGATGGGTGACGACGACGGCGCACACCATCTCACTCATGCGACACGGACTCCCGCGCGGTCTCCTCGAGCACGTGGCGGACGTGGTTGGCGGCCTCGTCGCCCTCGTAGGCCCGCACCACCTCCTCGATGCCCCCGGCCATCCGGATGGTGCCGTGGTCGATCCAGATCGCGGTCTTGCACAGCCGCGCCAGGAACTCGTTGGAGTGGCTGGCGAACACCAGGATGCCCGAGCGGGCCACCAGGTCCTGCAGCCGCGACTGCGCCTTCTTGAGGAACTCGGCGTCGACCGCGCCGATGCCCTCGTCGAGCAGCAGGATCTCCGGGTCGATGCTGGTGACCACGCCCATCGCCAACCGCACCCGCATGCCGGTCGAATAGGTGCGCAGCGGCATGTGCAGGTAGTCGCCGAGTTCGGTGAACTCGGCGATCTCGTCGACCTTCGCCAGCATCTGCTTGCGGGTCTGCCCGAGGAACAGCCCGCGGATGATGATGTTCTCGAACCCGCTGATCTCGGGGTCCATGCCGATGCCGAGGTCGAACACCGGGGCCACCCGCCCGACCACGGTGGCCGAGCCCCGGGTCGGCTCGTAGATGCCCGACAGCAGCCGCAGCAGGGTGGACTTGCCGGCGCCGTTGTGGCCGACGAGGCCGACCCGGTCGCCGAGCTCGAGGGACATGGTGATGTCGCGCAGCGCCTCGACCACCACGACGTTGGCGGCGTTGCGGCCGATGGCGCCGCCCGCCTTGCCCAGGAAGGTCTTCTTCAGCGAGCGCGACTTGGCGTCGAAGATCGGGAACTCGACCCAGGCGTTGCGGGTCTCGATCCGCGGTTCGGTCACGGGACGGGCCTCGCGCGACTAGAGGTACTGCCCGGTCCCGGGCGGCTGCCCGTGCTGACCGCGCTGCACCACCACGCCCTGCGGCAGGGCCTGCCGCATCTGCTCCAGCTGCGCCCGGGCCGCCATCTGCTGGGCGAACAGCGCGGTCTGGATGCCGTGGAACAGGCCCTCCAGCCAGCCGACGAGCTGGGCCTGCGCGATGCGCAGCTCCGCGTCGGACGGCACCGCGTCGTCGGAGAACGGCAGGGTGATCCGCTCCAGCTCCTCGCGCAGTTCGGGGGCCAGGCCGTCCTCCAGCTCGGTGATGCTGGTCCGGTGGATCTCGCGCAGCCGGTTGCGGCTGGCCTCGTCGAGCGGAGCGGCCCGCACCTCCTCGAGCAGCTGCTTGATCATGGTGCCGATCCGCATCACCTTGGCCGGCTGTTCGACGAGATCGGTCAGCGACTTGCTTTCGGAGTCGCGCTCCGCCGAGTCGCCGCGCGGCCCCCCGCCGATGATCTCGATGTTGTCGTCGTCGCTGATACTCATCGCTCCTGCCTGCGTGCCTCGCGAGCTGATTGGACGCCGTATTGCTACCTGTCTCCTGCGACACTAACGCGTCGGGCGGCCGAACCCGGAGCGCATACCGCCACAACCGGCCCGGCCGGCGCGCCGGCAAACGTGCTCGGCCCGGCACGTGCCGACACAGCAAAGCCACCTTCGACCCGCGGCCGCGGGCCGGCGCCGGGCGCGCCGAGGCGCGTCGCCGGACGCCTCCGACGCGCCGTCGCAAGGCTTGCCGGACGCCTTCACAGCAAACTGCGATTGTTTGCCCCTCCGCGTCCGGCGGGGCTGGACTAATATGGCAGCCCGGGTGACCCCGGTCGGACGCCGAGCCGACACCGTCGGGGCGCTCGCCACGATCGGGTCCGGTTCGGGGGATTCGCAGACGCTCTAAGGTGGCTGGCATGGCATACGACGTCGCCCGGGTGCGTGGACTGCACCCTGCTCTGGGCGATGGTTGGGTGCGCTTCGATGCCCAGCACGGCATGCTGCTGCCCGACTCGGTGGCCACCACGGTGTCGACGGCGTTCCGCGGTTCGATGGCCACCACCGAGGGCGCGCACCCGTCGGCCCGGCGCAGCGCGGCGGTGCTGGCGGCGGCCCGGCAGGCGGTCGCCGACCTGGTCAACGGCGACCCGCGCGGGGTGGTGCTGGGTGCCGACCGCGCCATCCTGTTGAGCTGGCTGGCCGACGCGGCGTCCTCGCGGGTCGGGCTCGGTTACGAGGTCGTGGTGAGCCGCCTGGACGACGAGGCCAACATCGCGCCGTGGTTGCGGGCGGCGAATCGCTATGGCGCCAAGGTGAAATGGGCCGAGGTCGACATCGAGACCGGGGAGCTGCCGGCCTGGCAGTGGGAGAGCCTGATCACCCAGCCGACCCGGCTGGTGGCGGTGGCCTCGGCGTCGGCGACCCTGGGCACCGTCACCGACCTGGGCGTGGTCACCAAGCTCGCGCACGAGGTGGGCGGGCTCGTCGTGGTCGACCACTCGGCGGCGGCGCCGTACCGACTCCTGGACATCCAGGAACTCGACGCCGACATCGTCGCGCTCAACGCGGTGGCCTGGGGCGGGCCGCCGATCGGGGCGCTGGTGTTCCGCGACCCCGCGCTGATCGACACCTTCGGAGCGGTGTCGCTGGACCCGCACGCCACCGGCCCGGCCCGGCTGGAACTGGGCGGGCACCAGTTCGGCATGCTCGGCGGGGTGGTGGCCAGCATCGAGTACCTGGCTTCGCTGGACGAGTCGGCCACCGGCACTCGTCGCGAAAGGCTCACTGTCTCAATGGAATCCGCGGCCAGGCACATGGATCGCGTGTTCGATTACCTGCTGATGTCGCTGCGCTCGCTGCCGCTGGTGATGATCATCGGCCGGCCCGAGGTGCGCATCCCGGTGCTCAGCTTCGCGGTGCAGGGGGTGCCCGCCGACCGGGTGGTGCAGCGGCTGGCCGACAACGGGGTGCTGGCCATCGCCAACGCCCCGTCGCGGGTGCTCGACGTCATCGGCGCGGGCGACGTGGGCGGCGCGGTCACCATCGGTCTGGCGCACTACACCACCACCGCCGAGGTGGACCAGCTCATCCGCGCGCTGGCCTCCCTCGGCTGAGCGGCGGTCACTCGGGGACGCGCAGCAGCACCTTGCCGAACACGTCGCCGGAGGCGAGCAGCTCGTGGGCGGCCTGCGCCTCGGTGATCGGGAACTCCGCGCCGATCACCGGCCGCACCCGGCCGTCGTCGACCATCGGCCAGACGTTGGCCACCACCGCGGCGACCACGTCGGCCTTGCCGCCGGGGCCGGTGACCGGCCGGGCCCGCAGTGTGGTGCCGATGATCGTGCCGCGCTTGCCGAGCAGCTTGCCCAGGTTGAGCTCGGCCTTCACCCCGCCCTGCATGCCGATGATCACCAGCCGGCCGTCGGTGGCCAGGGCGTCCAGATTACGGTCCAGGTAGGCCGCGCCCATGATGTCGAGGATGACGTCGGCGCCGGTGCCCCCGGTCTCGGCGCGCACCCGCTCGACGAAGTCCTCCTCGCGGTAGTTGATCGCCACCTCCGCGCCGAGCTCCAGGCACAGGTCGAGCTTGCGCTGCGAGCCGGCGGTGGCCATCACCTGGGCCTCCAGCGCCCGCGCCACCTGCAGCGCGTGGGTGCCGATGCCGGAGGCGCCGCCGTGCACCAGCAGCGTCTCGCCCGGCTGCAGCCGGGCGGCCATCACCAGGTTGGACCACACCGTGCAGGCCACCTCGGGCAGGGCGGCGGCGTGGGGCAGTTCCACGGTCTGCGGAACGGGCATCAGCTGCGGCGCCGGCACCGCCACGTACTCGGCATAGCCGCCCCCGGCCAGCAAAGCGCACACCGGTTGCCCGACCTGCCAGCCGGTCACTCCCTCGCCGAGGGCCGCGACGGTTCCGGAGACCTCCAGGCCGAGGATCTCGCTGGCCCCGGGCGGTGGCGGGTACTTGCCCGCCGCCTGCAGCAGGTCGGCCCGGTTCACGCCGGCCGCGGTCACCCGGACGAGCACCTCGCCGGGTCCGGCGACGGCGTCGGGGACCTCACCCCAGACCAGCTGACCTGCGGAATCGGGAACGATCGCGTGCATCGTGATTCTGCTGCTTCCTCAGTTCGACAAGTTGCGCTCAGCAACCGAATGGTCGATTACTATTACGCCATGGAGGGGATCATCGGGGGGCGTACTGCCAGCGATATGCCTGGGTTGGATATCGCTGAACAGCGGTCCTGGCAAAATTTTCTGGATAGCGCGCTGCGGTTGTACGCAACGTTGAATCGCGCGTTGGTCGAAGAGCATCAGCTGACGCTCAACGACGTCCGGCTGCTCGACATGCTGGACAAATCGCCCACCGGGTCGGTTCGGATGGGCGACCTGGCCGAGCACCTGCTCTCGCTGCCGAGCCGGGTCACCCGGCAGATCCGGCGGCTGGAGGCCCAGGGCCTGGTGCGCCGGGCGGCGAGCCCGGACGACGGGCGCGGGGTGCTGGCCGTCATTACCGACGAGGGCCGGGAGGTCGTGCGCCGGGCCATGGTGACCTACGCCGACCAGGTGCGCAGGCACTTTCTGGGCCGGCTGTCCCGGGCCCAGATCGCGGCGATGGGGGAGAACTGCCGGCGGGTCAGCGAGGGCATGCGCAGTAGCGGCTCGCTGGCCCGGCTGGGCCGGGTGTGACCGGGTCGCGTGATCGGCTGCCGGCCACCCCGTACCCTTATCGACGGTGGCGTGGCAGAGCGGCCTAATGCACTCGCCTTGAAAGCGAGAGACGGCGAACACCGTCCGGGGGTTCAAATCCCTCCGCCACCGCTCACGGGTGCTCCCGGGGCGCGGGTGCGCACCGCTCACCGATCGGCCCCGGGGCCCGCGATGTGGTCGAGCCGGCGCAGCGCGTCCCGGAACGCCGGGTTCGGTTCCGCGTGCGGCAGCACCGCGAGTACGTCGCGCAGGGCGGTGGCGGTGTCGATGCCGCGCCGCCGGGCACCGTAGAGGGCCGCGACGGTGGGGGTGCGGCTGTACGCCTCGACGCAGTGCACCAGAACAGTGTGCCCCTCGGCGCGCAGCTGTTCGACGGTGGATGCCGTTTCGAGCAGGACGTAGTCGAGGTGCGGGTTCTCCTGCGGGCTGCTGGTGTCGATCAACCGCACCTCGACATGCGCCGTCCCGTCGGGCAGGCACACGCCGCCGACCCGGCACAGCGAGACCACGGCCGTCACGCCGGCGGGCAGCTCGCGCACCGCGTCGTAGCCGCCGAGCAGCACACCCGGGTCGTGCGGGTGGGGAACCAGCGTGCCGGTACGGAACCCGGTGTAGTCCGGTTCGGGCAGCGAACTGCCGGCCACCGCGTTGGCCAGCTGCACCAGGTCCCGGGCGGTGTAGCCGGGCCAGCCGTGCAGCACGCGGCGCCACTGCAGCGGGACCGCCGAGGCGCCGTAGGCCGCGCCGAGCAGCCCGCCGGCGATCGCCGCCACCGTGTCGGTGTCGTTCCCGCATCGCACGGCCGCCTCCAGCCCGTGCCGAAGGTGTTCGGCGGCAAAGCGTTCGGCCGACGCGGCGGTGAGGGTGATGGCCGACCACGCCGCCTGCAGCGCCTCGACCACCCAGCCGTTGTTGGGGAAGTCCGCGGGCCGGGCCTGTTCCGCGTCCTCGATGCGCTGCAGCCACACCGCGCGCCGGTCCGCCGGCAGATGGTCCAGCCCGACCCGGATGTCGAGCTTGGCGTCGAGCACCGCGTGGCGAATCGCGCTGCACCACAGCACCACCGCGTCGCCGGCGTCCGGGTCCGGGTGGGTGAGGTCGCTGATCGCCCGGGCCGCCGCCACCATCGCCTCCTCGTCGTCGAGATAGGCCAGGGCGACCGGAGCGGTGCGCATCAGCGAGCCGTTGCCGCCGGTACGGCCGGTCCGCTCGTGCAGTCGCCGGGCGGCGGCCCGGGCGCGCGCGGCCGACGGGGTGCCGTCCGCGGCGCACTCGCGCAGGATCTGTCCGGTCTGGATGCCGACGTCCTTTGCGGCCGAAGACCATTCGTACCAACGGGACACCACCGCATCCTGGGCGGCGGCAGCCCGCAGATCCGCACCGGTGGCGGCGACCTCGGCGATCGCCACGGCCATCGCGGTGTCGTCGGTCCACTCGCCGAGTTCCCAGTACCGGCTTGCCGTCATCGCCACCGGCAGCTCGGGTCCGCGCGGCGGCTCGAACTCGTAGGCCGCCCCGAGCGCGTCGCCGGCCGCCGTGCCGAGCAGGACGCCTTCGATCCGATCATGCAACGCAGACATGGAAGTCCGACCCCCTCCGTATTTTGAGCAAATCTGCGCTTATTACGGTTCCACTATACGATACGTTGGACTCGTGCGGGGCGAGACATACCGGGACAGCAGCGGGCGAACCCTGGCCGACTATCCGCGGCCGTCGGTGGCGGTGGACGCCGCCGTGCTCACGCTGGCGCCCGAGGCCGGTCTGGTGGTGCTCCAGGTGCGCCGCGACCGCGGCCGCGGCTGGGCGCTGCCCGGCACGTTCCTGCACCCGGGGGAGACCCTGGCCGACGCCGTCGACCGCGCCCTGCGGACGAAAGCCGGCATCAGCGGGGTGCATCCGCGCCAGTTGCGCGTCTTCGACGACCCCGAGCGGGACGACCGCGGCTGGGTGCTCTCGGTGGCTCACGTCGCCGTCGTCCCGGCGGAACGGCTGGCGCGCCGCTTTCCCGACCGCACCCGGTTGATGCCGGTGCAGGCGCCCGGGCGGCTCGTCTACGACCACGCCGAGATCATCGCGCTGGCGGTGGCCGAGGTGCGCGGCCGCTACCGCGCGGACCCGGACCCGGACCACCTGCTCGGCGACGAGTTCACGCTGCGCCAACTGCGTTCGGTGCACGAGGCGATCGCGGGCCACCCGCTGCAGCGCGACACCTTCCGGCGCGCCATGGAGCCGAAGCTGATCCCGACCGGGGTCACGGTCACCACCGGGCGGGGCCGGCCGGCCGAACTGTTCCGCCGGCGCGGTCAGGACACCGCCACGTAGTGGCTGGGGTCGACGGTCGTCTCACCCGACCAGCGGTAGGCGGTGAGCCGGCCGCCGGCGACCGCGCTGAAGTCCACACAGGCCGTGTAGCGGGTCCAGTCGTGGCCGTGCTCCGGTCTGTCGCGGCGCCAGTAGTGCCCGTAGAACACCGGAACGGTTCCGCGGTAGGTGTAGGACCGGACATGCTGCGGCACAACGGTGTCCGCCAGCGGCGGGTAGGGCTCGCCGGTCACGGTGGTGAAGCCTCCGCCCACCTCGGCCAGATCGCGCAGGGTGGACCCGGCGCCGTCCCACCAGCGCAACCGGGCGCTGGTGCGCACGTTGCCGTCCTTGTCGTGGTAGGGCGGCCCGCCGTACTCGGTCAGCGCGATCTCCGGCCCCTTCAGCAGCGTCTCGATCGCGCCGTGGAGCCGGTGGCCCGCCGTGGCGGCCGCGACCAGGTGCTCGACCCGGCCGAACGGCGCGCTGGTCCCGCAGTGGGTGCGCACCGTGGTGATCGACTCCTCGTGCCAGCAGGCGTGCACCACCCGCAGCCCGCCGAGGTCGAGCCACAGCGGAATCGTGGTGAACCACTGCAGATATCGCTGCCGGTCGGGGCCGGTCACCTGCTCGAGGAACGCCGCGTGCTGACGGGTGTTGCGCTCCGACCGCGGGCGCAGGAACCGCCCGCTGCCGGGCGGCCACTCGGTGTGGTAGGCCAGCGCGTTGAACTCGTGGTTGCCCAACACGATCCGGGCGCTGCCCGCATCGACCATGGCCCGGGCGATCTCCAGCGTGCGCAGCTGCTCGGGCCCGCGGTCGATCAGGTCCCCGACGAAGATCGCCTGCCGGTGCGGGTGGCGGAACGCGGCCGAGCCGCCGGTTCGCCGGTAGCCGAGCGTGTCGAGCAGTTCCTCGAGCTGGGTGGCGCACCCGTGGACGTCGCCGATGATGTCGTAGCCGTCCATCACATCCCGCGCGGCCGCGCGGAGCGCTCCTGCGCGAGCAATCGGATCAGCCCGTCCCAGTCGTCGCGCTCGACGTAGCTCATGTACCGCGCGCCCTTCTCGCCGTAGATGCCCCGGCTGTCACCGGCCAGCAACCAGGCGTGCTGCCGGTCGGCCGCGGCGATCAGGCGGTCGTGCTTGCGCCGGCGGATCTTCTCGACCCGCTGCCGCTCCCGCTCCTTGCCGCGGTGGATCGAGTAGGCGATCCAGCCGATCAACAGCACGACCAGCGCGCCCACGATCCACCAGAAGTACTCGATGATCACACCGATGATCACGAGCAGACCGAGCAGCCCCAAGAGCCCGCCGCCGCCACCACCGTTCGAACCACTCATCGCGTCCCTCCCCTGACGTGATCATGATCGCAGAGGGGACCGACACGTCCGGCCGGGCCGGCGCCGGCAGCTATTCGCCGGTGAAGTTCGGCGTACGCCGCTCCAGAATGGCCGCGATGCCCTCGCCGAGGTCCTTCGACGGCAGGAACGCCGCGTTCCAGGCCGCCACGTAGCGCAGGCTGGCCGACACCCGGTCGATGCGCTGCTGGTCGAGCACGTCCTTGATGCCGCGCACCGTCAGCGGCGGGTTGGCCGCGATCTCGGCGGCGGTGCGGTGGGCCGCCGCCAGGCACGCCTCGGCGTCCTCGAACACCTCGTTGACCAGCCCGATCCGCTCGGCGCGGGCGGCGTCGATGTCCTTGCCGGTCAGGGCGAGCTCCCGCAGGTGTCCGTCGGACAGGATCAGCGGCAGCCGGGCCAGGCTGCCCACGTCGGCGACGATCGCCAGCTTCACCTCGCGCACCGAGAACTTCGCGTCGGCACTGGCGTAGCGGATGTCGACCGCGCTGATCAGGTCCACGCCGCCGCCGATGCACCAGCCCTGCACGGCCGCGATGGTCGGGGTGCGGCAGTCGGCCACCGCATTGATGGCCTGCTGCATGCGCAGCACCAGCTGGTGGAACTCGGCCCGCTGCCGGGCGGTCGGGGTCGGCCCCATCACCGTGGCCAGGTCCCCGGCCATCCCGGGCAGGTCCAGGCCGAAGCTGAAGTGCTTGCCGGAACCGGTGAGCACGATGGCGCGCACGTCCGGGTCGGCGTCCAGGGCGGCGAACACCTCGGGCATCTCCCGCCAGAACGCCGGCCCCATCGCGTTGCCCTTGCCGGGGCCGATCAGCGTCACCTGCGCGACGTGGTTGTCGACCTCGACGGTCACCGATTCGTACGTCTCACCCATGCCCCGAGAACCTACCCGCGGGTCGGTCAGCCGCCTAGTACCGCCTGGTTGACGGTGGCCTGCGGCATGAACGGGCACACCGCGTCGACCAGCGTCTTGGTCAGCGACTCGCGCTGCCGGCCCAGCGGGCCGAGCGGGCTGTCGCCCTTCTCCAACACCTCCCGGATCACCGCGTACTGCGTCGCCTCGTCCAGGTCGAGGTACTCCGCGCAGGTCATCGTCAGCGCGTTGGCCGGCGGCGGCACCTCGGGGAGGTCGCTGGGCCGGGTGGGCAGCGGCAACGACGGGATCCGCGGCGGCGGGGCCGCGGTGGGGCGCGGCGGCGCCGAGGACAGCGGCGGGCCGGGCTCGGTGGTCTGCACGACCGAGCCCCCGGTCACCCGGGTACAGCCACCGACCACCCCGGTCAGCACCAGGAGCCCGGCGGCCAGCCCGACCAGCAGACGCGTCCTCACCAGGGACACGATAGGCCCAACCGGGCCGGCTCGGGGCCGGTCAGCCGGCGCGTCCGATCCAGCCCTCGGCGAACGCCAGGAACGCGTCGTTCTCGTGCGGCGCGCCGATGGTGACCCGCACCCCGTCGCTGCCGTACGGGCGCACCAGCAGTCGGGCCTCGGCGGCGGCGTCGACGAACCCGGCGGTCCGCTCGCCCAGCGGCAGCCAGACGAAGTTGGCCTGCGACTCCGGCAGGGCGTAGCCGGCGGCCCGCAGCGCCGCGCTGACCCGGGCCCGCTCGGCGACCACCGCGTCGGTGCGGGCCAGCAGTTCGTCGGCGGCGTCGAGGCAGGCGATCGCCGCGGCCTGGGCGACCGTGCTGACCGAGAACGGCACGTACACCTTCCCCAGGGCGGTGACGATCTCCGGGGCGGCCACCGCGTAGCCGACCCGCATCCCGGCCAGCCCGTAGGCCTTGGAGAAGGTGCGCAGCACCACCACGTTGTCGTGCTCGCGGACCAGGGCGAGGCTGTCCGGCAGGTACGGCGGCCGGACGTACTCGATGTAGGCCTCGTCGAGCACGACCATGACGTCCTCGGGCACCTGGGCGACGAACTCGGCGAGCTTGGCCGGGTCGACGACGGTGCTGGTCGGGTTGTTCGGGTTGCAGACGAAGATGAGCCGGGTGCGGTCGGTGACCGCCGCCAGCATCGCGTCGAGGTCGAAGGTGTGGTCGGTCAGCGGCACCTGCACCGGGGTGGCGCCGGCGGTGCGCACCTGCAGCGGGTAGATCTCGAAGCTGCGCCAGCCGAACACCACCTCGTCGCCGACCGAGCAGGTGATCTGGATGAGCTGCTGGCACAGGCTCACCGACCCGCAGCCCACCGACACGCACTCCGGCGGGAAGCCGACGAACCCGGCGAGCCGGTCGCGCAGCGCCAGGTAGCCGTTGTCCGGGTAGCGGTTGATGGTCTGCGCCGCCCGGGCGATCGCCTCCAGCACGCCGGGCAGCGGCCCGTGCACCGTCTCGTTCGAGGCGATCTTGATCGCGCCCGGCACCGTCTTGCCGGGGGTGTAGGCGGGCAGGTCGGCCATCTCGGGCCGCAGGCGGGCACTCACCCGGGCCAGTTTAGGTGGCCGCATCGAGCCACTTTGCGTTGCGCTGCCTTGGCTGTGTACCCTTTCCGTTCGGCGGGTCCGGTACTCATCCCGGGTTCCGGTACCCTCGAGATGTTCAGGAGGCGTGCCAGAGCGGCCGAATGGGGCTCACTGCTAATGAGTTGTCCCGTTAACGCGGGACCGGAGGTTCAAATCCTCTCGCCTCCGCCATGGTTGACGGCCTGGTCTGTCAGCCACCACAACTGAATACGGTCTGCGCCCGTAGCTCAACGGATAGAGCATCTGACTACGGATCAGAAGGTTAGGGGTTCGAGTCCCTTCGGGCGCGCACACTGTCGGACGGCTGCGGTCACCACCGCAGCCGTCCGGCGTTTCAGGTGATGTTCACCACTGCCCGCCGCCCGAGCGGTGTGGCCAGCCGCACCGGCATCCGGCCGGTCACCGAGATCTCGATGCAGGCCCGGTCGGCCGCCGCGGCGCGCGGCCCCGTCCACAGCTTCACCGCGACGAGGTCGGGCGTCTCCTGTACCTCGGCGTGCGCCCCGACGCACTCCGGGATGCCGGTGGTGAAGTACAGCGTGACCTCGTCCGGGCCGGGCCCGCGGCTGAACGCCTCGACGGGCTGCGGGCGCGGGTCGAGGATGCCCGGGTCGTCGGTGACGTCGCGGGCCGGCGCGGGCGGCTGTTCGGGCACCTGGGTGACGGTCGGGGCCGGCTGCGCCCGGGCCGGTGCGGGCGCCGGGATCGGCAGCGCGCCGGCGGCCGCGGCCAGGGCGGCGGTGAGCAGCAGGGGCAGTGCGCGCATGGTTGCACCGTACGACGCCGCGGCGCCGGAGGAGGCCGATGAGTCCGGGGCCGTCGCGGGGTCGGTCCCGGTATGAGTCAACTGCTGAAGGTCCAGAACTTCGTGGTCTCCGCCGACGGGTTCGGCTGCGGCGCCGGGCAGAGCCGCGAACGCCCGTTCGGGCACGCCGACCCGGCCCGCCTGTTCGCCTGGGCGACCGCGACCGCGAGCTGGCCGAACCGCACCGAACCCGGCGGCACCCGCGGCCTCGACGACGCCCTGGTCCGTGACTACCACCACAACATCGGCGCGGAGATCATGGGCCGCAACAAGTTCGGCCCGCAGCGCGGCCCGTGGCGGGACCACTCCTGGCGCGGCTGGTGGGGCGAGCGGCCGCCGTTCGGCACCCCGGTGTTCGTGTGGACGCACCACCCGCGGCCGTCGTTCACCCTCGCCGACACCACCTTCCACTTCGTCGGCGGCGAACCGGCCGAGGTGCTGGCCCGGGCCCGGGCCGCCGCCGACGGCCGGGACGTGCGGCTCGGCGGCGGGGCGGTCACCGTCCGGCAGTTCCTCGACGCCGGGCTGATCGACACCCTGCACGTCGTGGTCGTCCCGGTCGAGCTGGGCGACGGCTCCCGGCTGTGGACCGCGCCGGAGGAGCTCGAGGACCGCTACGAGCACGAGGCGGTGCCGAGCCCGCGCGGCGGGGTGGTGCACCACCTGTTCTGGCGGTAGCCGCGCTACCTGTCGGGCAGCTCGATCACCGACAGGTACATCTGCAGCGCGGCCCGGTGCAGGTCCACCCCGTCGAGCTCGCTGCCGAGCATGATCCCGTCGCCGGTGGTGATGAGCACCCGGGCGAAGGTCTCGGCGGGGATGCGCAGCGTCGCGCCGAGCCGCTCCACGCCGGCGACGATGAAGTCGGTGAGGTCGGCGACGACCTGCCGGCGGCGGTCGGCGACCCGGGCCGCGGCGGCCGGGTTGCGGCGCAGGTACAGGGTGAACTCGTGGCCGAGCGCGGCATGGTCGGCGCCGCCGGAGCGGGTGATGTCGCGCCAGCGCCGGGCGATCTCGTCGAGCTCGGGCTCGCCGATCGTCGTCACCCGGGCCAGCACCTCGGTGAAGTGCTCGAAGTAGCGGCGCCAGTACTTGTCGCTGACCGCCAGGAACAGGTCCTCCTTGGTGGCGAAGTGCTTGTAGATCGCGCCCTTGGTGTAGCCGGCCGCGTCGGCGATGTCGTCCAGGGACGCCGCGCCGAATCCCTTGCGCGCGAACACCTCCTCGGCCGCGTCGATGAGCAGCGCGCGGGTGTGCTCCATGCGCCGCTGCCGGGTCCACCGCTCGACCATGACGGACATCGTGCCAGCCGATCCCGGATTCCCACGCGAAACTCAGATACCGATCGGTATCTTTGCACTGTGACGGCGCCCACATCCAGCGAGATCTACTTCGACCCCTACGACGTCGGACTCATCGCCGACCCGTACCCGATGTTCAAGCGGCTGCGCGACGAGTTGCCGATCTACTACAACGAGCGGCTCGACTTCTGGGCCACCAGTCGCTACGCCGACGTGAACCGGGGCCTGCTCGACCACGAGACGTTCAGCTCCGGCCGCGGCAACATCCTCGAGCTGATCAAGGCCGACATGGAGATCCCGTCGGGGCTGCTGGTGATGGAGGACCCGCCGCGCCACGACATCCACCGCAAGCTGGTCGCGCGGATGTTCACGCCGCGCAAGATCGCCGAGCTGGAGGACATGATCCGGGCCTACTGCGTGGCGTGCCTGGACCCGTTCGGCCCCGGCGACGACTTCGACTTCATCGCCGACCTCGGCAGGCAGATGCCGATGCGGGTGATCTGCACCCTGCTGGGCATCCCGCCGCAGCTGCAGGTCGCCACCCGCGACCGGGCCGACCGCCACCTCACCACCGAGGCCGGCCAACCGATGGCCGTCGCCTCGGAGGGCTTCGACGACGGCACCTTCTTCGCCGACTACGTCGACTGGCGCGCCACCCACCCGGGCGACGACATCGTCACCGAGCTGCTGTCGGTGGAGTTCACCGACGAGCACGGCGTCACCCGCAGGCTCACCCGCGACGAGCTGCTGATGTACATCAACGTCGTCTCGGCCGCCGGCAACGAGACCACCACCCGGCTCATCGGCTGGGCCGCCAAGGTGCTCGCCGAGCACCCCGACCAGCGCGCCGAACTCGCCGCCGACCGGGGGCTCATCCCGGACGCCGTCGAGGAGATCCTGCGACTGGAGCCGCCCGCCCCGCATGTCGCCCGCCACGTCACCCGCGACGTCGAGTACTACGGGCACACCGTGCCCGCCGGGTCGGTGATGATCTTCCTGGTCGGCGCGGCCAACCGGGACCACCGTCAGTTCCCGCCGGACGGCGACGTCTTCGACATCCACCGCAGGGCGCGCGGGCACCTGGCGTTCGGCGTGGGCGCCCACTACTGCCTGGGTGCCGCACTGGCCCGGCTGGAGGGCCGGATCGCGCTGGAGGAGCTGCTGGCCCGGTTCCCGGCCTGGGAGATCGACCTGGACCGGGCCCGGATGTCGACGACCTCGACGGTGCGCGGCTGGGAGACCATGCCCGCGGTGCTCGGTTAACGTCACCGTGTGCGGCTGCTGCTGATCTCCGACACCCACGTGCCCAAGCGGGCCCGCGACCTGCCGGCCGCGGTGTGGGACGAGGTGGACCGCGCCGACGTCGTCGTGCACGCCGGGGACTGGGTCGACGTCGCGCTGCTGGACGCGCTGCAGCGGCGGGCCGCCCGGCTGCTGGCCTGCTGGGGCAACAACGACGGCCCCGAGCTGCGCGCCCGGCTGCCCGAGCGCGCCGACGCCACCCTGGGCGGACTGCGGTTCACCGTGGTCCACGAGACCGGCCCGGCCGCCGGGCGGGAGGCCCGGATGGCCGCCGCCTACCCGGACACCGACGTGCTGGTGTTCGGCCACAGCCACATCCCGTGGGACAGCACCGCCGCGAGCGGGCTGCGGCTGCTCAACCCGGGCTCGCCCACCGACCGGCGCCGCCAGCCGCACTGCACCTACCTGACCGCCGAGGTGTGCGCCGGCGCGCTCACCGACGTCACCCTGCATCGGCTGCCACGGTGACTACCGTGGCGGAATGGAGCACACCCCGCCCAGCCCGGCGATCGAGGCCGCCCACCTGACCACCCTGCCGTTCGACGACACCGCCGATTTCGCCGACGCCCACCGGGGCTTCATCGCCGCCCTGCGGCCCGGGGTGGTGACCGCCGCCGACGGGCGAGTGGTGTGGGACAACGACGCCTGCGCGTTCCTGGCCGGCGACGCACCGCCCACCGTGCACCCGAGCCTGTGGCGGCAGAGCCGGCTGTGCGCCGAACAGGGCCTCTACGAGGTGGTGGCCGGGGCGAGCGGAGCGGCCGGGGCGGGAACCGGCATCTACCAGGTACGCGGCCTGGACCTGTCCAACATCACCTTCGTCGAGGGCGACACCGGCATCATCGTCATCGACCCGCTGATCAGCACCGAAACCGCCGCGGCCGCGCTGGGGCTGTACCGCGCGCACCGCGGCGACCGGCCGGTCCGGGCCGTGATCTACACCCACTCCCACGTCGACCACTTCGGCGGCGTGCTGGGGGTGACCAGCCAGGCCGCCGTCGACGCCGGCGAGGTGGTGGTCATCGCGCCCGAGCACTTCACCGAACACGCCGTGCAGGAGAACATCTACGCCGGCACCGCGATGGCCCGCCGGGCCGGTTACATGTACGGCACCGCGCTCGACCGCGGGCCGGCCGGGCAGGTGGGCTGCGGCCTCGGACAGGCCACCTCCACCGGTGAGGTGGGGCTGATCGTCCCCACGCTGGAGGTCCGCGAGACCGGCGAGACCCACGTCGTCGACGGCGTCGAGATCGAGTTCCAACTCGCGCCCGGCACCGAGGCGCCGGCCGAGATGCACTTCTACTTCCCGCGCTTCCGCGCGCTGTGCATCGCCGAGAACGCCACCCACAACCTGCACAACCTGCTGACGCTGCGCGGCGCGCTGGTACGCGATCCGCACGCCTTGGGCCGGTTACCTCACCGAGGCGATCGACCGGTTCGCCGACCGCACCGACGTGCTGTTCGCCTCCCACCACTGGCCGACCTGGGGCCGCGAGCGGATCGTGGAATTCCTTTCGCTGCAACGCGATCTGTACTCCTACCTGCACGACCAGACGCTGCGGCTGATCAACCAGGGCCATACCGGCGCCGAGATCGCCGAGCACTTCAAGCTGCCGCCGGCGCTGCGCCGGGCCTGGCACACCCACGGCTACTACGGCTCGGTGAGCCACAACGTCAAGGCGATCTACCAGCGCTACATGGGCTGGTTCGACGGCAACCCGGCCCGGCTGTGGCCGCACCCGCCGCAGGCCGCCGGCCCGCGCTACGTGGCGGCGATGGGCGGCGTCGACCGGGTCGTGGAACTGGCCCGGGCCGCCTACGACGACGGCGACTACCGTTGGGCGGCAACCCTGCTCGACCACGTCATGTTCACCGACGAGCACCACGCCGCAGCCCGCGAACACTACGCCGCCACCCTGGAGCAGCTCGCCTACGGCGCCGAGAACGCGGTGTGGCGCAACTTCTTCCTCACCGGTGCGGCCGAACTGCGCGGCGGCGTGCCGGGCACGCCGACCACCACCGCGGCGCCGGCGATCCTGGCTCGGCTCACCCCGGAGCAGCTCTTCGACGCGCTCGCCATCAGCGTGGACGGGCCGCGGGCCTGGGACCTCGACATCGCCGTCGACGTCACCTTCACCGACACCGGCGCGAACCACCGGCTGGCCCTGCGCAACGGGGTGCTGATCCACCGGCGCGCCCCGGCCGACCCGAACACCGCACAGGCCACCGTCACGGTCTCGGGGACCCGGCGGCTGCTCGCCCTGGCCGCAGGGGACGCCGACTCACCCGGGTTGGACATCGCCGGCAACCCCGCGGCGCTGCAGGCGCTGCTTGCGGTGCTGGACCGGCCGGACCCGGGTTTCGCGATCATCACTCCGTAACCAACGGCGCGGTGGGGAAATCGCCGCGCAAAGAGCCCGCGGTGTACTCGTTGCATGACAACGATTTTCCAGGAGGATCGGCGAGTACGAGGCGCTGGAAGCCGTCGTCGGGGACCGCTGCCGCCGGGTGCTCGACGACCCGGAACTCAGCGGGTTCTGCACCGGCACCAACATGGTGCGGCTCCACCTCAACCTGGTCGCCGGCCACCTGGCGGACAGCCTGGCCGCCGTCCGGATCAGGGCATGCCGCCGTCGACGCGGATGATCGACCCGCTCGTGTAGCTCGCCGCGTCGGACATCAGATACAGTGCGGCGCCGACGATCTCGGGCGGGTTGCCGATCCGCTTGAGCGCGAACGCCTGCGCACCCCGGTTGACCGCGTCGAGATCCCACGCTTTGCTCACATCGGTGCGGAACGGCCCGGGCATCAGCGTGTTCACCCGGACCGTGGGCCCGTAGGCCAGCGCCAGCCCCTCGGTCAGCGCGTTGAGCCCGGCCTTGGCCGCCGAGTAGGGCAGCTGCCCGGGCCGCGGCCGGATCGATCCGCTGGTGGACACGTTGATGATCGACCCGCCGCCGTCGGCCGCCATCCGCTCGGCGACCAGCACCGACAGTCGGAACGGCCCCTTGAGATTGAGGTTGAGCACCGCGTCGAACATCCGCTCCGACACCGCCGGCAGCGACTCGTACAGCGGCGACATCCCGGCGTTGTTCACCAGCACGTCCACCCGGCCGAACTCGTCGTAGGCGGCGTCGACCAGCCCGTCGAGCTGCTCCCAACGGCCCACGTGCACCTGGTAGGGCATCGCCCGCCGGCCGGTCGCGGCGGCGATCTGCTCGGCGACCGCCACGCAGTTGTCGTACTTGCGGCTGGCGATGATCACGTCGGCGCCGCAGCGGGCCGCGGCGAACGCCATCTCGCGGCCCAGCCCCCGGCTGCCGCCGGTGATCAGCACCACCCGATCGGTCAGGTCGAAAAGGTCGTCGGCGTAACCCATGTCGTCACCCTTGTCGTCGGCGTTCGGCGGTCGCGCCTATGGTGGCACGCGTGCAGATACTTGTGGTCCGACATGCGCTGCCGCTGCGCAGCGAACCGGGGCAGGGTTCCGACCCCGACCTGTCGGAGGCCGGACACGAACAGGCCCGCCGGCTGCCCGACGCGCTGAAGCGGTTCCGGATCAGGCGGCTGGTGTCCAGCCCGCAGCGGCGCGCCATCCAGACCGCCCAGCCGGTCGCCGACGCGTTCGGCCTGCCGGTGGAGGTCGACGAGCGGTTCGCCGAGTACGACCGTGACCTGACCCACTACATCCCGATCGAGGAGATCGCCAAGGAGAACCCGGCCGAGCTGCAGCGGCTCATCGACGGGCACCTGCCCAGCGGGGTGGACCCGGAGGCGTTCAAGGCGCGCATCAGCGCCGCCACCGCCGACCTGATCGCCTCGGCCGAGCACGAGGACACCGTCGCGGTGTTCAGCCACGGCGGGGTGATCAACGTGATGCTGCACCAGATCCTCGGCACCGAGCGGATGCTGTCGTTCCCGATCGACTACACCTCGGTCACCCGGATCCTGGTCTCGCGCACCGGCCGGATCGGCGTGGTCACGGTCAACAGCACCGATCACGTATGGGATCTGCTGCCCCGGAACCAGCGGTGGTAAACAAGTCCGGTGACCTCGACGACTCTTGACGGCCTGGACCTGACCGCGCTGGACCGGCACCTGCGCGGGATCGGGGTGCCGCGGTCCGGACCGCTGCGGGCCGAACTCATCGCCGGCGGCCGGTCCAACCTGACGTTTCTGGTCCACGACGACGCCTCCAAGTGGGTGCTGCGCCGCCCGCCGCTGGCCGGGCTGACCCCGTCCGCGCACGACATGGCCCGCGAGTACCGGGTGGTGGCCGCGCTGGCCGACACCCCGGTGCCGGTGGCCCGGGCCGTCACCTGCAGCGACGACGACAGCGTGCTCGGCGCGCCGTTCCAGATGGTCGAGTACGTGGCCGGCCGGGTGGTGCGCAGCGCCGACGAACTGGCCGGGCTGGGCGACGCCGCGGCGCTGTCGCGGTGCGTCGACGGGCTGATCCGGGTGCTGGCCGACCTGCACGCCGTCGACCCGGAGGCGGTCGGGCTGGGCGACTTCGGCAAGCCGACCGGCTACCTGGAGCGCCAGGTGCGCCGGTGGGGGTCGCAGTGGGAGCACGTGAAGCTGCCCGACGACCCGCGCGACGACGACGTGCGCCGGCTGCACGCCGCGCTGGCCGAGGCGGTGCCGCCGCAGAGCGGCACGTCGATCGTGCACGGCGACTACCGCATCGACAACACCATCCTGGACAGCGACGACCCCGGCCGGGTGCGCGCGGTGGTGGACTGGGAGCTGTCCACGCTGGGCGACCCGCTCAGCGACGCGGCGCTGATGTGCGTCTACCGCGACCCGCAGCTCGACCTCATCCTGGGCATGGAGGCGGCCTGGACCTCGCCGCTGCTGCCGGGCGCGGACGAGATGGCGCACCGCTACGCCGAGGTCTCCGGCCGCGAGCTGGCGCACTGGGACTTCTACATGGCGCTGAGCTACTTCAAGCTGGCGATCATCGCCGCCGGCATCGACTACCGGCGCCGGGTCGGCGGCGCCCCGGGCATCCCGGAACGGGTCGGCGAGACGGTCGCCCCGCTCATCGCCTCCGGGCTGCGGACGATCGGGCGTTAGCGCCGGGCGTTGCGGCGGGCGGCACGGCGCAGCTGCAGGATCCGCACGGTGCCGACCGCCACGGTCAGCAGCCCGCCGCACACCGCCGAGCCGAGGATGGCCACCCCCAGCGGCAGGCTCCACTGCCAGCCCAGGAAGCGGAACTGCGCCGAGACGGTGTTCTGGGCGATGAAGATCAGCAGCACGATCAGCACCAGGAACCCGCCGACCAGCGCCGACCACAGCGCCGCGGCGCGGGTGCGCTTGAGGCCCTCGTCCGGAACCTGGGTCGCCGAGCCCGGGGCGGTGTCGAGGTCCTCCGGCGCCGCACCGGAGTCCTCCGGGCCGGGCGCGGGCTGACCGTAGGCATCGCTGGTCATGGGTCCATCTTGGCCCGGACCGGCCCCGATGTCTGCGGCATCGCGGTTTGCGGCCCCAGCGTGTCGGCGTCCGCCGTTAGGCTCGACACACGAACGGCTTGGGGGAGGACCTGTGATGCCGAGGGGACGTGCGCTCGTCGCCGCCGTGTGCGCGGCCGTGCTGGCGCTGCTCGCCCCGGCCTGCGGCAGCCCGGACCCGCTCGGCGGCGGGGGTTCGTCGGGCGACGTCAGGGCGGTGGTGGTCGGCTCGGCCGACTTCCCGGAGTCCAAGATCATCGGCGAGATCTACGCCCAGGCGCTGGAGGCCAACGGGTTCACCGTGGGCCGCCGGTTCGGCATCGGCAGCCGCGAGACCTACATCCCCGCGGTGCGCGACGGCTCGATCGACCTCATCCCGGAATACACCGGCAACCTGCTGCAGTACTTCGACCCCGATGCCGGCGTCACCACCCCGGAGGCGGTCGAGCTGGCGCTGCACCGCGCCCTGCCCGGCGACCTGTCGGTGCTCACCCCGGCACCGGCCGAGGACCGCGACACCGTCGCCGTCACCGCCGAGACCGCGCGGCACTGGAACCTGCGCACCATCGGCGACCTCGCCCGGCACTCGGCCGAGGTGCGGTTCGCCGCGCCGTCGGAGTTCGCCACCCGCGCCGAGGGGCTGCCCGGGCTGAAGGCCCGCTACGGGCTCGACATCGCCCCGCAGCACTTCGTCGCGATCAGCGACGGCGGCGGCCCGGCCACCGTGCGGGCGCTCACGGACGGGACCGTGACCGCCGCGAACATCTTCAGCACCTCGCCGGCGATCGCCGAATACGACCTGGTGGTGCTCGACGACCCGGAGCACAACTTCCTGGCCGCCAACGTGGTGCCGCTGGTGGCCTCCCGCAAGCGCTCGGCCGACCTCAAGCGGGTGCTCGACGCGGTCTCGGCCGCGCTGACCACCGAGGACCTCATCGCGCTCAACACCGCGGTGTCGGGCAACCGCGGGGTGGACCCGGCGGATGCGGCCCGGGACTGGGTGCGCGACCACGGCTTCGACCAACCGGTGCAGCCGTGATCGAGTTCCGCGAGGTCACCAAGACCTACCCGGACGGCACCGTGGCGGTGGACCGGCTGACGCTGGAGGTGCCGGCGGGCGCCCTGGTGGTGTTCGTCGGACCGTCCGGCTGCGGCAAGACCACCTCGATGCGGATGATCAACCGCATGGTGGAGCCGACCTCCGGGCGGCTGTTCGTCGACGGCCGCGACGTCGCCACCGTCGACCCGGTCAAGCTGCGGCTGGGTATCGGCTACGTCATCCAGAGCGCGGGGCTGATGCCGCACCAGCGGGTGGTCGACAACATCGCCACCGTGCCGATGCTCAAGGGCCGGACCCGCCGGGCCGCCCGCCGCGCGGCCCTGGAGGTGATGGAGCGGGTCGGGCTGGACCCGAGGCTGGCCAACCGCTACCCGGCCCAGCTGTCCGGCGGGCAGCAGCAGCGGGTCGGCGTGGCCCGGGCCCTGGCCGCCGACCCGCCGATCCTGCTCATGGACGAGCCGTTCTCGGCGGTGGACCCGGTGGTGCGCGACGAACTGCAGACCGAGCTGCGCCGGCTGCAGGCCGAGCTGCGCAAGACCATCGTGTTCGTGACCCACGACATCGACGAGGCGGTCAAGCTCGGCGACCGGGTCGCCGCGTTCGGCCCGGGCGGGGTGCTGCAGCAGTACGCCGAGCCGGCCCGGCTGCTCACCGAGCCGGCCAACGACTTCGTCGCCGGGTTCATCGGCGCCGACCGCGGCTACCGCGGCCTGCAGTTCCTCGACGCACACCGGCTGCCGCTGCACGACATCCCGACGGTGGCCGAGGCCGAGGCCGGCACCGCCGGGCCCGGCCGGTGGCGGCTGATCACCGCCGACGGGGTGCCGCGCGGCTGGCTCGACCCGGACGGCCGGCGCCGGGCCGGCGGATCGCTGTGCGGGCCGGACGGCACGCTGCGCCAGGCCCTCGACGCCGCGCTGTCCTCGCCGTGCGGGCTGGGCGTGGCGGTGGACGGGGCGGGGCGGGTGCGCGGCGGCATCCGCGCCGACGACGTGCTGGCCGCGCTGTACGAGCAGAGGCGGGGCTGAGGTGCGCTACCTGCTCACCCACCTCGACGCCGCCTGGGCGCTCACCCTGGTACACCTGCGCCTGTCGCTGCTGCCGGTGCTGCTCGGGCTGCTCGTCGCGGTGCCGCTGGGCGCAGCGGTGCAGCGGCACCCGGTGGCCCGGCGGCTGACCACGGTGACCGCCGGCGTCGTGTTCACCGTCCCGTCGCTGGCGCTGTTCGTGGTGCTGCCGCTGGTCATCCCGACCCGCATCCTCGACGAGGCCAACGTCGTCGTCGCGCTCACCCTCTACACCGCCGCGCTGCTGGTGCGGACCGTGCCGGAGGCGCTGGACGCGGTGCCGGAACCGGTGCGCGACGCCGCCACCGCGGTCGGCTACCGGCGGCTGACCCGGCTGCTGCGGGTGGAGCTGCCGCTGGCGCTGCCGGTGCTGGTGGCGGGGCTGCGCGTGGTCACGGTGACCAACATCTCGATGGTGGCGGTCGGCTCGGTGATCGGCATCGGCGGCCTGGGCACCTGGTTCACCGAGGGCTACCAGGCCGACAAGAGCGACCAGATCATCGCCGGCATCATCGCGATCTTCCTGCTGGCCGTCGTCGTCGACGCGCTCATCATGCTGGCCGGCCGGCTGGCCACCCCGTGGACCCGGGCCGGCGCCGCGGACCGGGTGGTGGCGGCGTGAACTTCCTGCAGCAGGCGCTGGCCTACCTCGGCACCGCCGCCAACTGGTGGGGCCCGGCGGGCCTGGCCGCCCGCATCGCCGAACACCTGCAGTACACCGTGGTGGCGGTGGCCGCAGCCGCGGTCGTCGCGGTGCCGCTGGGGATGTTCATCGGGCACACCCGGCGCGGCACCTTCCTCGTCGTCGCCGGGGTCAACGCGCTGCGGGCCCTGCCCACGCTGGGTGTGCTGCTGCTCGGGGTGCTGTGGTGGGGGCTCGGGCTGGGCGCGCCGACCGTGGCGCTGATGCTGCTGGCCGTCCCGCCGCTGCTGGCCGGCACCTACGCCGGGATCGCCAACGTGGACCCGGCCGTGGTCGACGCCGCCCGCGCCATGGGCATGACCGAGCTGCGGGTGCTGCTGCGGGTGGAGCTGCCCAACGCGCTGCCGCTGGTCATCGGCGGGCTGCGCACCGCGACGCTGCAGGTGGTGGCCACCGCCACGGTGGCCGCCTACGCCAGCCTGGGCGGGCTGGGCCGCTACCTGATCGACGGCATCAAGGTGCGCGAGTTCCACATCGCCCTGGTCGGCGCGCTGCTGGTGACCGCGCTGGCACTGCTGCTGGACGCGGTGCTCGCGGCCGCGGCGTGGCTGTCGGTGCCGGGCACCGGACGCGGCCGGCGGGTGCCGGTGCCGCTGGACGGGCAGGTGGTGCTGGGTGCGGGAAGGCCCACCGGGTACGCAGCACCGCGCCCGTCGCCTACGGTAGAGCCGTGAGTGCTGCCCAGTCTGAAGCGAACGCCGGCACCTGGCCGGCGGTGCTGACCTGGCGTGCGTACGGCGTGCCGCGGATGGAGTCGGTGCGCGTGCAGCTGTCGGGGAACCGCATCAAGGCCCACGGCCGCATCGTCGCCGCCGCGGCGGGCGACATCCCGGCGTTCAGCGCCTCCTACGACCTGGTCACCGACGAGTCGGGCGGCACCAAGCGGCTGTCGCTCATGGTGACCCTGGCCGAGCGGGAACGGCAGATGTCGATCGCCCGCGACGAGGAGAACATGTGGCTGGTGCAGGACCATCAGGGCCTCAAGCGGGCCCCGTTCGACGGCGCCCTGGACGTCGACGTGGTGCTCAGCCCGTTCTTCAACACGCTGCCGATCCGCCGGCTCGGTCTGCACCACCGGGTGGAGCGGGTCTCGGTGCCGGTGGTCTACGTGCGGCTGCCGCAGCTGCTGGTGGAGCCGGCCACCATCACCTACAACAGCACCGGCGCCGGCATCGAGGTGAACTCCCCGGTCGCCGACGAGACGCTGACCGTCGACGAGCACGGGTTCCTCATCGACTACCCAGGACTGGCAGAGCGGATCTGATCACCGCCCCGGCACGGCCGGCCGCGGCCAGCTCGTCGCGCCAGTTGTCCTCGCCGATGACGATCGGCAGCACCAGGTCCGGGCGGACGAACGTGTCGTAGCGGGTGCGCGCGGCGTGCCCCTCCTCGACCAGGTCGGCCACCGAGCCGTGCTCGGCGAGCGCGGCCCGGGCATGCTGCAGCAGCTCCAGCGCCCGGTCCAGCCGGGGCAGCAGCTCGTCGGCGTTGCTCTCGCACATGGCGCGCACCAGATCCGGAGCGGTGCCCGCCACCCGGGTGCCGTCCCGGAACGACCCGGCGGCCAGCGAGAACGCCAGGGGGACCTCGGAGGCGGTGACCGCGAGCGCCTCGGCCAGCAGGTGCGGCAGATGGCTGATGGCCGCCGCGGCGGCGTCGTGCTCGTCGGAGCGGGCCGGCACCACCACCGCCCGGCAGTCCAGGGCCAGCTGCATCACCATCGCCCACACGTCGGGGGCGACGTGGTCGTCGACGCTGACCACCCAGGACGCGTCGACGAACAGGTCGGCGTCGCCGGCGGCCCAGCCGGAGTGCGCGGTGCCGGCCATCGGGTGCCCGCCCACGAAGCGCTCCAGCAGGCCGTGCGCACGCACCTGGTTGTGCACCGCGCCCTTGACGCTGATGACGTCGGTCAGCGGGCAGTTCGGGGCGTCCTCGCGGATGTGGCCGAGCAGGATCGGCAGCGCCGGCATCGGGACGGCCAGCACGATCAGCGCCTCGTCGGCGGCGGCTCGGGCCAGCGCCCGGTCGAGATGCTCGGTGGCGTCGTAGCCGTCGGCCACGGCGGCCCGCACGACCTCGACGGAGCGGTTGTAGCCGAACACCTCGCGGCCGGCGGCGGCCGCCGCGCGCATCAGGGACCCGCCGATGAGGCCGAGACCGAGCACGCACACGGGTGGTTTGGTCACCCCCCAAGGTTGGCACAACCGGGGGCCGCGGGCGCGCTCGGCTGCGCTAGTCAATCCCCAGGTGGAGGACTACCGTAAGCCGACATGAGCGGACAGGGCTCGCGTGCGCACAACGCGGTCGTCGACGACGTCGACAGCTTCGGGGTGGCCGTGGTCCGCGAGGACGGGACGTGGCGGTGCGCCCCGATGCGCGCGGCCGCCGCGGCCAGCCTGACCGCCGCCGAACAGGAGCTGTGCGAGATCCGCAGCGCGGGCGCGGTGTTCGGGCTGATCGATGTCGACGACGAGTTCTTCCTCATCGTGCGGCCGGCCCCGGCGGGCACCCGGCTGCTGCTGTCGGACGCCACCGCCGCACTGGACTACGACATCGCCGCCGAGGCGCTCGAGCGGCTCGACGCCGAGATCGACGAGGAGGAGCTGGAGCACGCCGAGCCGTTCGAGGAGGGTGATCTCGGGGTGCTCGCCGATCTCGGGCTGCCGGAGGCGGTGCTCGGGGTGATCCTGGCCGAGACCGACCTGTACGCCGACGAACAGCTGCGCCGGATCGCCGAGGAGATGGGGTTCGCCGAGGAGTTCTCGGCCGTGCTGCGGCGCTTCGGCCGGTGAGAAGCCGGCGGGACGACGAGCGGCTGATCCGCGCGGCGATCGAGGCCGCGCGGGCCGCCGGCCCCGACGACGTGCCGATCGGGGCGGTGGTGTTCGGCCCGGACGGCACCGAACTGGCCCGGGCCGCCAACGCCCGCGAGGCGCTCGGCGATCCGACCGCGCACGCCGAGATCCTGGCGCTGCGGGCGGCCGCGGCCCGCCACGGCGATGGCTGGCGACTGGAGGGCGCGACGCTGGCGGTCACCGTCGAGCCGTGCACGATGTGCGCCGGCGCGCTGGTGCTGGCCCGGGTGGCGCGGGTGGTGTTCGGGGCGTGGGAGCCCAAGACCGGCGCGGTCGGCTCGCTGTGGGACGTGGTGCGCGACCGGCGCCTCACCCACCGGCCCGAGGTGCGTGGCGGGGTGCTGGAGGCCGAGTGCGCCGCCCTGCTCGAGGAGTTCTTCGCCCGGCACCGCTAGCTCGCGCGCCCCGGCCCGCGAGCGGGAAGCGGATCGGCGCAGGTCAGGCAGCCGATTAGGGGCTTGGGCCCGATGTTCGGTAAACTGCCGGGCGGTGGCGTGTCCGAGCGGCCTAAGGAGCACGCCTCGAAAGCGTGTGTGGGGTAACCCCCCACCGAGGGTTCAAATCCCTCCGCCACCGCCAAAGCCCGTCACCTGTGTATGCAGGTGAGGGGCTTTTTCAATTCTGTGGCGTGGATTCCTCGCCATGCTGTGCCCACACTTTGCCCACAGTCGCCAGCGGCTAGCTGCGATGCATCGTGGTTGCAGCGTGTTTCATGAGGCAGGTTTGACTAGGCCTGCCGACGTGAGCACTGACACCCGATTGGGCGTCGGACTTAGCCTCTGTTCATGCCGAGAAGAGCATGGTGCTTGTTCACCCTCATCGTCGTCGTCTCAGTCGCACTCCTCACCGGCGGCAGCGTCGCCGCCCACCGCCTCAACCAGGACGTTGACTGGTATGCCGGCGCCGGTCAGTGGCTCGGTGCTCTCGGATCGCTGCTCGCCGCGGGCATGGCGTTATAGATCGCGACCAGTGACCGGCAGCGTGCCGACCAACAGCGGACGGCCGAACAACGTGAGCGTGACGCCGAACTCCTGCGTGAAGCCAGTCTGGTGCGGGTGTGCTTCGAGGCGATCCCACGGCGTCAGAGAATGACCGGTAAAACCTTCCACGAGGCTGGTATCAGTATCACGAACCGCCGCATAGGCCACATCTTCGACATCGAGCTGAAAGAGACGACAATCGACGAAGCGCCGTTCCGGTTCCAGTTCAAGGAGGTCGCGCGGGACCGCGGCGTGCCTTCAGAGATTGCCCTCAGGGACCTGGTGATTGACCCGGGTCAGGAAGTGCTGCTGTTCTCTGAGACACCACCACACAGCGGTGAGTATTTCGCGGTGGTGCGTTACACCGACCAGCTCGGTCGCCGCTGGCAGGTCGACACCACCGGGGGAGTGGCGAAGGTCGACGCCGACGGGAACACGGTCGGATGCTGATCCGGCCATTGATCAGCCCACAGTGAAATTGACGGTCACGGCGGCGAGCCTGCAGGCGGCCGGTGAAAAACCTTATCTAGGCTCGTCGGCGAGGCCCACGGGGGTGTGGGCCCGGAAGGTGATGCTATGGCTGGCAGAGGGTGGGGGCCCTGGTCTCGGATCAAGCTTGAGGCCTTGTCGGACTATCTCAACGCGTTCACGCGTGCATCGGCGGCCGCCCCGTACACGCTGTACTTGGACCTGTTTGCTGGTGCACCCAACAACTTCGAGCGTGGTACAGGCAACGTGATCCTTGGCTCAGGCCATCGGGCGCTGTCAACCCTCCCGCCGTTCACGAGAGTCGTGCTGTGTGAGCGTCAGCAGCGCACCGCCGAATCCCTGCGGAATCTGCTACAGGCCGAGTACCCGGACCGTGATCTCGTGGTGCTCCCCGGTGACTGCAACGTGGAGATACCAAAGCACCTCGGAACCTACAGCTATAGCTGGCGGCGCGGCGCGGCGGTGTTCGCCATGGTCGACCAATACAGCGCCGAAATATCTTGGGAAACACTGCGATACCTGGCGAACTGGAGGCAGAACCAGCGGGGGTTCAAGATTGAGCTGTGGCTCTACTTCGGGCATGCGCTACTTCCCCGCGGCCTGAAGTTCACCGGCGAGGAACCCGACCCCGAGTACGCCCAGCGAGTGGATCGTATGTTCGGCACCCCGCAGTGGCGCGGACTATGGCAGGCACGCCGAGACGGCGTGCTGACCCCCGAGCTATTCCGTGACGAGCTGGTCAACCTGATGCGGTGGCGGCTGGAACACGACCTGGGCTACGGGACCACCATTCCGCTGGAGTTCACCAACACCAACGGGCAGCCGATTTACACTGTCATCTTCGCGACCTCGAACGCGACAGGCAACAAGATCATGGAGTCGGTGTTCGCCAAGCACGGGGTAGCGCTGGAGAAGATGCGCGCCACACGCAAGGTGGAACGGCGACTGGCAAAGGATCAGGACGAAGGCCTGTTTGGGCCTGAGGAGATAGTCGACCTGGTGACGGCCTCGCCCGCCCGGGAACCGTTGGCACCGCCCGTCGAACCGTTCCGGTACCGGCCGACCGATGAGCACGCCTAACCCGTAGCGGTGCTGGGCATCTCGTCCCAGACCTGACCGTCGAGTTCCCTGCCGAGTGACTTCGGGGTGCGGCCGCCCCACTGCTTGAAGAAGAACGGCACTCCCGCCTCGGTGCAGGCGTCGCGTATCCCGCGGGCCCAGGACAGTTCCATCGGCCGGTAGCGCGGCCCGGACTCGCCGCCGGCGATCACCCACCCGATTCCGTCAAGGTTGATCCCGTCGAGCGGGCCGAGCAGGGGCTCGCAGGACAGGAATCGCACCGAGGCGGGAACGTCGCGGAGATGGTCCACTCGCGATAGAGCGGCGGAATTCTCCACGGACACTCCCATCCATAGGTTTGGGGGCCAGTCCAGTTGGTCTGCGACACGGCGCAGCCGCAGGCTCCGCTTGGTCAGAATCTGGTAGGTGTGCAAAGGGGTGTCGCGGCAGACATCGAACACGTCGCGGATGAAGCTGAGCGGGACCCGGGCGTGGAAGAGGTCGCTCATTGAGTTCACGAACACCACACGGGGGCTCCGCCATCGCAGCGGCTCACTGAGCGCCTGCGGGTGCACAGTCACGCCGAAGCCGGGTCCAGAGGTGCGGGGGTCGCCGTCGCGTTGGTACTTGTCCGACCCCATGGCCTTGAGCCGTTTGGCCAGCGTCATGGCGTAGCAATGGTCACAACCCGCGGAGATGCGGTCGCAGCCAGTCACGGGGTTCCACGTGGCTTCAGTCCACTCGATCGCCGAACGGTCCGCCATCATAACTCCCTCGCCCCGATTCCCGCGTTCGCCGTAACTCTAAGTCGTGGTACCGACGTGATTCATGAGGTGGATGGGGCCGGCATGTCGACGAGACTTTGATTCACCCCCTCCCCGGGCTTCTGCGCCCCCGGTCAAGTCCCGGGAAGTGGTGTAGTGCTGCGTGATCCGGTGGGTTAGGC
>NZ_CALDGS010000122.1 GCF_937941905.1 uncultured Mycolicibacterium sp. | reverse complement strand
CCTAGCGGCGGTCAGGACAGCCGCACGCCGAACCGGCGGGCGAGCTTGACCGCGGCCAGGTAGGTGGTGGCGTTGAACGGCCACTGCGACACGATCCGGCCGCTGCCGGCGTGGAAGTAGCTGTCCACCTTGGCCCACACCGTCTTGGCCAGCGTGTCCTGGATCCACTCGTTGTAGAGCAGGAACGCCGACCGGCGCACCTCGATGAGCCGGCGGCCGGTCCTGGCGGCCTTCTTGATCAGGCCAGCGGCGAAGGCGGCCTGGGCCTCGTAGAAGGTCACCAGCGGCACCGAGTTGGTGTTGGGACCGTACATGATGAAGAAGTTCGGGAAGTTCGGCACCATCATGCCGAGCAGGGCCTGCGGCTCGCCGGCCCACTCGTCGTGGATCTCCACCCCGTTGCGGCCGTACACCCGGTAGTTGCCGAGGTAGTTCGCCGCGTCGAAACCCGTTGCCAGCACGATGATGTCGAGTTCGTGCTCGTCGCCGTTGGCGTCGACGGCGCCGGTGCGGGTGAGCCCCTTGACGGCGTGCGGCACCAGGGTGACCTTCGGGTTGCGCAGGGCGGCGTAGTAGGTGTCGGAGATGACGGTGCGCCGGCCCTCGAACGGGAACTTCGGGGTGGCCAGCTCCAGCAGGTCGGGCCGGGAGCCGAGTTCCTGGCGCAGGAACGCCTCGGCGGCGCGGCGGCGGCGCTGGTTGGCCCGGCCGTCGGCGCGGGCGTGGCCGGCGCCGAGCTGGCGCAGGTCGTAGCCCAGGTAGAGCTTGTAGCGGCGGTACAGGTACACCGGGGCGAGCCGGTTCAGCCGGCGCTCCCACGGGGAGAACGCACGGCTGTTCTTGGGCAGGATCCAGTTCGGCTCGATCTGGAAGATCTTCACCTCGGCGGCGACCCGCTCGGCCTCGGTGACGATCTGCACCGCCGAGGAGCCGGTGCCCACCACGCCGACCTTCTTGCCGGTCATGTCCAGCCCCTCGATCCACGACGAGGTGTGGCAGATCGCGCCCTCGAAGTCGTGCTCCTCACGGGCGAACGGCGGGATGAGCGGGATGTTGAGGAAGCCGACCGCGCTGATCACCGCGGTGAAGGCGCCGTGGTCGGCGCCGGAGGAGGTGGTCAGCGTCCAGGTCCTGTCCTCGTCGGACCAGCGCACCTCCTCGACCTTCTCGTTGAGCCGGATCCGGTCGGTCAGGTTCCACTTGCGGGCCACGTGCTCGAGGTAGCCGAGCAGCTCGTCCCAGTGCGCGTGGGTGCGCGACCAGTCGTAGCGCTCGAACGAGAACGAGTAGATGTGCGACTCCAGGTCCACCTCGGCGCCCGGGTAGCGGTTGTAGAACCAGGTGCCGCCCATGCCCGGGGCCTTCTCGAAGATGACGAAGTCCTCGATGCCCTGCCTGCGCAACTCGATCGCGGCGGCCAGGCCGCTGAACCCGGAACCGATGATCGCCACGCGCGGCTGCGCGCCGATCTGTACAGCCATGTCGTCTCCTGTCTGAAAAGTTCAATAGGCTCAGTATTTAGACCTTTAATCGGTGTGTCAACGGCCTGCGGCCGGTTGGCGGCGGAATCACTTGATCTGAGCGGTCCAGCCTCCGTCGACGACGAGATCCGTTGCGGTGACGAAGGATGCGTCCTCGGACAGCAGGAACGCGATGGCTGCCGCGATCTCCTCGGGCATGCCGAGCCGGCGCATCGGGGTGCGCTGTTCCATGTCGGTGCGCCGGGCCGGGTTCTCCTCGTAGAGGTAGTCGATCATCGGGGTGAGGATCGCCCCGGGGCAGACGGTGTTGCACCGGATCCCCTCCGGGGCCAGCTGCAGTGCCAGGGTGCGGGTCAGCGACACCACCGCGGCCTTGGACACCTGGTAGGCGTCCAGCGGGGAGTCCATGCCGCGCAGCCCCGCGGTGGAGGCCACGTTCACGATCGCCCTGCCCTCCCCGCGGCGCAGCAGCGGCACCGCCGCCACGGTGAGCCTGCGCAGCCCGTGCAGGTTCACCCCGAGGGTGACGTCCCAGATCGACTCGTCGATGTCGAGCATCGACCCGTCGCGGTTGAACAGCGCCACCCCGGCGGCGTTGACCAGGTAGTCGAGCCGGTCCAGCCCGGCGAGCAACTCGGCGGGGTCGCCGCCGATCAGGTCGAACGGGACGTAGCGGGCCCCGGCGCCGAAGTCGGGGCCCCGCTCGGCCACGTCGGTGGCGATCACCTCCACCCCGTCGCGGACCAGCCGTCGCACCGTCGCCGAGCCGATCCCGCCGGCCGCGCCGGTGACCAGGGCCAGCCGGGTCATCGGGCGGTCTCGGTGCCGAAGGCCCGCTTGAGCTGCTCGCCGGCGAAGGCCATGGCGGGTTCGGCGTTGGCGAACACCTCGTTGAGCCCGAAGAACCCGTGCACCAACCCGTCGGTGAGGTGGACCTGCACCGGCACCCCGGCGTCGGCCAGCGCCTTGGCGAACAGTTCGCCCTGCGGGCGGATCGGGTCGCACTCGGCCAGGATCACCGTGGCCGGCGGCAGCCCGGACAGCTCGGCGTCGAGCACGTTGACCCGCGGGTCGCCCGCGTACTCCGGACCCGGCAGGTAGTTGTCCTGGTGCCACTGCAACTCGTCGCGCTCCAGCATCACCCCGTCGTAGGCCGGGTCCATGCCGCGGTCCAGATCGGTGGTGGTGACCGGGTAGACGAGCAGCTGGTGCACCAGCGCGGGCCCGCCGGCCTCGCGGGCGTCGAGCGCGACCACCGCGGCCAGGTTGCCGCCGGCGGAGTCCCCGGCCACCGCGACCCGGTCCGGATCGATCGGCAGCCCGGCCTCCGGCGTCAGCGCCCAGCGCAGCGCGTCCATCGCGTCGTCGACGGCGGTGGGGAAGCGGGACTCCGGGCCACGCCGGTAACCGACCGACAGCACCGCGCAGTCGGCGGCGACGGCCAGCAGCCGGGTGGTGACGTCGTGCGAGTCGATGCTGCCCAGCAGCCAGCCGCCGCCGTGGTAGTAGACGGTCAGCGGCAGCCGGTCGGCGTCGGTGCGCGGCAGGTACAGCCGACCCGGGATGACCGCGCCGTCGCGGGTGGGGATCTGCACGTCGACGGTGCGCGCGACCGGCGGCTTGGTCAGCCCGGCGAAGGCGTTCTCGAACTTCTCCCGTGCGGCGGGAACCGGCAGCAGGTGCGCATTCGGCTGCCCGGACGCCTTGGCGTCGTCGAGCATCTTCTGCGCAACAGGATCGATCGGCATGTGTTCTCCTCGAGATCGTTTGTGAATCAGACTCGTTCGTAGTAGCGACGGGACTCCCAGTCCGTCACGGTGTGGGAGTCGAAGGCCTCCAGCTCGCGTTGCGCGCTGACCAGCAGGTGCTCGAACACGTCGTCGCCGAACGCGGCGCGGGCCATCTTGCACTCGGCGAAGCGGTCCAGGGACCGGTGCAGCGACGTCGGCACCGTCTCGATGTCGGTGCGCTCCCAGGCGTTTCCGGACAGGATCTCGGGCGCCGGCAGCTCCCGGGCGATCCCGTCCAGCCCGGCGGCGATGGTGGCCGCATAGGCGTAGTACGGGTTGATGTCGGCGCCCGGGATCCGGTTCTCCACCCGGAACGCCGCACCCGAGCCGACCAACCGGAACGCGCACGAGCGGTTGTCGTGGCCCAGCGCGATCGCCGTCCCGGCGAACTGGTCGGGCTGGAACCGCTTGTAGGAGTTGACCGTCGGTGCGTACATCAGTGTCAGGTCGACGGCGTGGGTGAGCTGGCCGGCCACGAAGGAGCCGAACAGCGGCGACATCGAGGCGGTCTCGTCGGACCAGCTGAGCGGCTCGGCGCCGTCGGCGGTCCACATGCTGACGTGCAGGTGGCACGACGAACCGACCTCGTCGATCTTCGGTTTGGCCATGAAGGTCACGGTGAGGTCGGCGCGGTGGGCCAGCTGCTTGACGCCGTACTTGAACAGCACGTGCCGGTCGGCCATCTCCAGGGTGTCGCAGTAGTCCAGGGTGACCTCCTGCTGGCCGAGGCCCCACTCCGGTTTGGAGGACTCGATCGGCACCCCGAAGGCCGGCATCTGGTTGCGGATCTGCTCGATGAACCACTCGTCGCGGCAGGCCTGGATCATCTGGTAGTCGGACCGGTAGTCCGACAGCATCCGCAGATCCCGGTAGCCCTGCTCCCAGGCCTGCCGCGGCGGCACCGCGGCCAGGAAGAACTCCAGTTCGGAGGCGAACTTGAAGCTCAGCCCCTGCTCGGCGGCCCGCTGCAGCTGCCGGCGCAGGATGCTGCGCGGGGCCACCTCGAGCAGGTCGTCGGAGTCCATGTGGTAGGCGTCGCACAGCACCAGCGCGGCGTGCGGCTCCCACGGCACCCGGCGCAGCGTGGCCAGGTCCGGCACCAGCCGGATGTCCACGAAGCCGTTGGCGGAGTTGGACACCGGCAGTTCCAGCGGGTTCATCTCCAGGTCGACGGCGAACACGAAGCTGCTGGCGCTGACCCCGCGGCCGTCGAGCCCCATGGACTCGAACGCCGGGACGGTCAGCCGCTTGCCCACCAGCCGCCCCCACGGGTCGGGGGCGGCGCAGATCACCGTGTTGATCTCGCCGGCACGGACCAGCGCCTCGTATTCGTCGAGGTCGAGTCGGGTGGCGTCGCTCATTGATGCTCCAGGTGTCGGTGCAGTTCCCAGTCGGTGATGGTGCGGCGCAGCCAGTCCTGGTAGCGCTGCAGTTCGGCCCGCCGGGTCTCGGCATAGGTGGTGCAGAACGGTTTGCCGAGCAGGTCGGCCAGCACCGTCGAGCTCTCGAACTGCTGCAGCGCCGCGCCGAGATCGCCGGGCAGGTCCGCCCCCTCGCCGTTGGGCGGGGGCAGCGTCAGCCCGGCGCGCAGCCCGTGCAGCCCGCCGGCCAGCAGCCCGGCGGCCACCAGGTAGGGGTTGGCGTCGGCACCGGGCCGGCGGTGCTCGACCCGGGCCGAGCGGGGGTCGGCGAGGATGACCCGCGCGGCGGTGCTGCGGTCGTCGTAGCCCCAGTCGGACCGGGTCGGGGTGAACATCTCCGGATCGATGCGCTTGTAGGAGTTGATGCTCGGGTTGAACATCAGGCTCACGTCCGGCATGGTCGCCAGCAGCCCGGCCAGGTAGGCCTGTGCCTCGGCCGACAGCCGCCCGTCGGCGCCGGTGAACACGTTGACCCCGTCCCGGTTCAGGCTGGAGTGCACGTGCCCGCCCGCCCCGGAGCGGTCGGTGAACGGCTTGGCCATGAAGCTGGCGCGCAGGCCGTGCTCGGCGCACAGGTCGCGCAGGTACTGCCGGGCGCGGGCGGCCCGGTCGGCGGCCTGCAGCGCGGGTGCCGGGGCGAGGGTGAACTCGAAGAACCCGGGCCCGAGCTCGGCGTGGAACATCTGCACCTCGATGCCCACGGCGTCCATCCGGCTGATGAACTCGCTTGCCAGCGCGTTGATCTCGGCGTTGCGGGTGAGGCTGTAGGCGTTCTCGGTGGCGCCCGGCTTGGTGTAGCCGGGCAGCAGCGCCGCGCCGTCGGTGCTCGGCCGCAGGATCCACAGCTCGTACTCGTAGCCCAGGATCGGCTCCAGGCCCAGCTCGGCGTAGCCGTCGACCAGGTTGCGCAGCACCGCACGCGGCGACATCTCCAGCGGCCGGCCCTCGGCGTCGACGAGTTCGGCGATCACCGCGTCGGTGCCGGGCCGCCAGGGCAGCGCGACCCGGGTGGACTCGTCGACGGCCAGCAGTGCGTCGGGATACCCGTTGCCGGCGTTGGAGAACTGGGTGTCGGTGACGTCGTCGACCACCGACAGCCCGTAGACGATGGTGCAGAACGCCAGGCCCGACGACCGGGACTTCTCGGCGCGCACCAGTTTCCCGCGCAGGCCGAGGTCGTAGTCGGCGACCTCGATCTGGGTGAGTGGCACCTGGGGGAGGGGCACCCGGTTCGGGGGATGGGGATCAACCATTGTGCGGGCTCCTTGTTCGACGGGGCCGGGTCAGCGGCGGGGCCGGCGGGACGGGTCGCGCCCCACCCGGCGGTAGACGTGGTCGGGGACGTCGGCGGGATCGTGGTAGACCCACCAGGTGCAGGAGGTCGACGGCGCCTGCGGATCCCACACCGGCGGGTCGATCACCCGGGTCGGGTAGCCCAGCCGGTCGATCGGCATCCGCTCGTTGAGCTGGCAGCAGTGCACGCAGTAGGAGCAGATCCCGACCGTGTTCCACGCCCAGTCGTGCGGTTTCGTGGTGACCGCGAACCCGTACGGCCCGCCGGCCCGCGGCGCGCCGTCGGTGATCCGCGGGTCCAGCGAGCGGCCGCCGGAACCGCACGGGTCGAACCGGAAACCGGTGCGGTGCGGTTCGTGGATGAGCTCGATGTCGCCCTGCCGGCCGGTGCCGGCCAGGTGGGCGTGGAACCCGTCGACGATGGCGATCATCAACTGGTGCGCGGACTCCCGCCAGGGCTGGTTGTCCAGCGCGTAGCGGCGGGCGTGCACCTCGTACCAGTCGGCCATCAGGAAGTCCCACAGCGCGCCGAGGTGGTCCTCGCCGACCAGTCGGACCGCGATGTCGACGATGCCCGACACCCGGTCCACCGCCCGGTCGTGGATGCCCTGCCAGATCAGCCGGGCCTGCTCGACCTGCTCGGCGGCCGCCGGGTCGCGGTCCCGGCAGGCCCGGGCCGCCCGGGCCGCCGCCTCGGTGTAGCGCGGCCACTCCGCGGCGATCCCGGCGATCGCCTGCTCGCCGATCACCCCGGTGAGCCGGTCCACGGCGGCCTGCAGCGACTGCTCGGTCACCCCGTGGTCGCGGATCCAGTCCAGGGCGGCGGCCGGCCAGCGGTCGTAGACGTCGCGCAGCTCCTCGGCCTCGAGCACCGACACCTCGACGAGTTGGGCGGCGGCCTCGTAGTCGCCGCGGTCCAGCCGCTCGACGGCGCAGCGGAACGTGCCGCGGGCCAGCTCCGCCCAGCTGCCGGTGCGGGCGACCCGGCCCAGTGAGGGTTCGTATCCGACCGGGGCGTCGGTCATGTCAGCTCGAACCCCCCGTCGATGCGCAGGTCGGTGCCGGTGATGTAGCTCGCCTGGTCGCTGAGCAGGAAGGCCACCGCCTGCGCGATCTCCTCGGGGCGGGCGAACCGGCCGGCCGGCACCCGCGGTGCCAGCGACGGCGGCAACCGGTCGGTGTCGCCGTGGATCCCGGCCATCGGGGTGGCGGTGAAGCCGGGGGAGACGCTGTTGACCCGGATCCCGTCGGCGGCCAGTGCCCGGGCCGCACTGGCGGTCAGCATGCGCAGTGCGGCCTTGGAGGCGGCGTACTGCGGGGTGGGGTCGGGGTCGGTGAGCGCCACCACCCGGTGCCCCTCGATGGAGGCGATGTTGACCACCGCGGCCGCCGGTGACCGGCGCAGCGCCGGGGTGAGCGCGTCGAGCACCTGGTAGGCGCCGACCAGGTTGATCTCCAGGCAGCGCTGCCACTGTTCGCGGGTCACCCCGGCGAAGCCGGTGATCTCGATGACGCCCGCGCAGTTGACCAGGTAGCTGACCTGGGTGACGCCGTGCTCGCTGAGCACCTCGGCCAGCCCGGGGTCGCGGACGTCGGCGGCACAGCAGACCTGCACCTCCGGCCCGAACGCCGGGTCGGGTTCGGGGGTGCGCACGTCCAGTCGGACGGTGCGCACCCCGGCCGACATCAGCAGTCGGGCGGTGGCCGCGCCGATGCCGGAGGCCGCCCCGGTGACCACCGCGGTATGGCCGGCGAATGTCATTGGTAGCGAATGGATTCCGACCGTGTTCGGGGTCATGTTCACCCCTGCCCGAACCGGCGCCGGTGCTCGGCCATCGCGGCCTCGAAGCATTCCCGCGGCGCCCGGATCACCCCGGCGCCGATCTGCCCGCCGTCCCGGCCGGCCAGCCCGACGTCCATGACCGGCAGTATTCCGGTCTCGAGCACCTTGCGTGCGTCGATCCCGGTCGGGGTGCCGCGGAAGCCGAACAGCGGGATGCGGTAGGTGCCGTTCTCGCCGTGGGTGATCCGGTACATCTCCCGGTTGCGCTCGATCATCACCTCCGGCGAGCCGCCCTGGTACTCCTGCAGCGACAGCGCGCAGGCCTGGGCGAAGCCGCCCAGCCCGATGGTCTCGGTGATCGGCGACTCGCCGCCCATCCAGGTGATCTCGTCCTCGGTGTGGCCCGCGAACAGTTTGCCCTCGTGGATCGGCGGCGGCCCGGTGAACCAGGTGTCGCCCAGCCCGGCCAGCCGGATGGCGAACCCCTTGCAGGAGAACGCCATCGCCGAGACCAGCGTGGAACCGGGGACGGCCATCGCGTCGGCCGAGGCCTTCGCCGCGGCCATCGACAGCCGCAGGAAGAAGTAGTCGTTCTCGGCCAGGTGCAGCATGGTCTCGCGCACCCCGGGCACGTCGTCGGCGACCATGTCCAGCACCGCGGGCATGATCTCGCGGCTGAACAGCACCGAGGCGGCGGCGTTGCGGCTGTGCACCTCGTCGCCCATCCGCAGCGCGCGGGCGATCAGCGGCTTGAGCGGGATGCCGCCGCGGCGGCGGATGGCCTCGCCGACCACCGGTGCCAGCACCTCGTTGACGTGCTGCAGTCGCTGGTGCACCCCCTCGTCGTAGCAGCCGTAGTTGAGCCGGCGGGGTTCCTTGCCCTCGTAGAAGTTGCAGAAACCGACGTTGCCGGCGGCCCGGTTCTCCACCACGAAGACCGGCATCGAGGCGGTGTAGATGCCGGCCAGCGAGCCCACCGCGCCGTAGTCGTGGCAGGCGCCGACCTCGATCCGGCCGGAGGCGAAACCCTCGATGGCGTCCTCGCGGTCGCGGGCCAGGCCCTCGAACAGCGCGCCGCCGATCAGCGCCTCGCGCTGACCGCCGGTGTAGTCCGACCACGGCATCGGCGCCCCGGAGGTGAGCACCAGGTTGTCGCGGTAGCCGGGCAGCACCTCGCGGGCGGGGCGGACGTCGACCACCCACGGGTCGGCCGCCTCGAGCCGGGCGAACGCCTCGGCGTTGGCCTGCTCGACGTCGACGGCCACGGCGGTGCCTCCCGCGGTCACCAGGCCACCGTCCCGCCGTCGACCAGCAGCGTCTGGGCGGTGATGTAGGAGGCCCGCGGGGAGAGCATGAACTCCACCGCCTCGGCCACCTCCTCCGGCTCGCCGATCCGCTTGAGCATGGCGTAGCCGGCGCTGACCTCCTCGCCGCCGGAGACCCGCGCCATCGACGGGCTCATCGGGGCGCGGATGACGCCGGGAGCGATGTTGTTGACCCGGATGCCGCGCGGGGCGAGCTCCTCGGCGAGGTAGCGGGTGTAGGCGGCGATGCCGGCCTTGGTGGCGCCGTACACCGAGGCGCCCCGGAACCGGCCGAAATGCCCGGTGAGGCTGCCGATGTTGACGATCGCGCCGCCGTCCACCAGCAGCGGGGCCACGGCGTCGGTGACCCGGGCCATGCCGGCGATGTTGACCTGGAACATCAGCTCGAGCTTGGCCTCGTCGAGCTCGCCGAGCAAGGAGTCGCGCAGGATGCCGGCGCAGTTGACCAGCCCGTAGAGCCGCTCCCCGCCGGCGGTGACCGCGGCGACCGCGGCGTCGATGCTGGCCCGGTCGGAGACGTCCATGGCGACCGGGACGGCACCCTGCAGGCCCGCGGCGGCCAGGTCGAGCGCCTCGACGGCAGGCGCCAGGTCGGCGACCACCGGGACGTAGTCGCTGCGCAGCAGGCGGCGGCAGATGGCCTGGCCGATGGTCCCGGCACCGCCGGTCACGATTACTTTGTTTGCCAAGGTGGTTTGCCCTCTCAAATCGACGTCCGCACTTGGACTTCGACAAGTTTCGTCGGTTATGGATTAAAGGTCAAGTGTTTAGGACTTTATTGGGATTTGGTCGGAAGGGTCAGCCAAAACCCATTCAATTCGGCCATTGCGGTACCCTGACGGCGTTGGGAGGGGCGAAATGGCATCGTCGAGAACAGCGTTGGGCCCGGTTCGGCAGATTCCGGCGCACGAACTGGTGGTGGATCAGATGCGCCGGGCGCTGGAACTGGGGCAGTTCCGTCCGGGTGACCGGCTGCCGACCGAGCGGGAACTGGCCGAGATGCTCGACGTGTCCCGCACCACCGTGCGGGCCGCCGTGGCCGTGCTCGAGCGCGAGGGCCTGATCGCGGTGCGCCGCGGTCGCGGTGGCGGGTTCACCGTGCAGGCCCCGGTCTACGACGTGGCCGCGATGCGCCAGGAGATGCGGCGCAACAAGCGGGCCATCCGCGACGCGTTCGACTACCGGGTCATCGTCGAGACCGGCGCCGCCCGGCTGGCCGCCGAGCGGCGCCGCGCGTCGGACCTCAACGAGCTGCACAAGCTGCTGGCCGGGATGAACGACGCGATCGAGATCGCGCTCGCCGACCAGTCGGCCAAGCACACCAGCGACTTCCAGACCCTGGACTCGGCCTTCCACCTGGGCATCGCGCAGGCGGCGCAGAACCCGACGCTGCTGGACGCGGTGGCCGACGCCCGCCGCCGGATGTGGCTGCCGGTGGGGGCGATCTTCGGCCGGCTCGAGCCGAACGCCAACGACTTCCACGAGGCCATCCTCGAGGCGATCGAGAACAAGGACCCCGACCTGGCCGCCGAGCGGATGGCGGCGCACATCAACGACACCCGCCGCACCATCGAGTCCTGGCTGAAGCGCTGACGTGCCGGCCGCCCGGCGGCAGCGGTGCTGCCGCCGGGCGGACCGGGTGCGGGTGCGGGGTCGGGTCGTCACCGTGCGACGGGCTCGGCCACCGGGCGGTCGTCGAACACCGTGCTGCCGATCCGTTCGTACAGGTCCGGCCGGGCCGACCGCAGGTAGCCGGCCACCAGCATCGAACCGATCAGCAGGCCCGGCACCAGGAACGGGATCATCTTGAAGAACAACGTCTCCGAGGCCGCGCCGGCCGCCGCGCTCATGTTCGAGAACATCAGGTAGATGACGTAGAGCATGCCCAGCGCGCCGATGATCGGCGCGACCAGCGTGCGCCACCAGTTCGCGGTTTCCGGGTGCTGCTTGCGGACGTGGAAGTAGATGATCGTCGCGATCGAGCACATGGTCTGCACCACCAGCAGGCACAGCGTGGCCAGGATGGCGACCAGCACGAACAGGTCCGCGTACGGGTCCGAGCCGGTGGCCGAGCAGAAGACGAGCAGCACTGCGGCGAAGCAGCTCTGGGTCAGCGAGGCCACCCACGGCGAGCGGTGGCGCGGGTGGGCGGCGCCGAGCTTGCGGGGCAGCAGCCCGTCGCGGCCGAAGGCGAACAGGTAGCGGGCCGCCGAGTTGTGGATGGCCAGCGCGCAGGCGAACGAGCCGCCGAGCACCAGCCACTCGTAGACGGTGACGGCCCAGGAGCCCAGGTAGGTGCCGGCCGGGACGTAGAGCAGGTCGAACGGGTTCGGTCCCGCCGCCAGCTCGACCGACCTGGTCGGCCCGTTGCCGACGATCACGCCCCAGGACACGAAGGTGTAGAACACGCCGATGCCGATGACGGCGATCAGGGTGGCGCGCGGGACGATCCGCTTGGGGTCGCGCGACTCCTCGCCGTAGATGGCGGTGGACTCGAAGCCGACCCAGGACCAGAACGCCATCAGCAGGCCCAGCCCGACCACGCCGCCGGCCACGCCGTTGGTGCTCAGTGCGGTGACCGGGTTCAGCGAGGTGAAGCTCATGCCCTCCGGGTGGTGCACCAGTCCGGCGACGGCGGTGGCGCTCAGCAGCAGGATCTCGGCGATCAGCACCACGCCGAGCACCTTGGCCGCCACCGAGATGTCGAAGTGCGACAGCACCGCGATGGCGATCAGGCCGACCGCGGCGTAGACCTCCCACGGCAGGTCGACGCCGAACTGCGAGTTCATCGCGCCGTCGGCGAAGGCAGCGAAGATGCCGATCAGGCCGGCCTCCATGGTCATGTAGGTGACCATCGGCATCACGCCGGCGGCCAGGCCCGGGATGCGCGACCAGGCCCGCGAGACGAAGGTGTAGAACGCGCCCGCGGCGGTGATGTGCCGGGCCAGCGCGACGAAGCCGATGCTGAAAATGGTCAGCACCACGGTGGCGATGAGGAAGCCGCCCGGTGCGCCCAGGCCGTTGCCGAAACCGACTGCGACGGGCAGGTTTCCGGTCATCGCGGTGATGGGCGCGGAGAAGGCGACCACCATGAACACCACGCCGACCAGGCCGATGGCGTCACGCTTGAGGGTTGGTCCGGTACCGGTGGGGGACTGCTGTTGGGTACCGGCCGCAGGGGAGAATTCGACGGCCAATTGCCACCTACCTTTCGATCGGAACGGCCGGAGCGTAGATCCGTTAAAGGTCTAATGACAAGACTTATAGACCCTATTTCGGCACGTGTGACACAACGTTTACACGAGAAGGCTTGGCGGCGTGGGCGGTTTCGCCAAGAAAAGGTCTATTGATTCGTGGTTTCGCCCAATTTAGGATGCAGATCGCCCCCGCGTCGCGCACGGCGACGGCCACGGCGGCGGGTCCGCCCGCCGTCGTGGGTGGTGGGCGGCGTCAGGCCGGCGGCGCGGCCGGCTCGGGCAGGATCGGGTCGGTGTTGATGACGTTGCCCGTGCCGTTGCCGAGGTCGAGATCCAGTGGCGCCCCGCACTGCAGGGTGCCGTAGTAGGGGTCGTCGGTGACCCGGGTCAGCCGTGGCGCGACGAACTGGTCGGCCTGGGCCACCAGCTGGTCGTCGACGAGGATCTCGCAGTGCAGGTTGGCCGAGTAGGGCCAGTCGATGGCGACCGTCATCCCGGCCAGCTGCGGATCGGACACCACCGCCGTCGCCTCGAACACCCGGCCCGGCAGCATGGTCGGGTCGGCGCTGTTGATCTCGGTGTCGGACAGCCGGTAGCTGATCACGGCCCCGCGGGCCACCCCGTCGATGCGGGCCCGGTAGGTGACGTTGTGCAGCTCCGGTTCGCCGGCCGGTTCACCCGGATCGGCGACCGGCTGCACGCCGGGATCCGGCGAAACGGGCTCGGGCTGGGCCGACGCGACCGCGGGCAGCGCCGAGGCGCCGATCAGCACCGCCGCCAGCGTCGCGGCCGCACTGCCGCGGGTGGTGGTGATCATGATCACGAACCTTACGCCTCCCGCCACGTCAGGGCCATGCCTTCGGCGGCCGTCCAGCGGTCCAGCCGGTAGCCGTGGCGGGCCAGTCCCTCGATCGCCCGCGCCGCGGTGCGCACCGCCTGCTCGGCGTCCTGCGGGCCGATCAGCCCGGCCCGGGCCGCGGTGAGCAACTCGTCGACGTCCTCCAGCCGCACCCCGACCCCGGTGCGCAGCCGCAGGTCCAGATAGTGGTCCTCGGCCTGCCAGACCGTCGGCCCGGGCCGGTAGCGGCCCACGTCGAGGTAGAAGTCCTGGTCCTGCTCGTGGCCAGGGTTGAAGTGGAACACGCTCACCCGCAGCCCGAGCCCGGGTAGCAGCCAGGACTCCAGGTAGTGGAACTGCTCGCGGCCCGGGGTGGGGCGGGCCATGTACAGGCCCCACGGTTCGACCCGGTAGATGTCCACCGCCCGCACGATGCCCTTCGGGTCGGTGTTGGTGCGGGCGACGAGGTCGAACGTCTCGTGCTTGGGCGGGTGGATGGCGGTACCCCTCTGTTGCGGCACTGTGGGTTGTCCGAACCTGGTTCTACCCTGTGGACATGGCCTTCGCTACCGAACATCCGGTTGTCGCGCACTCCGAGTACCGCGCCGTCGAGGACGTGGTGCGCACCGGTGGCCGGTTCGAGGTGGTCAGTCCCTACCAGCCGGCCGGTGACCAGCCCGCGGCCATCGACGAGCTGGAACGGCGCATCCGGGCGGGGGAGAAGCACGTGGTGCTGCTGGGCGCCACCGGCACCGGCAAGTCGGCGACCACCGCCTGGCTCATCGAGCGGCTGCAGCGGCCCACGCTGGTGATCGAGCCGAACAAGACGCTGGCCGCGCAGATGGCCAACGAGCTGCGCGAGATGCTGCCGCACAACGCGGTGGAGTACTTCGTCTCCTACTACGACTACTACCAGCCCGAGGCCTACATCGCGCAGACCGACACCTACATCGAGAAGGACAGCTCGATCAACGAGGACGTCGAACGGCTGCGCCACTCGGCCACCTCGGCGCTGCTGTCCCGGCGCGACGTGGTGGTGGTCGCCTCGGTGTCGTGCATCTACGGCCTGGGCACCCCGCAGTCCTACCTGGACCGGTCGGTGCAGCTCAACGTCGGCGACGAGGTGGACCGCGACGCGCTGCTGCGGCTGCTCGTCGACGTCCAGTACACCCGCAACGACGTGGCCTTCACCCGCGGCTCGTTCCGGGTGCGCGGCGACACCGTCGAGATCATCCCGGCCTACGAGGAGCTGGCCATCCGCATCGAGTTCTTCGGCGACGAGATCGAGGAGCTCTACTACCTGCACCCGCTGACCGGCGACGTGGTGCGCAAGGTCGACTCGGTGCGGATCTTCCCGGCCACCCACTACGTGGCCGGCCCGGAGCGAATGGCGCAGGCCATCGAGAGCATCGAGCAGGAACTGGCCGAGCGGCTGGCCGAGCTGGAGCGCCAGGGCAAGCTGCTGGAGGCCCAGCGGCTGCGGATGCGCACCAACTACGACATCGAGATGATGCGCCAGGTCGGGTTCTGCTCGGGCATCGAGAACTACTCCCGCCACATCGACGGCCGCCCGCCCGGGTCGGCGCCGGCCACCCTGCTCGACTACTTCCCCGAGGACTTCCTGCTGGTCATCGACGAGTCGCACGTCACCGTGCCGCAGATCGGCGGCATGTACGAGGGCGACATCTCGCGCAAGCGCAACCTCGTCGAGTACGGCTTCCGGCTGCCGTCGGCCTGCGACAACCGGCCGCTGACCTGGGAGGAGTTCACCCAGCGCATCGGCCAGACGGTGTACCTGTCGGCCACCCCGGGCCCCTACGAGCTGGCCCAGACCGGCGGCGAGTTCGTCGAGCAGGTCATCCGTCCGACCGGCCTGGTCGACCCCAAGGTCGTGGTCAAGCCCACCAAGGGCCAGATCGACGACCTCATCGGCGAGATCCGCAAGCGCACCGAGCGGGACGAGCGGGTGTTGGTCACCACGCTCACCAAGAAGATGGCCGAGGACCTCACCGACTACCTGCTCGAGATGGGCATCCGGGTGCGCTACCTGCACTCCGAGGTCGACACCCTGCGCCGGGTGGAGCTGCTGCGGCAGCTGCGGCTCGGCGAGTACGACGTGCTGGTCGGCATCAACCTGCTGCGCGAGGGTTTGGACCTGCCCGAGGTGTCGCTGGTGTCGATCCTCGACGCCGACAAGGAGGGCTTCCTGCGGTCCACCCGCAGCCTGATCCAGACCATCGGCCGTGCCGCCCGCAACGTGTCCGGCGAGGTGCACATGTACGCCGACACCATCACCGACTCGATGCGCGAGGCCATCGAGGAGACCGAGCGGCGCCGCGCCAAGCAGCTGGCCTACAACGAGGAACACGGCATCGACCCGCAGCCGCTGCGCAAGAAGATCGCCGACATCCTCGACCAGGTCTACCGCGAGGCCGAGGACACCGAGACCGTCGAGATCGGCTCCGGCCGGGCGGTTTCGCGGGGCCGGCGGGCCCAGGGCGAGCCGGGCCGGGCGGTCTCGGCCGGGATCATCGAGGGCCGCGACACCAAGAACATGCCGCGCGCCGAGCTGGCCGACCTCATCAAGGAACTCACCGAGCAGATGATGGCCGCCGCGCGCGACCTGCAGTTCGAGCTGGCCGCCCGGATCCGCGACGAGATCGCCGACCTGAAGAAGGAGCTGCGGGGGATGGACGCCGCCGGCCTGAAGTAGACCCGGCCCCGGCGCGGCGAAAAGCGCTGTCCGCCAGGATTTTCGGAAGCGTCAATATTTCGCGGCGCCGGGTGCGGCCGGGTCCGTTCGGGCACGGCCGCGACACGGGCCGGTCACCGATTCGCTGCCGGCGTGCATCGGTTCGGTCACTGTCCGGGAACCACTTCGAAAACGCCCAGGAACCGCGGTTGCGGCCCCGCGCCGGCGGGTTATCTTCTGCCGGTGACTTCGACACGGGGGCCATTGCGAATCGGCATGTCTGGGAGTCGAATTCACTTCACAGCAGGGGTGGTGGCCGGGCTGGTCGTGCTGTCCTGGCCGATGCTGTACGGCGCATCGGCGGCGACGGCCGAGCCCAGCCCGGGTGTGCCGTGCCTGGAGATGGTGCAGGCGCTGGCCGCCTCGCCGCCGAGCGTGACCGAACTTCAGGACGCCGCGGCGGTTGTCGGCTCCGCGGGAGCGGAGGCCGCCGCCGCCGTCCCGTCGGCGCTGGAGGCGGCCGGACCCGTCGTGGACGGGGTGGTCGCCGCCGCGCAACCCGGCCCGGGGGAGCCGTTGGTGCAGGCCGCGATGCCGGTACCGGAGGTTGTCTCGACGGTTGGGGATGCCGCCGAGGCAGCGATTCCGGCTGCGGCACCGGCACCTGCGCCGCCTGTTCCGGCGGCTCCCCCGGCTCCGGTCGTGGCCGTTCCCGAGGTGCCGCCCACGGCGGTGCCCGATGCGCCGCCGGCAGTGGTGCCCGATGCGCCGCC
>NZ_CALDGS010000121.1 GCF_937941905.1 uncultured Mycolicibacterium sp. | reverse complement strand
GCCCTCGTCGTCGCCGCCCTCGTCGTCGCCGCCCTCGTCGTCGGCCGGCGGGGTGAAACGGCCGAGGATGGCGTCGATGAGGTAGTTGACGACGCCGGTGATGCCCGGGGCATAGTAGTCGTCGAACCCGAAGAAGATGTAGGTCATGTCGCCCAGCGTCGGCCCGATCACCGGCACCGAATCGGCAACCCGGACGGCGATTTCGCCGATGATATCGATCCAGCCGTAGGCGATCGCCTCCAGCGTCCCCAGGAACTCGGAGACCGCGCTGTCCGGGCCACCGCCGAGCTCGGAGAGCAGCACCCGGGTGGCCGCCAGCACGTCAATCTCGAAGAAGTAGGGCATGTCGGTGTAGACCAGGCCGGCCAGGTCCGAGACCACCGGGACGCCCACATCGGCCAGCGACTCGAAGACGTTGTAGGCCAGGTAGTAGGCCACACCGGTGAAGCCGTACTGGGTCAGCGGGTAGAAGTACGGGTTGACCGGGTAGTACGGATCATCCTCGTGCACGTTGCCGCCGTAGCCCTGGAAGAAGGCGTCGACGATCCCCTGCACGGTGATGTCGCTGATCCCGAGCAGGTTGTACTTGTCAACGGTGACCGATCGCTTCGAGTCGAGCACCGCGGCGTCGGCCGCCTCCACGGTCACGGTCGGCGCCGTCACCAGGGCGGGCGTCGCGGCGACGATGGCGCCGGCGCTGGCGAGTGCCAGGCCCGTGGTGAGGATGGGCTTGATGGCCATTTGTGAGAGCCCCCTTCGGGATGCGCGGGTCATGTCTGTTGTTGCAACCTGCTCGCTGAGCTGAGCATCAGCTGAGAAAAGTCTCAAAAAGAGTAAGCCCAGTCACGTTGCACAGCAAGCGGTGGAAACAACCCCGCCCGCAAACCGAATGCTCAGTTCCCGGGGCGCCCCCGCGGATGTGCCGGACCACGGTCCAGCAAATCTCGAAAAATTATCGCCTGCGTCGCCGGGACCGCAGGTAGTCGCCCACGACGGCGGCGCCGAGGCCGTCCAGATCGGGCACCACCACCCGGCCCTGCACCCGCCGGGCCACCTGGTCGATGAACCGCGCCAGGCCCGGGTCGTTGCCCAGCCGGAAGATGGTGATCTGCGCGCCCATCCGGGCCACCTCGTCGAAGGCCTTCACGGTGAAGGCGATGGTGCGCGGGTGCGGCGGGTAGTCGAAGAACACCGCCGGGCCCTCGCCGTCGCCGTAGTCCTCCAGATGCGCGGTGGGCTCGCCGTCGGTCACCACCAGCACCACCGGCTGGGCGTTGGGGTGGCGGCGCAGGTGCCGGGCCGCCAGCGCCAGCGCGTGGTGCAGGTTGGTGCCCTGCTCGTAGACGCCCTCCAGCCCGGTCAGCTCGGCGGCGGTCAGCGTGCGGGCGTACCGGCCGAAGGCGATGATCTGCAGTTCGTCGGAACGGAACCGGGTGCTCACCAGGTGGTTCAGCGCCAGCGCGGTGCGCTTCATCGGCAGCCACCGGTTCTCCATCACCATCGAGAACGAGGTGTCGACCAGCAGCGCCACCGCGGCCTGGGTGCGGGTCTCGGTCTCGGAGACCTCGACGTCGTCGACGGTGATCCGCACCGGCAGCGCCGGTGCTCCGGCCCCGGCCTGACGCAGCACGGCGTTGGTGATCGTGCGGGTGACGTTCCACGGCTCGGTGTCGCCGAACGCCCAGGGCCGGGTCGCCCCGGTGAGCTCGCCGGCGGCCCCGGCGCGGCGGGTCTCCCGCTCGCCGTGCCGGCCGGACAGTTGCTGGGCGACGTCGCGCAGCGCGGCCTGCCCGAGCTGGCGCATCGCCTTGGGCGACAGCCGCCACGAGCCGTCCGAGCCGCGGTCCAGAAAGCCCTGGCTCATCATGGCCCGCTCCAGCTCGGCCAGGGTGCGGGCGTCCACCGCGGCGTCCTCGCCGAGCTGGCGGGCCAGCATGTCGAGGTCCACGTCCTCCATCGACGCCCCGGCGTAGCTCTGCGAGAGCTGCTCGGCGAGCTGCTCGAGCTCGGCGATGTCGGCGAGCGCCCGGGCGCCCTCCCCCATGCCGAGCGGGTTGCCGCCGGAGAACTCGGCCGATCCGTCCCAGTCCTCCCCCGGCCGGGCGGCCCGCAGGTGCGCGTCGAGCCGGCCGAGCTGGTTCATCAGCTCCGGCGAGCCGAACGCCTGCTGGGCCAGCGCGTCGAGTTCGGCGCGCTGCTCGGGCGAGAGGCTGTTGCGGAACCGCTGCGCGGCGGCGGCCCGGCGGGCCAGCGAGTCGAGCAGTTCGTCGACGTTGCTCGGGTTCTCCGGGAAGAACTCGCCGTGGCGGCGCATGAACTCGTCGAAGTCGGCCTGGGTGTCCTCGCCGCGGGAGTGCTTGTCCAGCAGGTTGTTCAGGTCGTCGAGCATCTGCGAGACGCGCCGGCGGTCCTCGTCGGTGGCGTTGGCCAGCGCCTGCTTCATCCCGGCGAACCGCTGCTCGAGCATCTCGCGGCCGAGCAGGTCCTTGATCTGCTCGTAGCGCTGCCGCGCCTCGGCCGAACGCCAGTTGTACTCGGCCAGTTCCTGGATCGCCTTGGCCGGCGACGGGGACAGCGCCTCGATCTGCATCTCGGCGAACCGGGCGTCGTCGTCGAGGGCGCGGGCCAGCGCCTTGCGCTCGGCCAGGACGGCCTCGTCGAGCAGCTTCTTGATCTCCTGCAGCGTGCCGTCGAGGTTGTTGCGCGCCAACAACTCCCGGCGCCGGCGGTTCACCTCGGCGGCGAGCTGGTCGGCCCCGCGCATGGTGCGGGTACCGCGGCGCAGCAGCTCGGCGAGCGCCCGCCGCGGCGAGGTGCCCTCCATGACGTCCTGGCCGATCCGTTCCAGCGCCTCACGCAGGTCCACCGGCGGGGCGAGCGGGTCGGGCCCGCCGGTGTAGCGCGAGTACCGCGCGGAGCGGCCGTGGGCATCAGCCATAGACGGTCTCGCCTTCGCCGGTCTCCTTGTCGATCCGCTTGGCCAGATACAGCGCCTCCAGCGCCAGTTCCAGGGCGGCGGCCCGCTCCCCGTCGGTGCGCGCGCCGAGCCGTTCGGCGATCGCGTCGATGACCGGCAGGTCCGGCAGCGCGGCCAGCACGTCCTTTGCTGACACCCGCTCCCCGGTGGTCACCGGCGAACCCTCCTCCACGGCGGCCACCAGCGGTCCGACGTCGATGCCGCCGAGCAGCCGCTGCGCGGTGTCGGCGGTGGCGCGGCGCAGCAGGTGCTCCAGAATGGCCTGTTCCCGGCCCTCCTCGCCGGATTCGAACTCCAGCTTGCCGCGCAGCACGTCGATGACGGTGCCCAGGTCGACCACCCGCGCCACCGCGTCGCTCTCGCCCAGGATCGCCGCGCGGTGGCGGGCCGAGGCGGCGACCGTCTCGGCGGCGGCGATGGCGAACCGCGCCGACACCCCGGAGCGCTGGTCGATGGAGTGCGACTCGCGCAGCAGCCGGGTGAACCGGGCCAGGATCTGCAGCAGGTACTCGGGCACCTCGGCGGCCAGGTTGGCCTCCTGCCGGATCACGCCGACCTCGGCCTCGAGCCGCAGCGGGTAGTGGGTGCGGATCTCGGCGCCGAACCGGTCCTTGAGCGGGGTGATGATGCGACCGCGGTTGGTGTAGTCCTCCGGGTTGGCGCTGGCCACCACGAGCACGTCCAGCGGCAGCCGCAGGGTGTAGCCGCGCACCTGGATGTCGCGCTCCTCCATCACGTTGAGCATCGCGACCTGGATGCGTTCGGCCAGGTCGGGCAGCTCGTTGACGGCGACGATGCCGCGGTGCGCGCGCGGGATGAGCCCGTAGGCGATGGTCTCCGGGTCGCCCAGGCTGCGGCCCTCGGCCACCTTGACCGGGTCGATGTCGCCGACCAGGTCGGCGACGCTGGTGTCCGGGGTGGCCAGCTTCTCGAAGTACCGCTCGCTGCGGTGGCGCCACTCGACGGGCAGGTCGTCGCCCTGTTCTGCGGCCCGCCGGATCGACTCCGGGGTGATCGGACGGTACGGGTGCTCCCCGAGTTCGGCGCCGGCGATCACCGGGGTCCACTCGTCGAGCAGGTTGACCAGGGAGCGCAGCAGCCGGGTCTTGCCCTGGCCGCGCTCGCCGAGCAGCACCACGTCGTGCCCGGCGATCAGCGCCCGCTCCAGCTGCGGGATGACGGTGTCCTCGAAACCCAGGATCCCCGGCCACGCGTCGCGGCCCTCGGCCAGCGCGGCCAGCAGATTCTCCCGGATCTCCTGTTTGACGCTCCGCTCCCGGTGACCGGAGGCCTTCAGCTCGCCGACGGTACGGGGCAGATCCTGAGGTGCAGTCACGTGATCCACGCTACTGCGTCCGGCGGCCGACTACCCGGGTCCGACCGACACGGCCGCCCGGCGGGCCGGGTACGCCCGCCGCGCTCAGTGCGCGAAGTGCCGCGCGCCGGTGAGGTAGAGCGTGATCCCGGCGCGCTCGGCGGCCGCGGTCACCTCCGCGTCGCGCACCGAACCACCCGGGTGCACGACGGCCTTCACACCGGCCTCGATGAGCACCTCGAGCCCGTCGGGGAACGGGAAGAAGGCGTCCGAGGCCGCGACCGCGCCGCGCACCCGCTCCCCGCCGCGCTGCACCGCCAGCCGGGCGGCGTCGACGCGGTTGACCTGGCCCATGCCCACGCCGACGGTGGCGCCGTCGGCGGCGATGACGATCGCGTTGGACTTCACCGCGCGGCAGGCCCGCCAGGCGAACACCAGGTCGGCCAGGGTCTCGGGGTCGGCCGGGTTGCCGGCGGCCAGCGTCCAGTTGGCCGGGTTGTCGCCCTCGGCGTCGATGGCGTCGCGGTCCTGGATGAGCAGGCCGCCGCTGATCGGGCGCAGCTCGCGGACGGTGCCCATCGGTTCGGGCGCGAGCAGCACGCGGATGTTCTTCTTGCGGGCCAGGATCTCCACCGCGCCCTCCTCGTAGGCGGGGGCGACGATGACCTCGGTGAAGATCTCCGAGACGGTCTCGGCCATCTCCACGCTGACCTCGGTGTTGGCCGCGATCACCCCGCCGAACGCCGACAGCGGGTCGCAGGCGTGCGCCTTGCGGTGGGCGTCGGCCACCGACGTCGACGAGATCGCGATGCCGCACGGGTTGGCGTGCTTGATGATCGCCACGCAGATCTCCTGGTGGTCGAACGCGGCCCGCCACGCGGCGTCGGCGTCGGTGTAGTTGTTGTAGGACATCTCCTTGCCGTGCAGCTGCTCGGCCTGGGCCAGCCCGG
>NZ_CALDGS010000120.1 GCF_937941905.1 uncultured Mycolicibacterium sp. | reverse complement strand
TGGGCGGTGAACGTTTCTCCCTCGAGTTCCAACTCGACGGTTGTGCTGTGTTCGGGCAGGGCGAGCAGTGTGCCTTCCCGTTCGGTGAGCACGACCTCGCCCGACTCGAGAAGGTGTTCGGTAAGCGGTTTCTCGATCAATGCTGCTCCGTGATGCCGAGGGTCTGCGCACCGAGCGCGGTGAGGGCGAGGGACCGGTACGGTGTCTGCGTGCTTTCACGCACGACGGTCCGGCGCTCGACCAGTCCTTTCGCGATGAGATTCTCCACCGCCTCGTTCCAACGTTTCTCGCCGTTGCGGACGTGGCGGAGCGCACCGAACTGTGGACAGCTGAGCACGCCGGAACCCAGTGGGCGGTTGTCCCCGAGCGACTCAAGCCCCAGCACGGCTGCCCTCAGGCTGGTCTCGCCGTAAGCCCCGCGTCGGAACGCCGAGGCCCATCCGATGGCCTGGAGTGCGATGAGCTCGGCGTTGATCAGCAACTCCGGGTCGGGGACCGTGTGGTCGGGCAGAGCCCACCACGGAGCGGGTTCACCGCTGCAGACATCGCACGGTTCGACGTCGCGACTCTCGCAGTCGGCCACGGTGTCGCCGAAGTGGTTCGCGATGACCACGCGTCGGCACCGGGAGTTGTCGGTGGCGTAGTCGACCATTGCTTGCAGCCTCCGCTTCTGCCACAGCTTCCAGCGAGCCGACTCACCTTCCAGGGCTTCACGGGAGGCGGTGCGCGTCAACAGCAGCACACGCCGCAGCCGGCGGGAGCTGGAGAAGGTGATGAGCCGGTCCAGCGACCAGCTGATGAGCAGCCGCTCCAGTTCATCGGGGTCGTAGCCGCGCTCGTCCTTGAGCTGCTGGAAATCGAGCTGAATCCGCACATTGGGGCGCGCGCGGTGGTCCTTGTAGAAGAGCTCCCGAAACAGGCGGCGCTCGGACTCGTCCTCGGGTTCACGGAATCCGACCTCAACGGTGCCGCGGGCGGAGCAGTCGAGGCCCTGCTTGATCGCACCGACGCGTTCGAGCTGGGCGAGATGCACGTTGAGCTCGTCGTCGTCGATGCCCAGCGCGTCGGCCATCTCGTCGATATCGAAGACGCGATACTCACCGCGTTCCGGGCACGCCCAGAGCTTGGTCAGTAGCTGTTGCGTGATGTCGGCGTCGGTTTTCGTGCTGTGCGCGTCGATCAGCCGATACCGGCGGGCGATATCGGCATCCGTATACAGCAGCACGCATTCGCCGGTGAGGTCGCGGGCGCGTGCCGCGCGGCCGGACTCCTGCGCGTATCCGTCCAGCGAGTCCGGCAGGTCGTAGTGCACCACCCAGCCGATGTTGGGTTTGTTGATGCCCATGCCGAATGCCTTTGTGGCGACGATGATCCGCGTGATGTCGGAGTCGAAGTCCTCCTGGACGGCTTCGCGCTGCTCGGGCACCATTCCGGCGTGGTAGGCCCGGGCGGCGTGGCCGGCTCGCCGCAACAGTGCGGCGATCTCTTCGGCCAGGGCACGTTTGGAGACGTAGACGATCCCGGGCCGGTCGGCGGCCCAGGTGACGAAGCGCAGGAGTTCCCGCGCCCGCTCACGCTCGTTGGTCCGCCGGATCACCCGGAAACGCAGGTTGGGTCGGTCACTCGGTTCCCGGATCGTCGCCGGGTCCCGCATCTCGAGGGCATGGGTGATGTCCGATTCGACCTCGGGAGTGGCTGTCGCGGTGAGCCCGGCCCGCGGTGGCCGGGTTTCGAAGGCGGCCACCGATGCCGAGACCTGGCGGAACTCCGGGCGGAAGTCATGCCCCCACACCGAGACGCAGTGGGCCTCGTCGACGACGACACGGTTGAGTTGCTGGCGCCGCAGCGCGCCGCGCAGGACCGGGTCGCGGGCCAACCGCTCGGGTGAGACATAGAGTAGGCGGACTTTGCCGTCCGCCGTGTCGCGAAGAATCTCGGTCTGCACGACCCGAGATGTCGCCCCGGTGATGCCGTGCACCTGGCGGATGCCGCGTCGGCCCCGCAGATCGTTCACCTGATCGTTGATCAGCGCGACGAGCGGGGAGACCACCACGGTGGCGCGGTCCTGCCCTGCGAGCAGGGCGGGCAGTTGGAAGCACACCGACTTCCCGAAGCCGGTGGGCAGCACCGCGACGACGTCTTTGCCTTCGATCATGGCGCGCATGACCTCGAGCTGTCTGGGATGGAGGTCGGTGATCCCGAAGAGCTTCTCGGCGGCCTCGGTGAGTTTGGGCGTAGGGTCCTCGCCTTCGACGAGCCGGAGCTGCTCGAGGAGTTCGGACACATCGTCGCGTCCGAAGGAGATCGCGTCGGCCAGCTTGGGTGGCTCACCGGTGACGAACTCGATGGCTCGGGTCCATGCGTCGTCGCGGTCGGTCGCCTCGTGAATTACCGGGCCGGGCAACGAATTCAGGATGACTCGTTGCGCATATGTGGGGGAGTGCAGGCGGCGGTCGCAGACGAACGCAGCACCGCGGTCCTGTTCGGATCGGATGAGCCGGCCGAATCCCTGGGTGAACAACATGGCCGTCATCGGCAGCACATAGTCGCGGAAGGGGTCTCCGCCCCGGTCGGTGATCGCGCGTTGGCGGGCGGAAACCAGCGGATCATCGGGGTGGGGGTACGGCGGCTTCTCGATGAACAGGTAGGACAGGGTTTCGCCCGGTGCGTCGAAACCCTCCCAGTACGACTTCAATCCGTAGAGCACCGTGCCGGGCTCGGTGCGGAAGCGGTGCAGGATCTGGGAGCGGCCGAGCTCACCCTGGACGAGGAGCTCGACGCCGCGGGCGGCGAGTTCGGTGTCCTTGCTGCGGACATGTTCGGCCACCGCCTCCATGCGATTGCGTGAGGCGAACAAGGTGAGCGCTTTGCCGCCCGACAACGAGAGGAACCCCACCTGGTCGGCGGCCATTTCCTCGCAGAACTCGCGTTCGTTCACCGGAACCGGGACCGGCAGGTGGTTGGTGAGGATGAGGATGGACTGAGTCTGGTAGTCGAACGGCGAGTGCAGGCGCAGGGCCCGGAAATCGTCGTCGTTTTCGGGGTCGTCTTCGATGTGGATTCCCAAACGGGACGCCAGGTAGTCGAAGCGATGCTCGACCGTGAGGGTTGCCGAGCAGAGCACCGTGGAGTGGGTGCGATCGACGACGTATCGCTTGAACTCCGGGAAGATGTGGATGGGTAGGCGTTCGTAGGTCCAGGCCGCCGGGTCGTCCTCCTCGGCGGTGAGCCGATATACCCAGCGATGGCTGTCCGGGAGGGGGCCGACGGTTTCGAGGAGGTCGATGGCGTCGTCGAGACGTTCGGAGTACCCGCGAAGGCGCTGCAGGGCGGAGCGGACGCCCCGGATCCCGGAAAGCGAGTTGCGAAGCGAGTTAACCGCTTTCGCGAGCTGTATCAGCCAGTACCGGACGGCGGAGGCGGCCTGCCGGAGTGCTCGGAACTCCGGTCGGTTGTCGACGACCCCGGACTGCAGGACGACACCGTTCGATCGGCCGGCGTACTCGTGGAGGTAGGTGGTGACCGCCTGGGTGAGTTCGGCACCGGTTGCGCGGACCTGCTCGGAAGCTGTGTTGATCGCCGCGATCGCCTCCGCTGTTTCCCTGTTGCCGGCGGCTTTTTTGCGGATGTCCCGGACCAGGCGGGATCGTGGGGCGAGGCTGTTGACGAGGATCTCCAGCTCGAGCGCGTCGATCCGCTCGGTCCAGGCGGCGGTCAGCGAATCCTCGAGGGCGTGCGCCTCGTCGAACACCAGGTCGGCGCGCCCCTGAGCGAGAACATCACCCGGGGAGGGCATACCCTTCTGCTGGAGTCTGATCCAGCTGGCGATCAGGGCGTGATTCACCGACACAACGCCGGGCTTCTCGTCGAGGTCTTCGAGCTGCTGCATGAGGGGGCACAGCGAGGCCCACGTGCAGTTCCTGCGGTCGCAGCCCCCGGAAGTCGTGTGCAGCCGACCGCGGGTCCGGGCGTAGCGGGCGTCGGTGCTGCGCAGTCTGTCGTCGGTGACGTCGTCCCAGGTGCCCGACGGTGACGTGTCCAGGGCGCGGATCGCGACGGCAACGGCGAGCCCGGACGCGTCGGGCTCGAACAGCACGGTCTCGACCTCGCGGGCGCAGACATAGTTGCCGACGCCCTGCAGCTGACGGAACGGCGCTCGCAGCAGGTCGTCCTGGTGCAGTCGCAGCGCATCGTTGCGAAGTTGGTTCTGCAGGGCCTTGGTGGCCGTGGCGACGAGCACGGGTCGGCCGGCCTGGGATGCACGGCCCAGTGCGGGCAGGAGGTAGGCGAGGGACTTGCCCGTCCCGGTCGGTGCTTCCACGGCCAGCCGACCGCCGTGGTCGAAGACCTCGGCGACGGCGTGTGCCATCTCCTGTTGCTGTGGCCGGGGATTCAATCCGTGCACCCGGTGCAGGACGGAGAAGTCCTCCCGGGCGGCGGTCCATGCATTGGGGGCGGGTGCGCCGGTTGCCGTGAGGAGCGGGTCGGCGGGCCGGGTGAGGGCCGCCAGGTCGGGGGGCTCGGGCAGCGGTGGCAGCAGCCTGACCAGCGGATGGTTGAAGGTCTCCAGCACCGCCACGACGAGCTGCCAGCTGGGTTCGGCCATATCGACGGACGCGAGCATCGCCCGAACCAGGCCCGCGACGGTTGTCGCTTTCGCGAGCGCACTTCCCGTTGGGTCGTGCTCGACGCCGAACCGCATGGCCAGGTCGGCGAGGTCCCGGTTCGGGACGGCGACGTCCGCCAGCAGGGACAGGTGAACGCTGTCGGCCGCGGCGGGAATCCTGGGTCCGGCGAGGTCGGCCCGGCGGATGGCCGCCTGCAGAAAGGGCAGGTCGGTGGCGAGCAGGTCGTGGCCGATGACGAGGTCGACGGCGTCCAACTGCGTCGCGAGCGCATCGACGGCCCGGTCGAACGGAACGGCCTCACCGGTGGCGGGGGCGGGCCGCGGTACCTCGTCGGGAAGCTGCACGGCCAGGTCGAGCAGACAGCTGCCGTCCAATCGGACCAGTGCCACCTCGGAGACGAGGTCTCGGGTCCGGTCGCGACCGGTGGGTACCAGCCCAAGGATTGCGACGCGGTCGGGATCCACCCGTTCGGGACGCGCGACGTACCACTCGTCGTCCTCGGGGTCCGGCGTTGCGGCCTGGTCGGGTACCTCTGCGGCCACCGTGCCGGCGACGGCGATCCGCCCGTCCGGGGTGATCTGAAAACGGTGCGGGAACCGGTCGGGCAGCGTGAGGATCCGTGCTTGGGGCTGGGCGAAGCCCTCCTGCCGCAGACGCTCGCAGAGTTCGGCCGCCTGCAGCGGGCCGCTACGGGTCAGGATGTTGAAGCAGGCTTCGGCGGCGGGGGTAAGGGGGCGGTTGGGCGTGCTCATAGGAGGTCGGTGTACGCGGCCGGCACCGTTCGATACCGCGACATGCCGCAGCCAACGACCAGCACTGGCATTTCACCCCCGCAGCCGAGCAGTCATTCGTCGCACATGTCGACCGGTTATCCCCACTTGTCGGGCGGATACTATATCGGATGTTATCGAGGCAGTCGCAGTGTGCGGGCTGCCCCGAAAAGACGGTGGTAATCCCCGTTGCGGCGGCAGGACCGGCATCGGAGAATTCTGCGCGTAGATCCCGAATCGGTCGGGTTGGCGACCGCAAATTCCGGCTCGCGATTGCCGCACCCGATCGCGCGGGGCGGCGCGGCGGTCCCGGTCCGGGTCACTCAGCCGGTCTTTGCGAGGTAGGCGCGCACCATGCTCGCCACCGGGGCCGGAAGGTCGTCGATAGTCACCCCACCCACGCCGATCGGTCGCTTCCACCGGTGATCGAGCATCCGCTTGCCGAGTGACCCGTCCTTGCGAATCAGCGGCCCCCAGATCCGCACGTCCTTGAGCACGCCGCTCGACCACTCCACCGTGACATGGGTCGGGCGGAACACCTGCTGCCACGGTTCACCGTTCACCCCACAGGCCATGTCTGGAAGCGTGCCGGGCTGCAGGTCGAACCGGACCAGGTTGGCGTAGCCGGGGACGGGCGTGGCCAGCGGAGCGTCCTCGGCCGAGCCGGGCGACCCGGTCTTCGACGTCGGAGCAATGGCCGGGGCCTGCGTGCGGCGTCCGGCGGGCTGGGGCTGCGCTGCTTCGGGGGTCGCCGGCGCGAGCTCGACGAGCACCACCGCGTGGTCGGAGGCACCGGCGTGGCGCGGCCCGTGGAGAATGTCGGCCGCGGTGATCGCCGCGCGCAGGGCGGGGCGATGAACGTGTAGTCGAGCCGGAATCCGTTATGGTCCTCGGTTCGCCCGGTGGCCTTGTCCCGGCGTTTCGAATACCACGTGTAGTCGCGTTTGCCGGGATGCAGATGGCGCCAGGTGTCGATGAACCCGGTCTCGAGCAGTTCGGTCATGAAATGCGACTGCTTGAACATGGCGCCCTCGGCGTCGATCCGCACTCCGGTGTTGAAATCGCCGACCAGCACGGCATTGCGGCCGGTCCTGGCCTTGGCGTATTCGATGGTGCGGGTCCAGAGCAGTTCTTTGCGTTTTGTGCCCGAGATTCCGTAACCGTCGACGAACTTGTTGTCGGGGGCGCCCGGAATATGCAACGCCAGTAGTTCCAGGTCCAGATCCGGGACCCGCATCGGCAGCCAGCGTTCGGCGTCGATCTCCGGCCGCTCGACCTCAGGGTCGGGTTCGATGCGTCGGCGTGCGGCGACCAGCAGGCCGTTCTCCGTGCCCGTCGGCCCGGAGGTGACGATGAAGGGATAGTTCAGCGCCTCGAGGCTCGCTCGCAGAGCCGACTCGTTTCGCTCGCGGAATTCGGTGAGAACCACCAGGTCCGGCGACAACTCCGCGATGTGGCGGCAGATCGCGGGGATACGCGAGCCGC
>NZ_CALDGS010000119.1 GCF_937941905.1 uncultured Mycolicibacterium sp. | reverse complement strand
ACGAGGTCGCCGCGTATCTGGGCGGGGTGTCGATCACCGGGCTGCTGCTGGCCGGGTTCATCATCGGCTCGCTCGGCGTGCTCAACGACGTCACCGTCACCCAGGCCTCGGCGGTGTTCGAGCTCGCCCGGATCCCGGGCAGCACCCGGCGGGCGGTGTTCACCGGTGCGATGCGGGTGGGCCGCGACCACATCGCCAGCACCGTCTACACCCTGGTGCTGGCCTACGCCGGCAGTGCGCTGCCGCTGCTGCTGTTGTTCAGCGTCGCCAACCGGTCGCTGGCCGACGTGCTCACCAGCGAGAGCGTGGCCACCGAGATCGCCCGGTCGGCGGTCGGCGGCATCGCGCTGGCGCTGTCGGTGCCGCTGACGACCGCGATCGCCACCGTGCTGGCCACCCCCGCCCCGCGGGAGAGAACGGGGGCTAGCGCTCCTCGAGCAACCGCAACAGGTAACCGCCGTAGCCGGACTTGAGCAGGGCGTGCGCCCGGTCGGCGAGCTGGTCGTCGTCGATGTAGCCCAGCCGCCAGGCCACCTCCTCGGGCACCCCGATCCGCAGCCCCTGGCGGCGTTCGACGGTGCGCACGAAATCGGCTGCGTCCAGCAGCGAGTCGAACGTGCCGGTGTCCAGCCAGGCGGTGCCGCGCGGGAGCCGTTCGACGTGCAGCCGGCCCTGCTCCAGATAGACCTGGTTGACCTCGGTGATCTCGTACTCGCCCCGGGCCGACGGCCGCAGCCCGCGGGCGATCTCGACGACGTCGTTGTCGTAGAAGTACAGCCCCGGCACCGCGTAGTGCGACCTGGGCCGCGCCGGTTTCTCCTCCAGCGACAGCGCGGTGCCGTCCGGGCCGAACTCCACCACCCCGTAGGCCGACGGGTCGGCCACCCGGTAGGCGAAAATCACGCCGCCACTGACGTTCTGGAACCGCTGCAGGTTGGTGCCCAGGCCGGGTCCGTGGAAGATGTTGTCCCCCAGCACCAGTGCCACGGTGTCGGTGCCGATGTGGTCTGCGCCGATGACGAACGCCTGCGCCAGGCCCTCCGGCCGGGGCTGCACCGCGTAGCCGAGGTCGATGCCGAACTGCGAACCGTCACCGAGCAACCGGTGGAACGCCGGGGCGTCCTCGGGGGTGGTGATGACCAGGATGTCCCGGATCCCCGCCATCATCAGCGTGGACAGCGGGTAGTAGATCAGCGGCTTGTCGTAGACCGGCAGCAGCTGTTTGCTGACGCCCAGGGTGATGGGGTGCAGCCGTGTTCCCGACCCGCCGGCCAGGACGATGCCGCGCATCAGCCGACGAGGTCCTCTTCGGTGAGTTCGGTGACCGCCAGCGCGGTGGCCAGATCGGGGTGGCGGAACACGGAGGTGACGTGGTCGTGCGAGACGTGGAACGCCGCCGCGGCGGTGTCGGTGCGGCCGTCGGCCCCGGTGACGGTCTGTTCGACGACGACCGTGCCGCCCCGCACGTAGACCCGCCCGACCTCGGCGCGCAACGGGCAGGCCCGGGCCCACTCCCGCAGCGCGGCGTGACCCTGCACCGCGCCGCCGGGGTCGCCGATCTCGATGTCGTTACTGCTCAACCGCTCCAGGGTGTCGAGATCACCTTCGTTGAGCGCGTCGTGCCAGGCCAGAACGGTGGCCATCTCCGAGGTCGTCATGGTTGGCAAAGGTACGCCATCGCCCGGTCAGAACGGTGTACCGGCCAGCCAGCGCTGCCACAGGGCGGCGTCGCCGAAGAGCTCCAGGCCCAGTTCCTCGGCGGTGCGCCGGCGGGTGATCGCCAGCAGCAGGTCGCGGGCCGGTCCGCGCACCGCGACGTCGCCCTTGCCGTGGTCGTGGAACCAGTCCAGGCCTTCCTCGTCGCAGGTGACGGTCCACTCCCCCATCCCGCCGAGCACGCCGTCGGTGGCGTGCAGATGCAGGGTCTGGCCGCGGTCCAGCGGGGGCCGGCGGCGCCGGGACTCGATGGCGCAGCGCTCGATCCATTCGCTGATGCCGTCGGCGGCCACCTCGGCGGGCAGGTCGAAGTCGGCGCCGAGCGCGATGGCGGCGTCGGCGCGGTGCACCGCCACCTCGTGGGCGCGGCGCCGGATCCACCACCCGGCCGGGCGGGCGCCGAGGAACGTCCACACCTTGGCCGCCGAGCCGACCACGTCCACGGCGCGCAGCAGCAGCCGGGCCCCGTCGTCGAGCCAGTCGATCGCGGCGTCCGGGTCGTCGGGCGGCCGGCCGTCGGGCACGTCGCGCGGGTCGAGCGGTTCCACCCGGCGGTCCAGCACGATCTGGGCGGCCCACCGGTTGCCGCGGCCGACGTGGCGGAACAGCTGTTTGAGGGTCCAGTCGGGACAGGTGGGCACCGCGGTCGCCGGATCGGCCGACCGGAGCAGCTCCCCGAAGGCGTGCGTCTCGTCGAGCAGCACCGCCCGAAAGTCCACGTTCATGAACTTACCGCGACCTGTTCGGCACCGAGTGCGATCGGCAGAGTTGCCCAGCCGCGCAGCACCCGGGTGTCGCGGCGGACCCCCGCCCCGGCGCGCCGGGCGTTCGGGTAGCGCTGGAAGAAGGTGCGCAGCCCCACCTCGCCCTCGGCGCGGGCCAGCGCCGCCCCGAGGCAGAAGTGCCGGCCGCCGGAGAACGACAGGTGCCGGCCGGCGTTGGCGCGGGTGACGTCGAAGCGGTGCGGGTCGTCGAACACCTTCGGGTCGCGGTTGGCCCCGGCGATGTGCACGACGACCACCTCGCCACGGCGCACCGGCTCGCCGGCGAGCTCGGTGTCGGTGGCCGCCATCCGCGCGGTCAGCTGCACCGGCGGGTCGAGCCGCAGGATCTCCTCGACCGCGTTGGGCCACAGCTCGGGCCGCTGCGCCAGCAGCTCGAGCTGGTCGGGGGCGTCGAGCAGCATGCGGATGCCGTTGCCGAGCAGGTTGACCGTGGTCTCGAAGCCGGCGGCCAGCACCAGCCCGGCCAGCGCCTCGAGCTCCCGGTCGGTCAGATGGGCCTCGGTGTCGGAGGCGACGATGAGCTGGCTGAGCAGGTCGTCGCCGGGGTCGCGGCGCAGTTTGCGCAGGTGGGCGGTGAGCCAGGTGTTGAACCCGACGATGCCGCGGTGCACCTGCCGGTGCTGCGCCCAGGACAGCCCGATGTCGAGGCTGGGGGCGCCGAGCTCGCCGAACCGCAGCACCTCGTGGCGGTCGGCCTCGGGCACACCGAGGATGTCGCTGATGATCGCGATCGGCAGCTGCGAACAGTAGCGCGCCACCACGTCGACGACGCCGGGTTCGTCGGCCAGCCCGTCGAGCAGCGAGTCGGCGGTCTGCTGGACGCGGTCCCTGAGCGCGGCGACGGCGCGCGCGGTGAACACCGACGACACCAGCTTGCGGTAGCGGGTGTGGTCCGGCGGCTCGACCGACAGCAGCGACGGCGGCTGCACCGGGTGCAGCAATCCTTCGTCGGTGCGCTGCACGATCCAGCGCAGCGGCGCGGGCAGGGTCGCCCCCTGCCAGGTGACGTGGAAGTCGTCGCTGCGCAGCACCTCGTGGCAGACCCGGTGGTCGAAGGTGAGCAGGGCGGCGCGGCCGCGAACGACCGGGCCGCGGCCGCGCAGCTCGTCGGCGAACGCGGCCGGGTCGGCGCGCACGGCGGGGTCGGCGATGAGCCGGGCCTGCGGGTCGCCGCGCCGGGCACCGTAGCCGGCGAGGGCGCGGACGAAGCCGTGCAGCGCGGCCCAGCGGATGCGTTGCCTGATGTCCGGCCTCATACCGGCGAGCTTACGGGCTCGGCTCAGCCGAACGGCCAGGGCCAGGCCGGGCCGGACCCGCCGCTGCCGCCGCCGGAGCCACCCTGGCCGGAGCCGCCGGAGCGCCCCGCCGGGCCGCCGGAGCCGCCGGTGCCGGACGGCCCCCACGAGGGCTGTGTCACCTGCGGCGCCTGCGGCGCCTGGGTCGGCTGCGGAGCCCGTGGAGCCTGGGGTACCTGCGGCGCCTGGGTCGGCTGCGGCGCCTGTGGCGCCGGGGTCACCGGCACTCGGGGCGCCTGCTGCGGCGGCTGGGGCACCTGGGTCGGCGAGGGCAACTGCGGCACCTGGGGCGGCTGGGGCGCGGGTGTCCGGACCGGCGGCGTCGGCAGCTGCGGCAGGTCGGGCGCCTGGGGTGGCTGGGGATTCTGAGGTGGCTGGGGATTCTGGGGTGGCTGGGGATTCTGGGGCGGCTTGGGGAACCGGGGCGCACGCGGCTCGTCGTCCACCCACGGCGGGCGCACGATCGGCACGTCCGGATCGAAGAGCCGTGGCAGCCGCGGCCGCGGCCAGAACACCGGCGGCTCCGGAGCCGGCAACACGCCGACCGGGATCGGCACCGGGACCGGCACGGGCGCCGGCGCCGCAGGAGCGGGTGCCGGAACGGGCGCGGGAGCCGCCGGGGCGGGTGCCGGTGCGGGAGCCGCCGGAGCGGGGGCCGGTGCGGGAGCCGCCGGAGCGGGGGCGGGCGCGGCCGGTGCCGGGGCGGGCCGCTCGACGAACACCGTCCGGGGCGCGGCCGGGGCGGCCGGCGCCGGCGCCTGCTGCACCACCGGCAGCGGTTCGGTGATGGTCTCCGGCGGCGGTGCCGGCTGCGGCCCCTCCGGCCGGGCCCGCGGGGCCGGGGCCGCGGTGTTCGGCACGATCGCGCTCTCGGCCGGGCTCGGCCGCTGGTCGGCGGTGGGCCGGATGCTCACCGCCAGCGAGATGGCCAGCGCCACCACCCCGACCACGAAGATCGACGTGAGCGCGCTGCCGACGAGCAGGAACGGTCGGCGCTCGCTCTCGTTCGGGTCGGCCTCCGCCGGAGCCGGCTCGACCGGGGCGAGCTGGGTCGCGGCGTTGCCGAACGCGGCGTAGGCGGCGGCATGGGCGGTGAGCGCCCCGTCCGCACCGGCCCAGTCCAACTCACCGTCACCGGCGACGGGCACCTTGGAGTAGGCCAGCCCGACGGTCGACGCCTCGAACGGCGGGGCCTGCGCGGCGGCCAGCGCCGCGCCGCGGGCCAGCGCGTACTCCGCGTCCTCGGGGGCGTTGACCGGCAGCGTGACCAGCATCTCCAGGTGGGCCCGCACCTCGGTGGTGTCCACCCCGGAGCCCACCACGAACAGCGCCTGCGGCGGGTCGGTCTGGGCGTCGACGGCGGCGGCCATCGCGGTGATCACCGCCATCGCATCGGTGTTGCGCAGGCTGCCGTTCTGCACCTTGACCACCGAGCCGTCGTCGGTGCGCACCACGGCCAGGGTGGCGTTGTCCGGTTCGATGAAGAACAGCGCGGTGGCGTCGTAGCCGTAGCGGCGGCCAACCGCCTGAGCCAGGGCGCCCGCGGCGTGCAGTTCCGACACCAGCATCACGTCGTCGAGCCCGCGGGCGGCGAGGGTGGCCCGCAACCGGGCGGCGGTGGCGTGGTCGGTCCAGGTGACCCCGACCGAGCGGAGCCGGTGTCCGCCGGCGGCGGCGCTCTCCCGGGTGCCCAGCACCGCGGCGACCACCTGTTCGGCTGCGCTCGGCGTTGCTGATCCCTCGGTTGCGGTGATGTCGAAGACGTCGTGATCGACGGTGACGCCGTCGGCCATCTCCCCTTCGACCAGCACCATGCGGACCGTCGTAGGTGTCATCGATACACCTAGCACGATGTCCACGACCGCCTCCAGACTGTTTGCTATGTCATCGCCGTCGTCGTTGCGCACCTCGCCGAAGCGTGCCGTCAACTCGCATATTCATCGCTACGGGGCATCGACGCGTTACAGCCGTGGCGTTAGCTGACGGCACCCGCCAACCAGATGCCCCCGACCCTACCCGCGACGGCCGGAACCGGCCCGTGGCCGGTAACGGAAATCGTCCGAACGGACGGCGCCGGCCGGCGTCAGTCGGCCTTGATGAAGTTCTGGTAGGACCGCGACGGGGTGGGGCCGCGCTGGCCCTGGTACTTCGACCCGGCCTCGGCGCTGCCGTAGGGGTGCTCGGCCGGGCTGGTCAGCCGCAGCAGGCACAGCTGGCCGATCTTCATGCCCGGCCACAGCGTGATCGGCAGGTTGGCGACGTTGGACAGCTCCAGGGTGATGTGGCCGCTGAAGCCGGGGTCGATGAACCCCGCGGTGGAGTGGGTGAGCAGCCCGAGCCGCCCGAGCGAGGACTTGCCCTCCAGCCGGCCGGCCAGGTCGTCGGGCAGGGTGCAGCACTCCAGCGTCGAGCCGAGCACGAACTCGCCGGGGTGCAGCACGAACGGGTCGCCCTCCTTGGGTTCGACCAGCGTGGTCAGCTCGTCCTGCTGGATCGACGGGTCGATGTGGGTGTAGCGGGTGTTGTTGAACACCCGGAACAACCGATCCAGGCGGACATCGATGCTCGAGGGCTGCACCAGGCTCTCGTCGAACGGGTCGATCACCAGCCGCCCGGCGGCGATTTCGGCACGGATGTCGCGGTCGGAGAGCAGCACGGCACGAGCGTATCGGGTGGCCCGTCCAGGCGGGGGCGCGACGGGCGCCGGGCTGCGACGCGCGTCACAACCGGGGCGATGTTTCGGGCTCTTGAACCGGGGTTGTATGCTTTCAAACCGACGACGACGTCCCGCGCCGCCGCCGGTGACACTCGGCCCCCAACGGCCGACGGATCCGGGGGGTTTGCGCAGGTCAGCGTCGGTGCGCCGATGTAGTTCAATGGTAGAACATCAGCTTCCCAAGCTGAGAACGCGGGTTCGATTCCCGTCATCGGCTCCAGGAGCGAAAGCCCGGCTGACGCCGGGCTTTTCGCGTTCCTCGCCGCTCACCCGAACGCCGGGGCGACGAACCGCTGCACCAGCCGCCGCTCGGCGGCCTCGTCGGCGGCCGGCCAGACCGCCAGCGCCATCACCACCCGCACGATCCACTGGGCGGCCTCGGCGTCGTCGGTGATGCCGGTGAGCTCGGCGGCCAGCCGGCCCAGCGCCGGGGAATCGGCGAGCTCGCCCAGATCGCGGTCGGCGCTCAGGCCGGCCATCATCTGCCGCAGCGGGTCGGCCCGGATGTGCTGCAGCGCGACCACGATCGCCTGCACCACGCGCTCCCGGCCGGACAGCCCGGCGACCGCGGCGCGCACCGACTCGACGATGCGCGCGGCCAGGCGCACCAGCACCGCGTCGCGGATCGCCGCCTTGCCGCCGGCGTAGCGGTAGACGGTGGCCCGCGAGCAGTGCACCCTCGCCGCCAGCGCGTCGATGTCCAGGGCGTCGAGCCCGTGCTGGAGCACCAGATCGGTCGCGGCGGCGTAGATCCGTTCGGCCGCCGCCGCCCGCCGCTCCCCGATCAGCCAGTCCTGCGCCACGATCGACACATCATCTCAGCTCTGAGACGGATCCAGTACTTTTTCTCAGCATCGCCGCTGGTCGGCGCCGGGGCCTGAGAAACCCGCCCGCCACCGGCCTGACCTGTGATTTCAAGTTCGCCCCGGCCCGTTGACGGCGGGCCCGGCCGGCCCGCAGCGTGAACGCCATGACGTCGCTGGCAATCCAGTTGTTCGACGACACCCACATCCAGGACCCCTACCCGCTGTATGCGCGGATGCGCGCGGCCGGGCCGGTGCACCGCATCGGCGACTCCGGCTTCTACGCGGTGTGCAACTGGGCGGCGGTCAACGACGCCGTCGCCCGCACCGCGGACTTCTCGTCCAACCTCACCGCGACGATGCTCTACCGGCCCGACGGCCGGGTGGAGGCCTTCGAGATGGAGGGGCTCGGCGGCGCCGGCCACGTGCTGGCCACCGCCGACGACCCGGTGCACGCGGTGCACCGCAGGGTGCTGCTGCCGCAGCTGGCCGCCAAGCGCATCCGAGCGCTGGAGTCGTTCGTCGCCGAGACCTTCGACCGGCTGTGGACCGCCGGCGCCGGGGCGGGCGGCATCGAGTGGATGGGTGCGGTGGCCAACCGGCTGCCGATGCTCGTCGTCGCCCGGATCATCGGGGTGCCCGACGGCGACGCCGAGCAACTGGCCCGGTGGGGCTACGCGGCCACCCAGGTGGTCGAGGGGCTCGTCGGCGCCGATCAGCTCGCCGATGCCATGGTGGCGGTCGGCGAGCTGACCGGATACATCACCGACCGGTTCGCCCGTGCCGCGGCCGCCCCGCGCGACGATCTGCTCGGCGACCTGGTGCGCGCCTGTGCCGCCGGCGAGCTGACCGAGGCCGCCGCCCAGGCGATGCTCATCATCCTGTTCAGCGCCGGCGGGGAGTCCACCGCCTCCCTGCTCGGGTCGGCGGCCTGGCTGCTGGCCACCCGGCCGGACGTGCAACACCGGCTGCGCGCGGCACCGGAGTTGCTCGACGCGTTTCTCGAGGAGATCCTGCGCTACGAACCGCCGTTCCGCGGCCATTACCGGCACGTCGTCGCCGACACCGAACTGTGCGGGGCGGCGCTGCCCGGCGGGTCCCGGCTGCTGCTGCTGTGGGGCTCGGCCAACCGCGACCCGGCCCGCTTCGACGATCCCGACACGTTCCGGCTGGACCGACCGAACAGCAAGGGCCACATCAGCTTCGGCAAGGGGGTGCACTTCTGCATCGGGGCGGCGCTGGCCCGGATGGAGGCCCGGGTGGTGCTGCGCGAACTGCTGCGACGCACCGACTGGATCGAGGCCGGCGAGGTGGGCCGCTGGCTGCCGAGCCTGCTCGTGCGACGGCTGGAGCACCTGCGGCTGACCTACCGGTGACCCGGCCCGCCAGGCCGAGGTCGACAAGCCGCTGACCGGCTCGCTCCCGCGGGGCTACCGCAGGACGACCTCGCGCAGGTACACCTCGTTCCCGGTGGGGTAACCGCCCCCGGTGGTGGTGATGTGCACGTGGTCGTAGTGGCCCGCGGCACTGCCGCGCGGCCCGCTCGGCCTGTAGTAGACCCCGCGCCAGATGGCGTCCTGCAGCCCGAGTCGCTCGGCGTTCTCCAGCACGAAGGCCACGATCGCGTTGCCCAGCCGGATGCCCTCGGCCGAGGTGGGGTTGGGGATCATCACGTCGAGCGCGAGCCCGTTGGGGTGCCAGCGCAGCGCGTCCGGGCGCACCCCGCCGATCTGCTGGATCTGCGGGAACGCCGCGCTGATCGCCCGCGCGGCGAGGATGGTCTTGACCTGCAGGCCCTGCTCGGGCGCCTTGCCGACGGGCAGCGCCTCATGGATGCGGGGCCGCACCACCCGCCACCGGGAGGCGGTGCCGGGTTCGGTGTGGGCGGCGGCCAGCACGGCCTGCGGCGCGGCCGCCGCGGGGGCCGCCGGTGCGGCGTCGACGAGCTCCAGGCAGCAGGGCGAGGCCTGCGGTGCCGGGTCGGACGCCCCGGGGGCCGAGCGCGATGCGGTGTCGGTGGCGGCCGCACAGATCACGGCAACGGGGGCGACGACCGCGGCCAGTCCCCAGCGGGACGTGCGCCGGCCCCGAGGAAGCCGATGTTTGCCCACGGGGTACCACCATACGGTCAACGAAACGAAAAGTCACAATCTCATAACACGCCGCGTGTCCGGTGGCGTGTCATGCGCGGCCCGCTACGGGGTGACCCACTGCGGGGTGTGGAACCGGTTGAGGATCGGAATCTTCTCGATGATCAGGTCCCGCAGCCGCGGCTGCGGCGGGACCGGCGGCACGTACCCCGGCGGCTGCGCGGGCGGCACGGCGGCTGGGTCCGGCGCGGGCGGGACGGCGGCCGGATCGGGCGCCGGCGGCACCGCCGCGGGCTCCGGCGCGGGGGCGACCGCGACGGGTTCGGGCACGTAGGCGGGCTCGGGCGCCAGGTAGGCCGGCTCGGGTGCGGGCGGCACGGCGGCGGGCTCCGGCTGGACGGGCAGGGACACGGGCTCCGGGGCCGGGGCGGGCAGCGACGCGGGCTCCGGGGCGGGGGCCGCGGGCGGTTCGACCGGCGCCGGGGCCCGCTCGGGAACCGCCTCGGCCGGTTTCGGCCGCGGCGCCGGGGCCTGCGGCACGACGCGGACGGCCTGCCCGGGTTCGGCGGCGGTGCGCTGCTCGGCGTCGGGGACCACCCGCATGGTCAGCGCCACCGAGGCCGAGGTCACCAGGGCCACCGCCGCGGTGGCGACCACCGCCAGCAGCGCCCGGTTCGCCCGGGACAGCCCGGCGGCGCCGGCGCCGGCGGCCGGCGGTGTGGCGGCCAGGCCGCCGATCACCGGGGTGGCGGCCAGCGCCGCGCCGCGGGCGAGCGCCAGGTCGGCCTCGGCGGTGGTGTAGACGGGAACGGCCAGCAGGTCCTGCAGCCCGGCCACGAGCTCGTCGCGGTCGGCGGCGCCGCCGAGCACGAACACCGCCTCCGGCCTGCCGTCGAGGTGTTCGGCGAGGGTCCGCGCGTCGAGCGGGCCGTCGACGGTGCGCATCCCGACCTCGTCGGGCCGCACCGCGGCGACGAAGGTCTCCTCGGGTTCGGTGATGCAGACCGCGACGGTGTCGTGGTCGGTGCGCGCCCCGACCCCGGTGGCCAGCGCGAGCGCGGCCTCGGTGGGCGGGACGGCGACGGCGTGCTCGACCCCCGCGGCGGCGAGCGCGTCCACCAGGGCGGTGGCCTCCACCACCGCGGGACCCGACCAGGTCACGCCCGCCGAACGCACCCGGATCGGCGCGGCGGCGGCGAGGCCGCTCTGCGCCACGGCGGCCTGCACCGCCGAGGCCTGATCGGCCACCCCGCTGGCCAGGGTGGCGCCTTCGCCGGTGGCTCCCTCGACCACCACGTAGCGCACGCCCGCGGTGGTCACGGAGAAACCGAGCACAAGATCCACTGTCACGCTCCCGATCTGCCGGTCGACGGGTCCGAGGGTACCGGGGTGCCCGTCGGCCGACACCGGCCCGCGTCACGGATGCGGCGGATGTGGCAGATCTGACGGGAGCGCCAGCCGCCAGCCCGGCGCCACCCCGGCGGCGGCGAACACTCCGCGGTTGACCTCGAGTGCGGTGACGTACGGGGCGGCGGGCCGGTAGCTCGGGCAGGGCGCGGCCGGGCAGGGTTCCATGTCGAGCAGGTCCACGATCACGCCGTGCTCGTCGGCGAAGGCGATCGACAGCGGCAGCGGGGTGTCGAGCATCCAGAAGCCGCCGGCGCGCGGCCCGGTCCAGCGGAACAGCATCCCGGCGTCGGCGGGCAGGTCGGTCACGCCCATCAGCCCGTGGCTGCGGGAAACGTCGTCGACCGGGTCGTAGGCGCGCAACCGCAGGCCCGTCCGCCCGTCGGGGGCCTGCACCTGCACCTCGACCTGCCGGTAGGCCACCGGGGGTCCGCCCGGGACGGGGGCGACGTCGGGCAGCGGCTGGGCGGCCGCGGCCGGGGCCGTCCACAGCAGCAACGCGAGCAGCCCCGGCAGTGCCGCCCTGGCGGCGGTCAGCCGACGCGCAGCCACAGGCAGTCCCCGCGCAGCAGGGTGGAGAACATCGTCGGCGCCACCGCGAGCTCGAGCGGCCTGCCGCGCTCGGCCTCGGCGGCCTGGGGTTCGGAGAGCTCCCCGGCGGCCACCACCACAACCTGCTCGGCGCTGCACCGGTCGTCGGCCTGCTGCGGCCAGCCGATCCACTGCCCGGCGAGCATCTCCGGGTTGCGGCGGCCCTGACCGTGCAGGGTGAGCCCGGCGTCGGAGGTGAGCCACTTGTCGCTGACCGGGTAGGGGTCGGTGTCCGGCTGCCAGTGCCCGTCGTGGCAGCGCAGCACGGTGTCGTCGACGCGGGTGAGCGCCCCGGCGAGCTCGGTGGCGCACGCCGCGTCGGCCCGTGGTTCGGCCGGCTGTGCCTGGGCCTCACAGCCCGGGACGGCGACGAGCGCGGCCGCCGCCGCCAGGGTGGCTGCGATTCTCATAGCTGCATTGTCGCCGAGTACGCGCTCGGGGTGCTCAGGGCTCCGGCACCACGACCGGGATCGGCGGCAGCAGCGGCACCGAGATGTGGGTGGTGCGCAGCCGCTGCGTGGTGCTGGGTGGCACCGGGGTGGGCGTGACCGTGGTGGGAGACGGCCAGATCGTCGTCGTGGTCTGCGGCGGCTGCGTCGTGGTCGTCGTGGTCGTGGGCGCCGTGGTGGTGGTCGTCGTGGTGGGCTCCGTCGTGGTGGGCTCCGTCGTGGTCGGGGTGACGGTGATGGTCGTCGTCTCCGGCGGCGGGGGCGGCGCCTGGGTGACGGTGACCACCGGAGGCGGGGCCGGCTCCTCGACCACCGGCGGCAGGGGCGGCGGCTCCTCGACGACCGGCGGGGGCGGCGGCTCCTCGGTGACCGGCGGCGGGGGCGGGGGCGCGGTGGGGGTCTCGGTCGGGGTGGATTCGGTGGCGCTGGTGAGCGCGTAGGTGACCCCGCCCAGCGCGACGACGACGGCGACCGCGGTGGCGACGAACACCATCAGCGGCAGCCGCCGCCACAGCCCGGCGTCGACCGGTTCGGCGTCGAACACCGGTGCCGGCTCCGGCACCTCGTCCGGATCGAGGTCGGCGACGAACGGCATGACGTCGTCGTCGCGGGGCTGCTCCTGCGACCAGGCCAGCGCGCGGAAGGTCGCCGAGCCGGGGGCGGCCGGATCGGCCGGCGGCCCGGGCGGCAGCGCCACGCCGACGGTGGGGGCCGCGGTGGTCGGCGCGTCGGCCTCTGGGCCGTAGGCGGCGAACAGCGCCGCCCCGATGGCCGGGTCCAGCGCGGGGGCCGGGCTGACCACCACCGGTTTCCGGGCGTGCTGCGAAAGCCGTTGCACCACAAAGGGCATCGACGCCAGCCCGCCGATCGCCACCACCGCCACCAGGTCGGCCCAGGCCAGCCGGTTGCGGTCGAGCAGGTCGTCCATCGCGGCCAGCGCACCGGCGAGTGGCGCCTCGGCCAGCGCCTCGACGTCGCCCCGGGTGAGCCGCACCTCGGTGCGGTGGCCGGGCAGCTCGACGGCCAGGGCGGTGGCGGTGTCGACCGAGAGCCGCTCGCGGGCGCGGCGCACGTCGTCGCGCAGCCGGGCCAGCGCCCCCACCGCGACGGTGCCGGCCGGGTCGACGCCGTCGCCGCCGAGCCCGTCGAGCACCCGGGTGAGCAGGGCCGAGTCGAGCTGTGCGCCGCTGAAGTCGGCGTGGCGGACGGTGGCGTCGACGGGTTCGAAGGCCGCGCCGGCGTCGGCGAGGGTGAGGCTGGTGCCGGTGCCGCCGAAGTCCAGCATCGCCACCACCCCGCGGGAGGCGAAGCCGGGGTTGGCGTTGAGCGCGGTGAGCGCGGCGGTGGCGTCGGAGACCAGCCGTGGCTGCCCGCCGGCGCCGAGCACCGGATGGTCGCGCACGGCGGCGCGCAACGCCCACCTCATCGACGGCGACCAGTGCGCCGGCACCGCGACGGCCAGCCCCGCCGGCGGCTGTGGACCGGCCATCAACGCCAGCGCGTCGGTGAGCAGCCGATCGGCCGGATGTGCCGACCCGTCGGCGGCGACCAGCGGTATCGGATCGCCGATCCGCTCCACGAAACCGGTCAGCACCGAACCGTCCGGGCGTTGCAGGGCGCTGCGCCGGATGACGGGTTGCTCGCCCACCCGTGCCGAGACCAGGTTGGTGGACCCGATCGACAACCCCAGTGGGGTGTTCATACGGGTGCCCACCCTAGCCGCGATGAGGGAACGCGCCCAACCCCGACACTCCTGTGCTGCAATGTCGGGCATGTCCGACATCGAGGAGATCAAACAGGTCAAGTACCGGTATCTGCGGGCGCTGGACACCAAGGACTGGGCGGCGTTCGCGGCGACCATGACCGAGGACGTGGTCGGCGACTACGGCGAATCCATCGGCGAGGAGCACCGGTTCACCGACCGGGACTCGCTGGTCGAGTTCATGCGCAACTCGCTGGGCCCGCAGATCATCACCGAGCACCGGGTGGACCATCCGGAGATCACGGTCGACGGCGACGAGGCGACCGGGGTGTGGTACCTGCAGGACCGGGTGATCGCGCCGGACTTCAACTTCATGCTGATCGGCGCGGCGTTCTACCGGGACCGCTACCGCCGCACCCCGGACGGCTGGAAGATCTGCGCCACCGGCTACGACCGCACCTACGACGCGACCATGTCGCTGGAGAACCTCGGGTTCCAGCTCAAACCCGGCCGCGCACTGAACCTCTGAGACCCCTCCCCTTCTTTCCCGCGAGCGGACGCGAACACCCCTGGAACGCCGTGTTTCAGGGGTTTTGCGTCTGCTCGCGGGAGGGCGTCACGTCTTGGTCAGGGCGATGAGCGCCCCGGGACGCAGCCAGCGCATGATCCGCACCAGGGTGTCGTCCTCGATCGCCACGCACCCGGCGGTCGGCCCGCCGCCGGAGGTGTGCACGAAGAACGCCCCGCCCCTGCCCGGGATGCGGGCCTTGTTCACCCCCATCACCACCGCGTGCCGGTACTGCGGGATGTAGAGGTTCTCGGTGCCGTCGGCGAGCGCGGTGCTGAACGGACAGTCCTGCTTCCGGCACACCTGCATGGTGTTGTAGGTCGGGCTTTTCATGTCGCCGTCCCACCAGTGGTCCGGCGTCACCTGCACGTACGGCAGGCCGCTGCCCGGGTCGGGTTCGGTGCCGAACGCGAAGTCCAGCGTGTAGATGCCCATCGGGGTCATCATTGATCCGTCGAAGTGGTTGGGCGACATGCCTTTTGCCCCGATGAACGCCGGAATGCCGGCACCCACCGGTTGCCAACCGCGCGCGGTGCGCTGCCAGACGTCCACCTTGGCCGACGAACCACCAACGCCGACAACCGAAATCACCTGGGTGGCTGCCCCCACCGAGCGGGCGAACCACGGCGTGTAGCCGGCGTGCGCGGTCGGCGCGACGACCAGTGCGAGGGCCGTCGCGCACACCACGACCAGCAGGCGACGCACCCGCTCCATCCTCTCGGCGGCCGGTCACGGCCCGGACCACCGTTCGGACACGGATTGATCACCGGGATGGTTGGCCCGGCCGCGCCCGGGGAACAGGGCAGGACATGGACCTCGCCCTCGCCGGCCTCGGCCGCGATCTCGCCGCGCTGGACCGGGATCTGTTCACCGCGGTCGCCGACGCCCCCAGCCCGCTGCTGGACGCCGCCATGCCCCGGCTGTCCGCGGCCGCCGACCACGGCAAGCTGTGGTTCGCGGCGGCCGCGGCGATCGCCGGGCTGGGCGGGCCGGCCGCCCGGCGCGGCGCGGCCCGCGGGGTGGCCACCCTGGCGGTCTCCAGCCTGGTGACCAACCAGCTGGCCAAGCGGCTGTGGCGCCGGCCGCGTCCGGACCGCGGCCCGGTGCCGTTGCGCCGCCTGGGCCGGCGGATGCCGACGAGCAGCTCGCTGCCGTCCGGGCATGCTGCCAGCGCCGCCGCCTTCGCGGTCGGGGTCGGCCTCGAGCATCCCCCGCTGGGTCTGGGACTGGGCCTGCTGGCCGGACTGGTGGGGCTGTCGCGGGTGGCGACCGGGGCGCACTACCCCGGCGACGTGCTCGCCGGGTTCGGGCTGGGCGCGGCGATCGCGGTGCTCGGCGCCCGGGTGGTGCCGACCGCCGCGCCGGTGCGCGAATCGCGTGAATCGGCCGACCCCCCGGGCGTTCCCACCCTGCCCCGGCCGGACGGCGCGGGGGTGGTGCTGGTGCTCAACCCGGCCTCCGGCGGCGGCACCGGCGCCCGGGTCGCCGACGAGGTGGCCGCGGCACTGCCGGCCGCCGAGATCGTCGAGCTCGGCGCCGACGACGACGTGGCCGACGTGCTGGCCGAGGCCGCCGGGCGGGCCGAGGTGCTCGCGGTCGGCGGCGGCGACGGCACGGTGGCCTGCGCGGCGGCCGCCGCGGTGCAGGCCGGGGTGCCGCTGGCGGTGTTCCCCTGCGGCACGTTCAACCATTTCGCCAAGGACATCGGCTGCGACACCGTCGAGGCGACGATCGCGGCCGTCCGCGCGGGGCGGACCACCCCGGTGGACCTGGTGTGCCTCAACGACAAACAGGTGGTACTCAACACCGCCAGCATCGGGGCCTACCCGCAGTACGTGCAGGCCCGCGAACGCCTCGAGCACCGCATCGGCAAACCGCTGGCCGGCGCCTACGCGCTGGCCCGCACCCTGCGCAGCGCCGAACCGGTCCGCATCCGCTACGACGGCCGGACCCTGCAGACCTCCCTGTTCTTCCTGGGCAACGGGGCCTACCTGCCCAGCGGATTCGCCCCCACCCGGCGCTCGACCATCAGCGACGGGCTGCTCGACGTGCGGATCCTGGAGAGCGGCCGGCGGTTCGGCCGGCTGCGGGTGCTCGCCGCAGTGCTGACCGGCCGGCTCGACCGCAGCCCGCTCTACCACGAACTGCGGGTGCCGCGGTTCCGCTTCAACACCGTCGACGGGCCGACAACGGTGGCCCATGACGGCGAGGTCGGCGAGGACTGCACCGAGGCCGCGTTCACGGTCCACTACCGGGCGCTGCCGGTGCTGCGTCCCGCGCCGGATCGGTGACCAGCAGGCAGCCCGCGAACCAGGCGTAGCCCAGGGCCCAACCGGCCAGCACGTCGGAGGGATGGTGCACGTTGAGCACCACCCGGCCGATCCCGATCGCGGCCACCAGCACCGCCCCGAGCGCCACCAGCCACCACCACGCCCTGCCCAGCCGGGGCCGGCCGACGACGAGCAGCGCGGCCACCCCGGCCAGCACCCCGAACGCGTGTCCGGACGGGAACGAGCTGGAATGGGCGGCGACGAACGCCGAGGCCGGGCGGGGCCGGTCGACGACGAACTTGACCGCCTCGATCACGACCGCGTTGAGCACCACCGCGGTCACCAGCAGCAGTGCGGACCGGCGAGCGCCGCGCCGCCAGGCCACCACCGCCATCACCGCGGCGACCGCGCGCAGCGTCATCGGCCCGAACACCGTGCAGCACACGTCCCAGCCGGTCACCCAGCCGGGCCGGTCGGCGCCGAAGCGGTGCGCGGCGGCCAGCACGGCGGTGTCCAGCCCGGCCAGCCACCCCCAGTGCGCCGTGACCCCGAGCCACAGCAGCCCGGCCACGGCCAGCGCGGCGACCGCGGTACCGGCCGGCCATGCCCGTCGTGCGCCCACCCCACAGCGATACCACGGGGCCTGTAACACCGCGGGGCGGGGCGCCGATATACCCGGTGCGCCGGTGCCGCCGCTGCAAACCCTGACCCCGACGCCTCGGTGGCGGCACCGGCGCGATCCCGTTTCGCAGTAGGGTGGTTCACATGGCAGTTGTGCTGCGCAAGCTGCTGCGGATCGGCAAGCTGCCCGAGGAACTGCGCGCCGAACTCGAGCGCGAGGGGATCCTGCATGTGGCCGAGTACGTCCCGGTCACCCGGCGGTTCAGCGGCCGGATCCCGGGGCTGCGCTCCCCCGGCACGGTGGCCGGTTACGTCGGCTCGGTGGTGATCACCCGCGAGCGGGTGCTGACCACCCTGTCCACGGTGCCGGTGCTGGCCGGGCGCACGATGGATCAGCGGTTCGACGCCGAGCAGACCGGGGCGGTCACCGCGACCGTGTCCCCCGGCGGCATCCTGCTGGAGGCCGATCTGGCCGCGGTCGACGAGCGCTTCACCGGGCAGCTGTCGCTGCACTACAAGGATCCGGTGCCCGAGTCGGTGCTGGCGCAGCTGCCGCGCCGGACACTGGCCTTCGACGTGTCGCCGGAGTACGTGTTCCGCGCCGTCGGCATCCCCTACCACCCCTAGCGGACCGCGCGCGCGGCGAATTCGACGGTGACGATGTCGGCGACCTTCAGCGCGCCCATCGCCATCGAGTAGGGCTTGATCCCGAACGCCCGGTGCGACACCTCGGCCCGGGCGGTGAGCTCGAGCGCGCCGCCGGACTCGGCGACGGCCACGTCGACGTCGATCTCGCGGGTTCGGCCGTGCAGGGTCAGCGGGCCGTGCAGCCGGTACCCCGCGCCGGTACGGGTGAACTCGGCGGCCCGGAACTCGGCCGTCGGGAATTTCCTGGCGTCCAACGTCTTCAGCGCGTTGGACCGCACGATGCCCTGCTCCGGCCCGGACAACGGCGTCACCCCGCCCTCCCCGCCGACCACGCGCAGTGAGTCGATGTCGACGACCAGGCTGCCCGAGACCGGCCGGCCGTCGTCCGCGGTGACGTCGATGCGCCAGGCGTCGAAGACGATGGTGAGCCGGTGGCCCATGGGGGCGGCCGCGCCGGTCACGCCGGTGCGCAGGGTCAGGGTGCCGTCCGACTGGTCGAGGTGCACGGTTCCACCGTAGGGCGCGGCCGCGAACTCGGTGATCGGAAATATTGCCCGCCGCGGTGCGGGGCGGTGAGAGTGGACACCTGACCGCGACGAAAGGATGCGCAGTGAGTGACCCGCGGCGAGACAACCTGCTCATCGTGCACTGGCACGACCTGGGCCGTTACCTGGGCGCGTACGGCCACCCCGGGGTGTCGAGCCCGCGGCTGGACCGGCTCGCGGCGGAGGGCATCCTGTTCACCCGCGCGCACGCCACCGCGCCGCTGTGCTCGCCGTCGCGCGGTTCGTTGTTCACCGGCCGCTATCCGCAGAGCAACGGGCTGGTGGGGCTGGCCCACCACGGCTGGGAGTACCGGCCCGGGGTGCGCACGCTGCCGCAACTGCTCGGCGAGGCCGGCTGGTACTCCGCGCTGTTCGGGATGCAGCACGAGACGTCGTACCCGTCGCGGCTGGGGTTCGACGAGTTCGACGTGTCGAACTCCTACTGCGAGTACGTGGTGGAGCGGGCCGGGGCGTGGCTGGCCGAGCAGGCCCACCGGCGCCGGCCCTGGCTGCTGGTGGCCGGGTTCTTCGAGACGCACCGCCCCTACCCGCACGACCGGTACACCCCCGCGCCGGCCGCGGACGTGGTGGTGCCGCCGCACCTGCCGGACACCCCGCAGGTGCGGGCCGACCTGGCCGACTTCTACGGGGCGATCGCGGTGGCCGACGCGGCCGTGGGCGAGCTGTTCGACACGCTGGCCGCCACCGGCCTGGACGACTCGACCTGGGTGGTGTTCCTGACCGACCACGGCCCGGCGTTCCCGCGGGCGAAGTCGACGCTCTACGACGCCGGCACCGGCATCGCGATGATCGTGCGGCCGCCGGCCGGGCGGCCGGTGGCGCCGCGCCGCTACGACGAGCTGTTCAGCGGCGTGGACCTGCTGCCCACCCTGCTGGAGCTGCTCGGGGTACCGATTCCCGATGACGTGGAAGGGGTTTCGCACGCGGCCAACCTGATCGGCGCACCCGGGGCGGGCACGCCGGTGCGCGAGCAGGTGTTCACCGCCAAGACCTACCACGACTCGTTCGACCCGATCCGGGCCATCCGCACCAAGGAGTACAGCTACATCGAGAACTACGCGTCGCGGCCACTGCTGGACCTGCCGCTGGACATCGACGAGAGCCCGTCCGGGCAGGCGGTGGCCGACGCGATCCGCGCGCCGCGGCCGCCGCGCGAGCTCTACGACCTGCGCGCCGACCCGACCGAGTCGACGAACCTGCTCACCGGCACGGCGAGCGACCGGGTCCGGGCGATCGCCGACGAGCTGGCGGTGCGGCTGCACGACTGGCGGCAGCGCACCGGCGACGTGATCCCGTCGGAGTTCGCCGGCACCCGGATCTCCATCCGCTACACCGAGACCTACCTGCGCATCCACGGCATCGCGGCGACGAGCCGGTCGGCGTTGGCCGCCGAGCGCGGGATAGACGACCAGACCCGTTCGACGCGTTGAGGTTTCACCGTGACCCGGACACCGACCGCCTATCTCGTGCTGGCCTCCCAGCGCAGCGGCAGCACACTGCTGGTCGAGTCGCTTCGCGCCACCGGCGTGGCCGGCGAGCCGCAGGAGTTCTTCCAGTACCTGCCGGCCACCAGCCGCTCGCCGCAGCCGCGGGAGTGGTTCGCCGGCGTCACCGACGAGTCGATCCTGGCGCTGCTGGACCCGCTGGAGCCGGGCGAGCCGGACACCACCCCGGCCACCGCGTGGCGGGACCACATCCGCACCATCGGCCGCACCCCGAACGGGATCTGGGGCGGCAAGCTGATGTGGAACCAGACCCCGCTGCTGCTGGACCGGGCCGCGCAGCTGCCGGAGCGGTCCGGCACCGGGCTGTTGTCGGCGATCCGGGACGTGATCGGCTCCGACCCGCTGCTGATCCACGTGTGGCGCCCGGACGTGGTGTCGCAGGCGGTGTCGTTCTGGCGGGCGGTGCAGACCCGGGTGTGGCGGGGCCGGCCGGACCCGGTGCGCGACGCCCGCGCCCAGTACCACGCGCGGGCGATCGCACACGTGGTGCGGATGCTGCGCGCCCAGGAGGAGGGCTGGCGCACCTGGTTCGCCGAGGAGCGGGTGTGCCCGATCGAGGTGCCCTATCCGGTGCTGTGGCGCAACCTCACCGAGATCGTCGCCGACATCCTGGAGCGGCTCGGCCAGGATCCGCGGCTGGCACCGCCGCCGGTGCTGGAGCGGCAGGCCGATCAGCGCTCCGACGAGTGGGTGGCGCGCTACCGCGCCGACGCCGAGCGGCTCGGCCTGCCCACCTGAATCAGCTTGCGGCGGCCGGCTGTTCGGCCCGGTCCTGTGCGGGCGCGGTCAGCGGCCAGCGCAGCGCGTCGAGCAGCTCGGGACGCAGCGGCACCGGCCGGGCGGCCAGCCGGCCGCCGCGCGGGTCGAGCGCGTCCAGCGCCGGACCGTGCCCACCGTGGTGCGGGGTCAGGCCGGGCAGCGGCGCGCGGGCGGCGGGTTTGTCGGGGCTGTGCAGCGCGCAGGCCACCGCGACCGCCGGGGCGGCCCGGGTCCCGCTGAACTGCAGCGACGTCCAGGTCTCCCGGCCGGGCGCGGTCCACACCGCGGCCAGCGTCCCGGGCAACCGGTCGTCGACGGTCACCGTGTAGGCGGCGGTGTAGCCGGTCTCGCCGCGCACGCCGCGCCAGGTCTCGGTGCCGCCGGGGTGCGCCGGTGCGACGGCGTCCGGGTCGTCCTCGACGGTGACGGTCCAGCCGAGCTCCCGCAGGTGGTCGGCCAGTCGGCGCACCGTCACCGACGCGGTCTCGGCCAGCGGCAGCTGCGGGCCGCGGGCGGCCAGCGCGGCCAGGTTGTCCGCGGCGCGGATGGTCAGCCCGATCCAGGTGGTGCGCTCGCCGGCGACGTCGCGGCTGGTGACCCGGACCGCGTGGCAGCGCACCCCGAACCGGTCCAGGTAGCCGGTCAGCACCGCCAGCGGCACCTCCGCGCGGTCGTCGGCCGGGTCCAGCCGCAGCAGCACGGTGCGCTCGTCCGGCGCCGGGACCGGGCGGCGGGCGCCGCGGTTGCGCCGCCACAGCGCCAGCCGGCGGGCCGGGACGGCGCTGAGCCACTGTCCGCGCCACCGGGCCAGGGCCGCCACCGCCACCGCGACGGCCACGCCGAGCAGCCCGCGGTCGGCGGGATCCGGCCACGGGTAGGCCAGCACCGCCGGCACGGCGAACAGCAGCGTCAGCGCGATGCGGGCGGTCATACGGTGTCGTCCTTTCGTCGATGGGCCTTGATCGCCAGGCCGCTCAGCAGCGCCACCACCAGCACCCCCACCCCGGTGAAGGCGACGATGCGCGGCAGCGGGTCGCGCTCGGGCGGCGCCGGGGGCGGGTCGATCCGGCGCGGCGCCGGGGGTCCCTCGGGCGGCGGGGGCACGTCCCAGGTCAGCGCGGCCACCGGGTCGACCCGGCCGGTGCCGACCAGGTTCGACGGTGAGCGGCCGGCACCCTGGGCGGTCGCGGTGATGCGGTGGATCACCTCGTCGGCGCGCAGCTGCGGGAACCGGCTGCGCACCAGCGCGGCCACCCCGGACACGTAGGCGGCGGCGTAGCTGGTGCCGCGGGCCGGGTAGGGCTCGCCCTCGCGGCCGGTCAGGGCGTTGGCCAGCCCGCCGTCGGGGGCGTTGCTCACCGAGACGATCTGTTCGCCGGGCGCGGCCACCCCGACCCAGGGACCGGGCATGGTGAACGCGCTGGGCGCGCCGGCCGCGTCGACCGAGCCGACCGACAGCACGTAGGGCTGCCACCAGGACGGCACCGACACCGATGCCACCCCGGCCCAGTTGCGCGGGTCCTGCGGGTCCGCCGCGCTGCCGAGCGGATTCGGCTCGCACCCGGCACCGTCCGGGCCGCCGTTGCCCAGGTTGCCGGCGGCGGCGACGATGACCGCGTCGCGCTCCACGGCGGCGTAGCGCAGTGCCGCGCCGAGCTCGGCCTGTTCCGGGGTCCGGTCGGCGGGCAGGCAGGTCGCCACCGAGATGTTGATGACCCGCGCGCCGAGGTCGGCCGCGCGGACCACGGCGCGGGCCAGGCTGGCGACGTCGATGGCCGCGCGGGCCTGCTGCGGGTCACCACCGGGGGCGGCCGGCTGGTAGTGCGCCGAGGTCTGCCGGATCGCGATGAGCCGCGCGTCGGGCGCCACCCCGGAGAACCCGTCGTCGCCGGGCCGGCCCGCGATCAGTCCGGCCACCAGGGTGCCGTGGCCGTCGCAGTCGGTCAGCCCGTCGCCGGCGGCCACATAGTCGCCGCCGGGCCGCACCTCGGGCAGCCGCGGGCCGGGCGTGACGCCGGTGTCGATGACCGCGACGGTCTCGCCCGCGCCGCGGCTGAGCCGCCAGGCGGCGGGCAGGTCCAGCACCGCCGGGTTCGGGTTCTGCGCGGCCGGATCGGTGCCGGGCAGCACCGCGCCGGTGGTGCACGGACTGCGTTGGACCAGCGGCTGCGCCGGCCCGGCGGTGCCGGCCGGCGGCGGCAGCGCGGGATCGACCTGCGGGGGCGCGACGGCCGCCGCGGCCGGGCCGCCGGCCAGCAGGGCGGCGGCGGCGAGGGCGCCGGCCCGCGCCAGGGTCGGCTTCACCGATCGAGCACCCAACTGAACAGCCCCACCAGATAGGCCATCACCGGCACCAGCGAGGCGTCCAGCCCGGTGGCGAGGAAACCGGTGAGGCGCCGCATCGGCACCGAATACGTCTCGGGTTCGGCCAGTTTCGGGTAGGCCGCGGCGACCGCCCAGATCAGCACGAGCACCGTCAGCGCGGCCAGCGTCCACCACGCCGCGGCGTAGCGGCCGGTGGCGGTGAAGGTGACCAGCAGCGCCACCGCCACCAGGTAGGGGTGGGCCAGCAGCCACGCCTTGCACGGGGTGGAGTCCCACACCCGGGCCCGCAGCGCGCCCGCGGCGGCCGCGGCGGCCACCAGGTACCAGGCCCACGGCGAGGCGTCGGCCGGGGCGAGCAGGGCCACCGAGCCGGCCACCGCCAGGCCGGTGCCCGCGGCGATGAACCCGGTCTGGTGGGCGTCGGCGCGCCGCACCCGGCGCGGCAGGTCGGCCAGCACCTGCAGCGGCTGCGCCGACGGGGTGGGGTCGCCCGGGGCCGGGATGACCGGCAGCGGGAACCGGGCCCAGGTGGCCGACAGCTGCGGGGCGGCGAGCACGGTGACCAGCCCGAGCAGCAGCAGCCCGCAGCCGATCATGGTCCACCCCGGCGTCCAGACCGAGGCGGCGGCGGCGACGAGCATGGTGGCGACGGCGGCCGCGGTGGTGGCGGTGAACACCGCCACGGACCGGTCCGACAGGGTCAGCCCGATCAGCGACCAGGCGGTCACCCCGGCCGCGGCCAGCAGCACGTTCGGCGCGCCGAACCCGCCCGGCACGCCCATCGCGAACGCCGCGGCGACCGGGGCGAGCGCGCACACCGACAGCGCGGCGGCCGGCCCGGCCGACCGGGTGCGCGCCACCAGCGCGGCCAGCACCGCGACCACCGCGACCCCGGTGGCCACGAACACCCCGGTCAGCCCGCCGGTGAGGATGCGGTGGGCGACCGCCAACCCGGTGGCCACCAGCAGCAGTGCCATCGCCGTGCCGACGGCGCCGCGGGCGATGACCCGGGGCCCCCAGGTCCGCTGCACCGACGGGGCGAACAGCACCGCGGCGTCGGCGATGTCCTCGACGATGCGCGGGGCGGGGGGCCCGGCCGGCACCGGGGCCAGCACGAGCAGATCGCCGTCGACCACCCCGACGGTGTCGAGGGTGGCGTCCAGGCTGAACGGCGCCCCGCCGACGGGCGCGAGGCTGAGCCGCTGCGGCGGCGCCCCGTCGGGTTCGTCGCCGGCCAGCGCCATCCGCTGGACCGCGGGCAGGATCTCCCGCAACGGCACGCCGGACGGCAGCGCCATGTCGGTCAGCCGTCCGCCGGCGCTGCCGGGGGCCAGCACCGCCACCCGGACGATGGGCATCACAGTGTTGTCGGACAATGCGTTTCCGTTCTCTCGTCGAAGTTTCGGGCCGCGTCGCGGGGACCGGCGGCCGGCTGGAACCAACCGCCGCCGGGCAGCTCGGCGGCCAGCGCGTCCACCGCGGCGGCGATGGCGTCGGGGGTGCCGGGCCGGAAGGTCGACACCCACTCGCCGTCGAACGCGCGGGCCGGGCTGACCAGGACGCGCCCGGCCGGGGTGTCGACGACGCCCACCCCGACCTCGGTGGTCCGCCGGTGGCCGTCGCGGTGCTCGCCGGCGACGATCTCCACGTAGCGGCGGCGCGGGTCGAAGGCCGCCTCCACCACCGGCCGGGCCGAGGCGGGGACGCCGAGGAACTCCAGCACCTCCGCGACGGGCGCACCGGCCCGGATGCGCTCGTCGGCGCGGGCCCCGGCCCGGGCCGGCAGCACGAACCGGTCGAACACCGCCGGTGGCCGGCCGGCCAGGCCCGCGGTGACCACCGGCACCAGCGCGTGCGGGTGGTCGACGGTCATCGCGGTGAAGGTGACCAACTGCGCGTTGCGCAACGCCACCACGGTCCGGTCCGCCCGCCGGGCCACCACCCCGCGCAGCATGTCCCCGGTGCCGGCCACGAACCGCAGCTCCAGCCACCGTTCGGCCCGGCATACGGTTCGGATCCACTGCGCCACAACCGGTTTCACCCGGCCGTCGGCGGTGAGCACCCCCATCCGGCGCAGTTCGGCGGTCTGTTCGGCGCGCAGCCGGTCGGCCTGCGCGGGGTCGGCGCAGGGCGGCGTGATCGCCAGCGCCCAGGGCAGTGCTCCGGCTCCGAGCAGCTCGGCGAGCAGCCAGGCCCCCGCGACGGTGAGCTCCAGCGCGTTCGGCTCGGTGTCAGGCCCCATCCGCACCCGTCAGCTCAGGCCCACTTGCCCGCCTCGGCCTGGTCGCGGGCGTGCATGGACAGCGTGTTGGTCTCGTGGGTGCCGGCCATCGCCTTGTAGGCGCGCACCAGCTCCTCCAGCGCGGCGTTCCACTGCTGCTGCCAGGCCTGGTAGGTCATGCCGGTGTCGCCCTGCCACGACGCCGCCAGCGCGGTCTGCTCGCTGACGATGTCGGCGCCCACCGCGGCCAGCGCCCCGGCGTAACCGTTCATCTCCCCGGCGAGCGCCAGCATGGCCGGGTAGTTGTACATGATCTGCGACATGATCGGGTCCCTTCGTCAGAACGCGGGGTAGGTGGCCGCGGCGGCGGCGTCCTCGGCCACGTAGGTGGCGGCGGCCTCGCCGATGTTGGCCTGGGCGATGTCGAGCAGCGTGTTGATCCGGGCCGCCATCTCCACGAAGCGGGCGTGCGCGGCCTGGAACGCCACCGCGGACTCGCCCATGTGGAAGGCCTGGCTGGCCACCGCGGCCTGTTCGGCCTGCGCGATGGTGCTGCGCATCAGCGCGGCCTTGGCCGCGAAGGTGGACTCGGCGGAGACGAGTTGCGGGATGTGGGCGTCGAGCAGACTCACAGGTGTTCCTTTCCGGACGGGTGGGACGGGTCGGTGGTGTGGTGCCGGTGGTTCAGGTCTGTGCTCCCCCCTCGGTGTCGGTGGGCCCGGTGGTGTCCGGGGCGTCGTCCCCGGGTGACCAGGTGCCGGGCAGCATCGGACTGGTCGGGCCGGTGTCGAAGGCGTCGCCGGCCAGGGTGGTCAGCCCGGCCGCCGCGGCGCCCTCGCGGGTGACCGTCCCGGTGAAGCCCAGCGGCCCGGACCCCCGCTCCGAGGCGCGCACCCGGGCCGGTTCGGGCCCGGCGGGCGGCTCGGGGTCGAACACCGGGTCCATGTCCATGAACCCGTAGCCGGGTTCGGTGATCCGGCCGCCGCGTTTGCGGCGCGCCCGGCGCCGGTCCCGGGCGGCGGCCGCCGCGGCGGCCGCGGCAGCGGCGTGGATGTCGGCGGCGGGGGCCTTGGCGCCGGTCTCCTCGCGCAGGGTCGGGGTGAAGCCCTCGCCCGGGTCGAACCCGCGCACCGCGTAGGGAACGAACGGTGCCGGGGCGGCCGCGGCGCCGGCCGCCGGGGCGCTCGGTGCGACGGCGCTGCCCGCCGGGGCACCACCACCGGCGGGCACTCCGGACGGGGCCAGCCCGGCCACCGCCGGCACCGGCTGCTCGGCCCGCACCGGGGCCGGCGGCTCCGGCTCGCCGGGCTGGTCGGCGGGCGGCTGGTTCAGGTGGTCGACGAGCAGCACGATGCCGGTGACGCCGAGGGTGATGGCCAGCGGGACCAGCAGCGGCGAGGCCAGGATCGCCCCCCAGGTGGGCCAGCCCAGCAGGTTGGTGAACACCTGGTAGAACACCGCGAACAGCAGCGGCCACCAGGTGACCAGGGCCTCGGCCGGGTTGGTCAGGAAGTCGGTGATGAGCCGCTGCAGGTTGCCGAGCGGGTCCTGCAGGAACTTCATGATCTCGTCGAACCCGGGCACCGACCGCATGTAGTCCTCGAGCATCCGCAGCAGCACGTCGAGGATGTTGAACGTCGACCCGGCATCGGCGGCCTGCGCCTGCGCGCCGGTCTGCAGCAGCGTGGCCGCGGCGGCACCGGCCTCCCCCACGCCCGGGGTGAGCACCACCGGGGCGGGAGTGAGGCTCGGGGTGGACGCCACGGCCGCACCGGCCACCGCCTGGTAGGTGGTCATGGTGGTGGCGGCCTGGATCCACATCCGGACGTAGTCGGCCTCGTTGACCGCGATCGGAATCGTGTTGATGCCGAGGAAGTTCGTCGCGACCAGCACCGCGTGGGTGGTGCGGTTGACGGTGATCTCGGCCAGGGTCGGCATCGCGGCCAGCGCGGTGCTGTAGGCGGCCGCGGCGGTCTCGTGCTGCACCGCGGTGGCCGCGCTCGCGGCGGCGGCCTGCTCCAGCCAGGCCAGCATCGGCTGGTGGGCGGCGACGTAGCGTTCGGCGGCCCGGCCCTCCCAGACCCCCCGGGCGCCCGCCAGCACGCCGCCGAGTTCCGCTGCGGCAGCGGCGTATTCGGCAGCCAGCGACTGCCAGGCGGCGGCCGCGGCGAGCATCGGGCCGGGCCCCGGGCCGGCCGACAGCTGCGCCGAGTTCACCTCGGGCGGCAGGGCCATCCAGATCGGGGCCGCCAGGACCGGAGCCGTCATGTCAGCCCCGCGCGGTCAGGTACGACGCGGCGGCCAGGGCGTCGCCGGCGGTGTAGGAGGCGGCGGACTGCGCCACCCCCGCCGCCGAGCGGCCCAGCTCGGCCACCCCCTCGGCGGCGGTGGCCTCGTGCCGGGCGCCGTGGGCGGAGAACGCGGCGGCGGTCTGCACCGAGACCGGGTCGACCGCCGGCGGTGTCACGGCGGCGATCGCCGGCGCGGCGGCGGCGTGGGCGGCCGCCAGGCGGGCGGCGATGGCCTCGACCGCCTGCGCGGCCGCGGTCAGGCCCTCGGGGACGACACGCAGCGTCATCAGCGGTACTCCTCTCTATCGGCCTCTCGTGCGGCCCGGCCGGTCGCGACCCCGGCCGCCGCGGGCAGCGGATCGACCAGCTGCACGAACTCCGGTGCGTCGCTGTCGTCGGTGAGCAGCAGGCCGCGGCCGGCGGGCAGCCGTTGGAAGCGGTGGCCCCGGATCTTGCCGGAGTCCTGCGGATTGCCGGACAACAGCAGCGTGGTGGCCTGCAGGTCGTTGAGCCGGCGCAGCAGCGGCGAGGTCATCACCGCGTGCGCCGCGCCCGAGGCCCGGGCGGTGACGATCACCCGCAGCCCCAGATCGCCGGCCTCGGCCAGCAGCCCGATCAGGTTGGTCCACGGCCGCTGCCCGGCGAACGGGCCGCTGACCGCCGGGCCGTCCGGGATCTGGTCGACGTCGTCGATGATCAGCCAGTGGGTGTGGCCGGTGTAGCGCCAGCCGGCGAGCTCGGCCGCCGACAGCCCGGCCGGCGGGCGGCGCTGCGCGATGAGCGCCGACAGCCCCAGCATCGCCGGCAGCACCCGGTCGATGTTGGCGGTGTACTCGTTGTCCTCGAACAGCGGTTCGTCGACGAGTTGCAGCCGCCGGTCGACGACGGTGAACGCCACCTGCTGCGGGGTGGAGTGCTCCCGGACGGTGCGGATGAGGTGGCGCAGCAGCGTGGTCCTGCCGCTGCGGGCGTCGCCGAACACCATCATCAGCGGGTTGCGCCGGAAGTCGATCGCCACCGGCGCCAGGTCGGTTTCGCGCCGGCCGATGACGACGGTGTCCGGGGCCGGGTACAGCGGTGCGACGTCCGCCGGTGCCAGCCGGGTGGGCAGCAGCCGCACCGGCGGGGCGACCCGGTCCGGGTGGCGGGCGTTGAGCGCGGGGATGCGGCGCAGGTCGGGCTGCGCGAACAGGAAGTGTTCGGCGGCCATGGTGAGCCCGCGGCCGGGCTGGTCGGCCGGCACGCTCTCGGCGGGCCGGCGCAGCGCCCCGGCCACCCGCACGTTGGAATCGGCCGGGTCGTGCAGCTTGAGCTCCAGCCGCAGGCCCAGACCGTCGCGCATGGCCAGCGGCACCTCGAGCCAGTTCGGGGTGGTGACCACCACGTGGATGCCGTAGGCCAGGCCGGTGTTGGCCAGCTCGGTCACCTTGGCCAGCAACGGGTTGCGCGGGTTGAAGGTGTCGGTGTTGTCCCGGCCGAAGGCGTAGAGGTTGTCGATGACCAGGAACACCTCGCCGTAGCCGTCCTGTTCGGCGGCGGCCCGGGCGTCGCCGCCGGCGGCCGCGGCCCGCTCCTGGCGGGAGCGCAGCAGCGCCTCGAGTTCGCCGAAGGTGCGCCGGATCCGCTCCGGTTCCAGCGGGGAGGCCACGCTGCCGACGTGGGCCAGCTCGGCCAGCGCCTTGAGCTGCCCGCCGCCGTAGTCGATGCAGTAGAAGCTGACCTCGCCGGGGGCGTGCAGCTCGGCGGCCGACAGGATGAAGGTCTGCAGCGCGGTGGACTTCCCGGATCGCGGGCCGCCGTGGACGATCACGTTGCCCGCGGCCGAGGCCGCGTCGAACACCAGCGGGTCGCGCCGCATCTGGAACGGCCGGTCGATCTCGCCGAGCGGCCAGCGCCACTGGCGGGCCGGCACCTCGGCGCGCTGCAGCAGCTCGGCCAGCGGGATCGGCTCGTCCAGCGGCGGCAGCCACAGCGCCGGCGCCTTCGGGCCGTACCTGGCCAGCTGGTCGCCGATGGTGGCGATGAGCTTGCGCGGCGGGGCGGTATCGGCGTCGTCCCCGGCGTCGGCGCCGGCGACCACCAGGTCCGGATCCGGCTCCACCCGGGTCGCGGTGAACGGCTGCGGCCGCGGATCGGCCTGCACCACAACGGCTCTGCTCCGGCGCGGCGGTTCGTAGACACCGTCGACGTAGGTGGCGCGGAACTTGATCGGCACCGCACCGGGGGCGGGTACCAGAAAGCCCTCGCCCTTGTGCTCGGGGCCGGACTCGATGTGGTAGGCGTCCTCCACCCCGATGACCTGCCGGGAGATGGCCGGGCTGGCCACCTTCAGGCCGATCCGGTAGGAGGTGTTCTTGTCGATGTCCTTGATCCGCCCCACGTCGAGGGTCTGCGACGCGAACAGCAGGTGGATGCGGAACGAGCGGCCCTTGCGCGCCACGAAGTCGAACAGGTCGGCGTACTCCGGGTGGTCGGCGAGCATCAGGCTGAACTCGTCGCACACCACCAGCAGGGTCGGCAGCGGCGGCAGGTCGTGGCCGGCGGCGATGGCCGCCTCGTACTCGGTGACCGAGTTGAACGCGCTGCCCTGCACCCGGCGGCCGGCCTCGCGCAGCAGCTGCTCGCGCCGGGCCACCTCGCCGCGCAGCGTGTCGGCGAACCGGTCGGCCAGCGAACGCTTCTCGGCCATGTTCGAGATGACCGCGACCACCTGCGGGAAGTTGCGGAAGATGTCGGCGCCGGCCTCGCCCTTGAAGTCGGCGTAGATGACGATCAGCCGGTCGGCCGGGTGGGTGGTCAGCAGCGACAGCAGGATCGACATCAGGGTCTGGGACTTGCCGGACCCGGTCATGCCGATCATCAGGCCGTGCGGGCCCATACCGCCCTCGGCCTCGTCCTTGAGGTCGAAGATCAGCGGCTCGCCGGTGGCGGTGACGCCGATCGGCACCCGCAGCTCCTCGGCGCGCGGCCGCGGCGCCCACAGCGCGGCCACGTCGAGCCGGGTGGCGTCCGGGATGCCCAGCAGCGTGGTGAAGGTGTCCGCGCCGGTGGCCGTGGTGCGGGCGTGCAGCGGGTTGGAGTCCCACCGGGCCAGCCGGCGGGCCAGGTGCGCGGCCTCGGCGGCGGACAGGCGGTCGGCGTGGCGGACGTACGGCGTCCAGCCGTCGCCGCCCCACCGGTCGATGCGGCCGTCGACGACGCGCAGGACGGGCCGCTCGGGGTCGGCGTACTGCTCGCGGTGCGGCTCGTGTGCGCCGACGTGCACCACGGTGACCCCGGCCAGCCCGGGGCGGCGGATGAGCGCCTCCGGATCGGCGTCCGGGTCGTCGACGATCACCAGCAGGTGCCGGGCCGGTGCCTCGGTCTCGCCGAACGGCGGCCGGTCGGCCAGCGCCGGGGCGAGCATCCGGCCCAGTTCGGCGAGGTTGCCGGCCAGGTAACGGGCCGGGCCGACCCCGTCGAACTCGCCGGGAATGTCGGTGTGCGGCAACCACTTCAGCCACGACCAGGCGTCGGTCTCGAGCTCCGGACAGGCCGCGGCCACCCCGAGCACGGCCGGGTCGTGCCAGGTGACGGCCTGGGCCAGCCAGGCCCGCAGCGCGCCGCGCACCTCGTCGCGGTCGCCCAGCACGGTCAGCTGGGAGATCCGGGTGATGTCGATGCCGAACGGGGCGTCGCGGACGGTCCGCTGCACGTCCAGCAGCCCGCGCAGGGTGGTGTGCGCGACCGGTTCCAGGTCGATCTCGTCGGCGGTCTCCTTGACCCGCAGCGCCGCACTCAGCGGCACGTCGGCCAACCCGGCGCGCAGCACCCCGAAGTCGGGGTCGTGCGGGTCGCGTTCCCACTGCCGGCGGGTGCCGGCCACGGCTGCCAGCACCTCCGGGGCGGGGTGGGACCACTCCAGCGCGGCGCGCTGCTCGGCGGCGTGGGCGCGCACGTTGTCGCGCACCACCGACAGGTAGCGCAGGTAGTCGGCGCGTTCGGCGTCGACCTCCTCGGTGCGCA
>NZ_CALDGS010000118.1 GCF_937941905.1 uncultured Mycolicibacterium sp. | reverse complement strand
GCGATCACCAGCGCCATCTTGCGGCTGGCCTCGTCGATCATCTCGTCGCCGAGCATGACCGCCCCGCGGGCGCCGCCGGCGGCCGAGGTGTGCCACTCGTAGGCCTCCAGGATCAGTTCGGCGCGGTCGTAGTCCTCCTGGCGCGGGCTGAAGATCTCGTTGCCCGCCGCGATCTGGTCCGGGTGCAGCACCCACTTGCCGTCGTAGCCGAGCGCGGCCACCCGGCCCGCCGACCGGCGGAACCCCTCGACGTCGCGTACCCGCACGTACGGGCCGTCGATCGCGGCCACCCCGTGCGCGCGGGCGGCGACCAGGATGGTCATCAGGGTGTGGTGGTGGGCATCGCCGAGGTCGTAGCCCTCCGGCTGGCCGCCGACCTCCAGGGTGCGCATGTTCAGGCTGGCCGCCATGTCGCCCGGGCCCAGCACCAGCGCGTGCACCCGCGGGTGCGCGGCGATGGCGTTGACGTTGAGCAGCCCGCGCGCGTCCTCGATCTGCGCGTCGATGCCGATCCGGCCCACCTCCAGCCCGAGCTTGGTCTCCAGCTGGGTCAGCAGCAGGTCCAGCGCGTGGATGTGGGCGATGTCGGTGACCTTGGGCAGCACGATCACGTCCAGCTGTGCCCCGGCGGCCGACACCACCTCGATGACGTCGGCGTGGGTCCACGGCGTGGTCCAGTCGTTGACCCGCACCCCGCGCAGCTGCCCGGCCCAGCCGTCCTCGGCCAGTGCCGCGGCGACGCGAGTCCGGGCCTGTTCCTTGGCATCCGGGGCGACCGCGTCCTCGAGGTCCAGGAACACCTGGTCGGCCGGCAGGCCCTTGGCCTTGGCGATCATCTTGTCGCTGCTCCCGGGCACCGACAGGCACGTGCGGCGCGGCCGATACCGGGTTGCGACAGTTCGGGGTCGGTACGCGTTGTCCACGCCTACACTCTCTACTCTTTGAGACATGGCGGCGGTCACCAGGGTCTACGCGGCCCGCCTGGCGGGCATGGTCGTGCTCGGCCCGGACGGCGAGTCCATCGGCCGCGTGCGCGATGTGGTGATCAGCATCAGCATCGTCCGCCAGCAACCCCGGGTGCTCGGCCTTGTCGTCGAATTGCTCACCCGGCGAAGGATTTTCGTCCCGATCCTGCGGGTGACCGCGATCGAGCCGAGCGCGGTCACGCTCAACACCGCCAACGTGTCGCTGCGCCGGTTCGCCCAGCGGCCCGGCGAGGTGCTGGTGCTCGGCCAGGTGCTCGACACCCGGGTGCAGGTGCGCGACCCGGAGCTGCCCGAACTGGCCGGGGTCGACGTGGTGGTGACCGACCTGGGCATCGAGCAGACCCGGTCGCGGGACTGGGTGGTCGGCAAGGTGGCGGTGCGCAGCCACCGCCGGTTGGGCCGGCGCACCACCGTGCACGTGGTGGACTGGCACAACGTCATCGGCCTCACCCCGTCCGCGCTGGCGCTGCCCGGCCAGGGCGTGGCCCACCTGCTGGCCCAGTTCGAGGGGCAGCGGCCGGTGGAGGTGGCCGACGCGCTGCGCGAACTGCCGGCCAAACGCCGCTACGAGGTGGTCAAGGCGCTCGACGACGAACGGCTGGCCGACATCATCCAGGAGCTGCCCGAGGGCGACCAGACCGACCTGCTGCTGCACCTCGACGCCGAACGGGCCGCCGACGTGCTCGGCGCGATGGACCCCGACGACGCCGCCGACCTGCTCGGCGTGCTGAGCAACACCCAGGCCGAGGCGCTGCTGCGGCGGATGGACCCGGAGGACTCCGAGGACGTCCGCCGCCTGCTGTCGCACTCCCCCGACACCGCCGGCGGCCTGATGACCTCCGAGCCGGTGGTGCTCACCCCGGCCACCACCGTCGCCGAGGCGCTGGCCCGGGTGCGCGACCCGGACCTGACCCCGGCGCTGGCGTCGCTGGTGTTCGTCACCCGCCCGCCCACGGCCACCCCGACCGGCCAGTACCTGGGCTGCGTGCACCTGCAGCGGCTGTTGCGGGAGCCGCCGGCAACGCTGGTCAGCGGCATCGTCGACGCGGACCTGCCGACCATGGCGCCGGACATGCCGCTGCCGGCGATGACCCGCTACTTCGCCGCCTACAACCTGGTGTGCGCGCCGGTGGTGGACGAGGAGAACCACCTGCTCGGCGCGGTCACCGTCGACGACGTGCTCGACCACCTGCTGCCGCACGACTGGCGCGAGCAGGAGGAGCCCGAGCTCGCCGGAAGCGAGGGCGGGGCGTGACCGAGTACTCGGCGCGGCAGCGGCTGGACACCCCGCGGGTGTCGCGGCGCCGGTTCGCGCCGCGGCTCGATGTCGAGGCGGTCGGCAAGTTCTCCGAGTCGATCGCCCGGTTCCTGGGCACCGGCCGCTACCTGGCCATCCAGACCATCGTCGTGGTCGCCTGGATCGCGCTGAACCTCGGCGCGTTCGCCTGGCAGTGGGATCCCTACCCGTTCATCCTGCTGAACCTGGCGTTCTCCACCCAGGCCGCCTACGCCGCCCCGCTGATCCTGCTGGCCCAGAACCGGCAGGAGAACCGCGACCGGGTGGCCCTGGAGGAGGACCGGCGCCGCGCCGAGCAGACCAAGGCCGACACCGAGTACCTGGCCCGCGAACTGGCCGCGCTGCGGCTGGCCATCGGCGAGGTCGCCACCCGCGACTATCTGCGCCGGGAACTGGAGGACCTGCGCGAACTGGTGCTCGAGCTGCGCCGGGAGCGCGACCGGGGACCCGGGGAACGGCCCGACGGCCGAGAGCGCGGCTGACCACGCTCCCGGCGGACCCGGTCCGAGCATATCGGCGAACCCGCGCCAACACCGGCGCCCGGACCCGGTATGGTGACTTGGTTCACAGTGTGTGACTAACGGCTTAGGACGGTTGAGTGCGCAGAGCTGGAACGGCCGCCCTCGGCGCGGCGAAGCGGCGAGTGCAACGAGTCGTCGGCGCACCTGCCTTCGGTGCCGTCGCCGTCATCACCCCGCTGGTGCTGGCGGGCGCGGTCGGCGGATCCCCGGCCGCCCACCACCGCACCTCCGACGCGGCGGTCACCCCGCTGGCCGCCGTCGCCCCCGAACCGGTCGACCGGTCCGGGCCCACCGTGGTCGCGGTCCGCAAACCGCCGGCGGCGTTCCACATCGCCGAGTCCCCCGCCGCCGCCGCGCCGCCGCCGTCCCCGGCGGTGGTCAACGCCGGCGGCGCGCTGGGCATCCCGCCGGTGGCGCTGCGCGCCTACCGCAACGCCGAACGGGTGATGGCCGCCAGCAACCCCGACTGCGGGGTGAGCTGGAACCTGCTGGCCGGCATCGGCCGCATCGAGTCCGGGCACGCCAACGGCGGCGCCACCGACGCCCGCGGCACCGCGGTGCGCCCCATCTACGGCCCGGCGCTCGACGGTTCGCTGCCCGGCAACGAGGTGATCGTCGCCAGCCGTACCCCCAACGGGGTGACCTACGCCCGGGCCATGGGGCCGATGCAGTTCCTGCCCGGCACCTGGGCGCGCTATGCCGCCGACGGCGACGGCGACGGCCGGGCCGACGTGCAGAACCTCTACGACTCGGCGCTCGCGGCCGCCCGCTACCTGTGCAGCGGCGGGCTCAACCTGCGCGACCGCCAGCAGGTGATGACCGCGCTGCTGCGCTACAACAACTCGGTGGCCTACGCCCACAACGTGCTGGCCTGGGCCGCGGCCTACGCCACCGGTGTGGTGCCGGTGGACCTGCCGCCGATCAACGGGCCGATGCCGACCACCGGCGCGACGCTCGGCGGCGTCGACGACCTGCCGGTGCTGACCGATCCGCTGGCCCTGCTGACCGCGACCGACGCCGCCGCCCAGGTGTCGACCCGGCTGCCCGGCCCGGTGCCCGGGTTCGCTCCCGGCCAGCAGCTCGGGCCGCTGCCCGGCCCGGCCTCGGCGTTGGACCCGGCCGCGGTGGCGCCGCCGCCCGAACAGCCGCCCGCCCCGTGGGTGCCGCCGTGGATGCAGCCGCCGCAGCCGCAGTGCGTGGTGTTCTGCCTCACCGACCAGGCGCCGCCGAATCCGGGGCCCCCGGCCAACCCGTTCGCCCCGCCGGCCCCGTTCCCACCGGCACCGCAGCCGCTCGAGGCGGCGACGATCGCCCCGCCGGCCGTCGCCCCCGGGCCGCTGCCCGGGCCGGTGCCGGCGGAGGGGCCCGCCCCCGGCCCCGCCCCGGGGCCGGCCCCCGGTCCGGTCCCCGCCCCCGGTCCGGTGCTGCCGCCGGCCCCCGGCCCGGCCCCGGGCCCGGTGGGCTGACCGCACGCGGGCGCGCTCGCGGGTCGGCCTACACTCGCGGGTGATGTCTCAAACACCTCCGGACCTGCAGGCAGCGGTGCGCTCCGCGCTCGGCAAGGTGATCGACCCCGAGCTGCGGCGGCCCATCACCGAGCTGGGCATGGTCAAGAACGTCACGGTCGAGCCCGACGGCGCGGTGCACGTCGAGGTGTACCTCACCACCGAGGGCTGCCCGAAGAAAGCCGAGATCACCGAGAAGGTGCAGGCGGTGGTGGCCGACGTGCCGGGCACCGGCGCGGTGCGGGTCAGCCTGGACGTGATGAACGACGAACAGCGCGCCGAACTGCGCAAGCTGCTGCGTGGTGACGCCCGCGAGCCGGTCATCCCGTTCGCCCAGCCCAATTCGCTGACCCGGGTGTACGCCGTCGCCTCCGGCAAGGGCGGCGTGGGCAAGTCCAGCGTCACGGTGAACCTGGCCGCCGCGCTGGCCGCCCGGGGACTGTCGGTGGGTGTGCTCGACGCCGACATCTACGGGCACTCGGTGCCCCGCATGCTCGGGGTGACCGACCGGCCGGTGCAGGTGGACTCGATGATCGTGCCGCCGGTGGCGCACGACGTGCGGGTGATCTCGATCGCGATGTTCACCCAGGGCAACACCCCGGTGGTGTGGCGCGGCCCGATGCTGCACCGGGCGCTGCAGCAGTTCCTGTCCGACGTCTACTGGGGCGACCTGGACGTGCTGCTGCTCGACCTGCCGCCCGGCACCGGCGACATCGCCATCTCGGTGGCACAGCTGCTGCCCAACGCCGAGATCCTGGTCGTCACCACCCCGCAGGCCGCCGCGGCCGAGGTGGCCGAGCGGGCCGGCGCCATCGCGCTGCAGACCCGCCAGCGCATCGTCGGCGTGGTGGAGAACATGGCCGGCCTGCAGCTGCCGGACGGCACGGTGATGAACCTGTTCGGCGAGGGCGGCGGCAAGCAGGTCGCCGAGCGGCTGACCCGCGCGGTCGGCGCGGACGTGCCGTTGCTGGGCCAGGTGCCCATCGACCCGGCGCTGGCCGCGGCCGGCGACACCGGGGTGCCGCTGGTGCTGTCGCAGCCGGACTCCCCGGCCGCCCGGGAGCTGATCCGCATCGCCGACGGGCTGGCGACCCGCAAACGCGGCCTGGCCGGGATGTCGCTGGGACTGGATACCACCCGCCGCTGAGCCGGGCCCGCCGGATCAGGTCGCGTCCGGGTCGAACGGCGTCGCCGTCCGGCGCTCCGGTCCCGGCTCGGCCGGCTCCGCGGGATACCGGGCTGCCGGGTTCTGGGCTGCCGGGTTCTGGGCCGCCTGGGTCTGGGGTGTCGGGGTGCGCGGGTCGGGGGTGTCGAAGTTGCCGGTGAAGATCGAGTCGTCGCCGTCGAGCAGATGCTTGGTGATCGCCGCCCGCGGTGTCATCCCGCGCAGCTTCTGCAGCTCCGACAGCGGCTCGCGCAACTCGTCGAACTCCGGGCCCAGATCGCGGCGCAGCTGGTTGGTCGCCCCGCTGACGTAGTCGCGTACCTGGCGCACCGCGTTCGCGGTCCAGCGCATCGCACCGGGCAGCCGCTCCGGTCCCAGGATCACCAACCCGGCGATCACCAGGATCAGCATCTCGCCCCAGCCGACGTTGTTGAACATGGCTACGCGGCGTTGTCGGCGACCGGGGTCACGGTCAGCGTCACCGGGCGGCCCTCCCGCATCACCTCGATGGGCGCGGGCTCACCGATCTTGAGCTGACGCACCGCGACGACGAACTCGTCGGCGTCGGCGACCTTGCGGTCCCCGACCTTGATCACCACGTCGTTCTCCAGGATCCCGGCCTGTTCGGCGGGGCTGCCCGCCTTGACGTCGGCGACCTGCGCGCCGGAGGCGACGTCGTTGCTCACCGACCGGGCGGTCAGGCCCAGCGTCGGGTGGGCGATCTTGCCGTCCCGGATCAGCGTCTCGACCACGGTCTTGACCTCGTTGACCGGGATCGCGAAGCCCAGGCCGCTGGCGCTGTCCGACAGCGACTTGCCGGCGGTGTTGATGCCGATCACCTCGGCGTTCATGTTGATCAGCGGACCGCCGGAGTTGCCGTGGTTGATCGAGGCGTCGGTCTGCACGCCGTCGAT
>NZ_CALDGS010000117.1 GCF_937941905.1 uncultured Mycolicibacterium sp. | reverse complement strand
CTGCGTGCTGACCGACGACATGATCGACACCGGCGGCACCATCGCCGGCGCGGTCGAGCTGCTGAAGAAGGACGGCGCCAAGGACGTCATCATCGCCGCCACCCACGGCGTGCTCAGCGACCCGGCGCCCAAGCGGCTCGCCGAATGCGGCGCCCGCGAGGTGATCGTCACCAACACCCTGCCGATCACCGAGGACAAGCGGTTCCCGCAGCTGACCGTGCTGTCGATCGCGCCGCTGCTGGCCAACACCATCCGCGCGGTGTTCGACAACGGTTCGGTGACAAGCCTTTTCGACGGGTCCGCATAGGGGATCCGCGAAGACCCGCCGGGTACCCTGGGCCAATGGCGAAGATCTACCACAACCCCCGCTGCTCGACCTCGCGCAAGACGCTGCAGCTGCTGCGCGACAACGGTGTCGAGCCGCAGATCGTGGAGTACCTCAAGACCCCGCCGACGCGTGACGAGCTCGCCAAGCTGATCAGCGATGCCGGGATCGGGGTGCGCGACGCGGTCCGCACCAAGGAGGCGGTCTACGCCGAGCTCAACCTGGCCGAGGCCTCCGACGACGAGCTGCTCGACGCCATGGTGGCCAACCCCATCCTGATCCAGCGGCCGTTCGTGGTCACCGACAAGGGCACCCGGCTGGCCCGGCCGATCGAGACGGTGCAAGAGATTCTGTGAGCCGCACGCCCGGCACGGCACTCGCGGCGCTGCTGACCGGCGCAGGGCTGGCCGGCGTGCTGCTGGCCGGCTGCGGTGAGCCCATCCCGGACTACCGGGCGGTGTGGACCACCCCGACCACCACCACGTCGGCCCCGGCCGGCGAGGAGGAGATGGCGATCCACGAGTACCTGGAGAGCGTCGGGGTGGTCGGCGAGCCGGTGGCCCCGGAGAAACTGCCGGACCTGACCGTCTTCATCCCCACCCCGAAGGGGTGGCAGCCCTACGTCAACACCAACCTCGCGCCCGGCACCCGGGTGATTGCCAAGGGCGACACCTACCCGATCGCGATGCTGATGGTGTTCGAGCTGGTCGGCGACTTCGACGCCGCCAAAGCCGTCGAGCACGGCTGGGTCGACGCCGAGCGGTCGCAGAACTTCAAGCGGCTCAACGCCTCCAACGAGCCGTGGCACGGCTGGCCGTCGTCGATGATCGAGGGCAGCTACGACCTCAACGGCCGGCGGATGCAGTCCTACAACCGCATCGTCCTCCCGACCAGCCCGGCCGGCCGGCGCTACCTGGTCCAGCTCACCGTCACCAGCTACGCCGAGGACGCCGGCGCCAACGGCCCCGACATCGAGGCCATCATCCGGGGCTTCACCATCGCACCGAAGTGACCTGCGCCGCGGGGTGCGCGCCCTAAGGTTGATGGCCATGTGGACCGCAGCCGATCTGCCCCCGTTCACCGGACGCACCGTCGTCGTCACCGGCGCCAACAGCGGCCTGGGGCTGGTCACCGCCCGGGAACTGGCCCGGGTGGGCGCCCGCGTGATCCTGGCGGTGCGCGACGCCGCCAAGGGCGAGGCCGCCGCCGCGCAGCTGACCGGCGAGGTGGCCGTGCGCCGGCTGGACCTGTCCGACCTGGCCTCGGTGCGCGAGTTCGCCGCCGGCCTCGACGGCCCCGTGGACGTGCTGGTGAACAACGCCGGCATCATGGCCGTGCCGCTGAGCCGCACCGCCGACGGGTTCGAGAGCCAGATCGGCACCAACCACCTCGGCCACTTCGCGCTGACCAACCTGCTGCTGCCGCGCATCACCGACCGGGTGGTGACGGTGTCGTCGTACATGCACTGGTTCGGCCGGATCAACCTTGACGACCTGAACTGGAAGGCCCGGCCGTACTCGCGGTGGGGTGCCTACGCCCAGTCCAAGCTGGCCAACCTGCTGTTCACCAGCGAGCTGCAGCGCCGGCTCGGCCGCGCCGGCTCGCCGGTGCGGGCGGTCGCGGCCCACCCCGGCTACTCGGCGACCAACCTGCAGGGCCGCACCGGCGCACGGCTCTTCGACCGGATCGCCGGCGTCGGCAACCGGATCCTGGCCACCGACGCCGACTACGGCGCCCAGCACACCCTGTACGCGGTCGCCCAGGACCTCCCCGGCGACAGCTTCGTCGGGCCGAAGTACGGGATGTGGGGGCCGTCGGCGCTGGTGCCGCGCAGCCCACTGGCCCGCCGCACCGACACCGCCGAGGCGCTGTGGCGGCTCTCCGAGCAGCTCACCGACACCCGCTTCCCGAGCTGAGGCCGGCCCGCCCGATTTCGGGATCCCGGCCGCGGTGCGCTAACCTGGGACTTCGTCACGGCGAGGGTGGCTCGACCACCGTTATCGGCGGGATCTGATTTCTTCGTGAGTTCGGGTGCTCCCTGGCCGTGTGCGTACGTCCCAACGGCACAGGAGCGAATGACGATGGCCAAGAACACGGCCCAGATTCCCGACAAGCTGACCGCGACGGTCCGCAAGGAGACCGGTAAGGGCGCCTCGCGCCGGGCCCGCCGCGAGGGCCGCATCCCGGCCGTTCTCTACGGCCACGGCACCGAGCCCCGGCACCTGGAGCTGCCGGCCCGCGAGTTCGCCGCGGTGCTGCGTCACCACGGCGCCAACGCGGTGCTGACCCTCGACATCGAGGGCACCGAGCAGCTGGCGCTGACCAAGGCGCTCGACATCCACCCGATCAAGCGCACCATCCAGCATGCCGACCTGCTGGTCGTGCAGCGCGGCGAGAAGGTCACCGTCGCGGTGACCGTCGTGGTCGAGGGCGACCCGGCGCCGGGCGGCCTGGTGACCCAGGAGCTCAACGAGATCGAGATCGAGGCCGAGGCGCTGTCCATCCCCGAGCAGCTGGTGGTCTCCGTCGCGGACCTGCCGGCCGGCACCAACATCACCGCCGGCCAGATCGAGCTGCCCGAGGGCGCCACGCTGGTGACCGACGCCGACACCCTGGTGGTGCACGTCATCGAGTCTCCGTCGGCCGAGCAGCTCGAGGGCGAGGGCGCCGCCGCGCCGGGCGAAGAAGCGGCCGAGTAACCGGCCCGCTCGCCGATGGCGGAATCCGGCGGACCGCTGCTGGTGGTGGGCCTGGGCAACCCCGGGCCCACCTACGCGGCAACCCGTCACAATCTCGGCTTCATGGTCGCCGACATCCTCGCCGCCCGCCTGGGTGCGGGGTTCAAGGCGCACAAGAAGTCGGGCGCGGAGATCGTCACCGGCCGGCTCGCGGGCCGGCCGGTGGTGGTCGCCAAACCGCGCTGCTACATGAACGAGTCCGGTAAGCAGGTCGGGCCGCTGGCGAAGTTCTACTCCGCCCCGCCGGCCGACGTGGTGGTCATCCACGACGAGATGGACCTCGACTTCGGCCGGATCCGGCTGAAGTTCGGCGGCGGGGTGGCCGGCCACAACGGGCTGAAGTCGGTGGCCGCCGCGCTGGGCAGCCACGACTTCTACCGGGTGCGCATCGGCATCGGCCGGCCCCCGGGGCGCAAGCCCGCCGCGACGTTCGTGCTCGAGCCGTTCGGCCCGACCGAGCGGCCCGAGGTGCCGACGGTCTGCGAGCAGGCCGCCGACGCCACCGAGCTGTTGATCCAGCAGGGGCTGACCGCGGCGCAGAACATCGTGCACGCCTGGTAGCTTTCCGCTGCTTCCCGCGAGCGGTGGTGGGCCCGCGGCGGTGGGTGGGGCGGATGGGACGCAACAAATGGCGTAATGCCCTTGTGCTGCGGCCCGGCACCCCGCAGAGTCGTCAGTGAACACGACGCAGAAAGCGGTGAGCCCCGTGACCGACAGCAGACCGTCCGACGACACCATCCGGCAGGCCGTCGAACTCGCCTGTCGGGCGCCCTCGCTGCACAACAGCCAGCCGTGGCGGTGGATCGTGTCCGAGGACGGCGGCCGGCGGTCGATCGAACTGCACGCCGATCCGACCCGCATCGGCCGCTCCACCGACCGCTCCGGGCGCGAGCTGGTGATGAGCTGCGGTGCCGCACTGGACCATCTGCGGGTCGCGCTGGCCGCCGCCGGCTGGGACAGCGCCACCCAGCGCTTCCCCAACCCGAACGACCCCGACCATCTGGCCACCGTGACGATGCGGCCGGCGACGTTGATCGCCGAGGGCGTGCGCGAGCGGGCCGAGGCGATCACCCGCCGGCACACCGACCGGCTGCCCTTCGACCCGCCGCAGGGCTGGGATCTGGTGCTTGAGGTGTTGCGGCGCAACGTGTTCGGTAGCGATGTCACGCTCAGCGTGCTGCCGGAAGACGCCCGCCCGAAACTCGCCCAGGCCTCCCGGCTGAGCGAGTCGCTGCGCCGCTACGACGCCTCCTACCAGGCCGAGCTGCAGTGGTGGACCACCCCGACCTGGGTCACCCAGGGGCTGCCGCCGGAGTCGCTGCCCAGCGCGCAGGAGCAGCAGCGCGTCGACGTCGCCCGGGCGTTCCCGACCCGCGGTGACGCCGACCGCCGCCCCGGCGTCGCCCACGACCGCTCGGTGCTCGCGGTGATCAGCACCCCCGACGACACCCCGCGCGACGCGCTGTACTGCGGCGAGGCGCTGTCGGCGCTGCTGCTGGAGTGCACCGCGGCCGGGCTGGCCACCTGCACGCTCACCCACCTGATGGAGCTGCAGCCCAGCCGCGACATCGTGCGCGAGCTCACCGGCGGCACCGGCCTGCCGCAGGTGCTGGTGCGGATCGGCACCGCCACCGCGGACCATCCCGAGCCCACCCCGCGCCGGCCGGTGGACGAGGTGCTCGAGTTCCGGAACTGACTCAGCTCAGGCCCTTGATGCCGCTGTCGACGACCTTGACCGGTTTGTGCGGGAAACGCCGCTCGGCGTACGCCTTGGCCTTGGAATTCGGCAGCACGTAAAGGGTTTCGCGCTTGTCCTGCAGCGGACGCAGCACCAGGTCCAGGAAGGCCTTGCGGTCGTCGAGGTAGGGCTCGATGACGTCCTCGCCGGCCGGGCACACCGCCAGGCAGAAGGCGGCCTTGTAGTTGGCCTTGAACGACAAGCTCTGCCACATCGACGCGTTCTCCGAATCGCTGACCCGGGAACGGAAATCGGCCGCGTCGGCGCTGTCGGCGATGGTCTGCGCCCAGTCGGTGAATCCGCCCATGAACTCCCGGTAGTTGTGCACCGAGCAGGCCAGGAAGTCGAACTCGCCGTTCTTGCCGATGGCCCCCACCGGGCAGGCCGCCACGCACAGCTTGCAGTCCAGGCAGGGCGAATAGTCCAGCGGGCGACTGTATTCGGAGATGTCGGCGGCGACGACCACGATGGCCAGCAGGACGAAGTTGCCGAACCTGGGGTGGATCACGTTGCGGTGCAGGCCCATCACCCCCATGCCGGCCGCCACCGCCACCGGCTTGTGCGCCACCACCCAGATCCGGCCCGGGAAGTTGTCCATCTCCATCGGGAACGTCGCCGACGGGTTCAGCGCGCGGTAGCCGGCGTCCTGCAGCGCCCGGGTGATGCGGTGGGCGGCCTCGTTGAGCAGGTCGCCGCCGCGGTGGAACTCCTGGTTGGCCACGCTGCGGGCGGTGGAGCGGACGTTGTCCCGGTTCAGCCGCACCACCAGCGAGATGTAGCTGCGCGCACCGGGCAGCGCGGCCCGCACCGGCTCGACCTCGTCGGCCAGCGCCGGGTCGTCACCCGGGCGAAGCCGACGTCGTCGGCCCCGGCCTCCAGGCAGATCCGCCGCAGCCAGCCGGCGTCGATGACGCCGGGTTCGCGCCGGGGCCGGCCCTGCACCGCGCGCACCGTGGGGTGACCCGTCAACCTCATACAGCTGCGTTTAGATCACTACACTCAGCTTTGGCCGGCACCGCCCCCGGTGGGCCATCCTGGGGGCATGCGTCTGCGGCGTCTGCTCGACGGCCCGCACCGGTGGGGGTCGATCGAGGTCCGGCCGGACCGGTTCGGGCTCACCCGGCACCGGCTCGTGGTCTATCCACCGGGGCTGACCGACACCGACCGACGCTGGATCCGCGCCGCGCGCGGCTATCCGGTCTGGGGATTCGCGGTGTGGCTGGCCGCCGCCCTGGTGGCCTACGCGCGGCTGGAGCAGGGCCCGGCGTTCCTGGTGGCCACCGCCGTCTACCTCGCGGCCGGGGCCGCGGTGCTGCATCTGGCCGGGCCGGCGCGGCGTCAGGTGCGCACGCTGGAGGCGGTGAGCGCACCCCAGGACCCGGCGTCGGCCCGCCGCAGCCGGGAACGGATCGACGCGCTGGCCGCGGCGCTCGGGCGCGCCGACGAACAACTCGACGCCGGAATCATCGGCGCGGCCGAACACGAACGGATCTGGTGGTGGGTCTACGAGCAGCTCTCGCCCACCCCGCCGCAGCGGACTAGGTGACCAGCGAGACCGAGCTGGACCGGCGCAGCTTGCCCGACGAGGTCTT
>NZ_CALDGS010000116.1 GCF_937941905.1 uncultured Mycolicibacterium sp. | reverse complement strand
CCTAGCGCCAGGCCGAGTGCAGGATCGCGTTCACCGCGGCCAGCCGGGCCGAGCGCACCACGGCCGCCAGCGGGCGCAGCGCATCACCGGCGAGCTGCACCTGCGACGCGGACTGCAGGCCGATCGGCAGCAGCCCGGCGCTCACCGTGATGATCGCGTCGACGTGCGCGGCGTGCTCGAGCACCCGCAGTGCCCGCGCCGGGGCGTGGTCGGGCGCCGGGTGGGCGTGCCCGGCGGCCAGGATCTGCTCGACCATGGCCCGTGGATCGTCGACCCCGGCCGACCCGGCGGCCTGCAGCTGCAGCGTCCCGAGCGCCTCGGCCGCCTCGCGCACCGCCGAGCGCAGCGCGTACTCGGCCTCGCCGAGGTCGGTCGGCGGTGCCGGCACCGGCGCCGGCACCGAGTAGACCGTCCAGGCCAGCGCCGAGACGTCGCCGAGGTCACCGGCGTCGGCGTGGCCGGGATCGGTGTACTCGACCGGGTGGTCGTCGCCCTCGAACTCGAACTCGGGCACCAGCCCCACCACGGTGTCCGGGCGGTCCGCGTCGGTGACGACAATCGCCTCGCCGGCGGTGATCGCGTCGTGCTGGAACTGGGTGCCGGCCGGCAGCCCGCGCACGTCGCCGGGCACCGGCAGCACCACCGTCATCGGGGCGGCACCGGGGGCGGGACGGGCCGTGGTGCGCAGCACCGCCAGCAGCGACACACTGGCCGCATCCTCCAGATCCGGCCAGGCCAGGCCGGTCCGGTCCGCCGTCGCGGAGTCGTAGGCGTTGACGAAATGCCTTGGTGCCCAACGGGACAACGCATCGAGGACGTCGTCCGGCGCGGCCGCCCCGGCGAGCCAGGCGTTGGCCCACACCGACAACGACACGCTGGGACACCACATGGTCAGGCAGTCTAATTCGTGCCGTCCGGCCGGACGGATTCGCGTTAGGCTGCTGGCATGCCCGCTGCGCTGATCTGGCTCGTGCTCGCGCTGGGTCTCGCCGGTGCGGAGGCGCTGACCGGGGACCTGTTCCTGCTCATGCTGTCCGGCGGGGCGCTCGCCGCGGCCGGCACCAGCTGGCTGTTGCCCTGGCCGATCTGGGTCGACGGCGTGGTGTTCCTGGTGGTGTCGGTGCTGTTGCTGGTGCTGGTGCGCCCGGCGCTGCGGCGCCGGTTCGGCCCCGGCGACGGGCTGCCCGACCCGATCAAGGAGCTCGAGGGCAAGAGCGCGCTGGTGCTCGACCGGGTCACCGTGCACCAGGGCCAGGTCCGCCTCGACGGCGAGGTGTGGACGGCCCGTCCGCTCAACGACCACGATGTGTACGAACCGGGGGAACACGTCACCGTGGTGCGTATCGACGGCGCCACCGCGGTGGTGGTGAACACCCCCTGACCGAAGGGACCGATATGGACGGCGCCGTGGCAGGCCTGGTACTGCTGCTCGTATTCGTGGTGTTCGCCGCGATCGTGGTGGCCAAATCCGTCGCGCTGATCCCGCAGGCCGAGGCCGCGGTGATCGAACGGCTGGGCCGCTACAGTCGCACGGTGTCCGGCCAGCTCACCCTGCTGCTGCCGTTCATCGACCGCATCCGGGCCCGGGTGGACCTGCGCGAGCGCGTGGTGTCCTTCCCGCCGCAGCCGGTGATCACCGAGGACAACCTCACCGTGCAGATCGACACGGTGGTCTACTTCCAGGTCACCAACCCGCAGGCGGCGGTCTACAACATCAGCAACTACATCGTCGGTGTGGAGCAGTTGACCACCACCACGCTGCGCAACCTGGTCGGCGGCATGACCCTGGAGCAGACGCTGACCTCGCGCGACCAGATCAACACCGCGCTGCGCGGGGTGCTCGACGAGGCCACCACCCGGTGGGGCCTCCGGGTGGCCCGGGTCGAGCTGCGCAGCATCGACCCGCCGCCGAGCATCCAGGACTCGATGGAGAAGCAGATGCGCGCCGACCGGGAGAAGCGCGCGATGATCCTCACCGCCGAGGGCGCCCGGGAGTCGGCGATCAAACAGGCCGAGGGCCAGAAGCAGGCCCAGATCCTGGCCGCCGAGGGCGCCAAGCAGGCCGCCATCCTGGCCGCCGAGGCCGAGCGGCAGTCCCGCATCCTGCGTGCCCAGGGCGAGCGGGCGGCCGCCTACCTGCAGGCCCAGGGCCAGGCGAAGGCCATCGAGAAGACCTTCGCCGCGATCAAGGCCGCCCGGCCCACCCCGGAGCTGCTGACCTACCAGTACCTGCAGACCCTGCCGCAGATGGCCAAGGGCGAGGCGAACAAGGTCTGGATCGTGCCCAGCGACTTCGGCAACGCGCTGCAGGGCTTCACCAAGCTGCTCGGCGCGCCGGGGGAGGACGGGGTGTTCCGCTACACCCCGTCGCCGGTGGACGAGAACCTGCCCAAGCCCGAGGACGACTCCGACGAGGTCGCCGACTGGTTCGACACCAGCACCGACCCGGCGATCGCGGCGGCCGTCGCCGACGCCGAGGCGCAGGCCCGCCGGCCGGTGGACGGGCCCGGCTACGGCCGACCGCCGCAGCCGAGCCGGCCCGGCCCGATCGACCCGGCGCCCCAGATCGACCCGCCCGGATTCCGGATCACGGGGGATCAGCTCATGGGCGGCCCGATCACCCCGCCGAACCCGCCGGCACCGCCCGCGGGGCAGTGATTCCCGCCACCCGGTGACTCCCGGGGCCCGGATCAGGCCCCGGGACCGAGCGCCAGCAGCGACACCAGGTCGTAGGCGACGTGCGCGGCGGCGATGCCGGTCATCTCGGCGTGGTCGTAGGCCGGGGCCACCTCCACGACGTCGGCGCCCACCAGGTTCAGCCCGCGCAGCCCGCGCAGGATCTCCAGCAGCTCGCGGCTGCTCATCCCGCCGGCCTCCGGGGTGCCGGTGCCCGGCGCGAACGCCGGGTCGAGCACGTCGATGTCGATCGACAGGTAGACCGGGCGGTCGCCGAGCCGGTCGCGCAGCCGGTCGACGACCTCGTGCACGCCCTGGTAGTAGACGTCGGAGGCGGTGATGATGCCGAACCCGAACCGGCGGTCGTCCTCGAGGTCCTTCTTGCCGTACAGCGGGCCGCGGGTGCCCACGTGCGACAGCGCCGAGGTGTCCAGGATGCCCTCCTCGACCGCGCGGCGGAACGGGGTGCCGTGGGTGTAGGCGGCGCCGAAGTAGGTGTCCCAGGTGTCCAGGTGGGCGTCGAAGTGCACCAGCGCCACCGGCCCGTGCTTGGCCGCCGCGGCCCGCAGCAGCGGCAGCGCGATGGTGTGGTCGCCACCGATGGTGACGAGTTTCGTTGCGCCGGAGGTCATCTCGCGTGCCGCCTGCTCGACGGTGGCGATCGCCTCGGCGATGTCGAACGGGTTGACCGCGATGTCGCCGGCGTCGGCGACCTGGGCGATCTCGAAGGGGGAGACGTCCAGACCCGGGTGATAGGGGCGCAGCAGCCGCGACGACTCCCGCACGTGGGTGGGGCCGAATCGGGCCCCGGGCCGGTAGGACACGCCGGTGTCGAACGGCACACCGGCCACCACGACGTCGGCGGCGGGCACCTGGTCCAGCCGCGGCAGCCGGGCGAAGGTCGCGGGCCCGGCGAACCGGGGCACCTGTGCGGAGTCGACGGGGCCGATCGGGGTGGGGTTGGTCATGTGCGGACCTTCCGGGTCGGGGTGCCGGCGTCACCCGGGGGCGCGGGCTCGCTCGACACGATGGGGATGTTGGCCGGGGGACCGGCCGGCACGCCGCGCGGGCCGGCGGGCCCGAACACGTCACCGGGCTCCGGGAACAGCCACAGCAGCGCCGGATAGAGCACGGCGGCCAGGCCCAGGCCCACCGGGATGGACAGGTCGACGCCCCCGGCGAGTTCGCCGAGCGGGCCGACGAACTGGCCGGGCAGGTTGACGAAGCACAGCGAGGTCACCGCCGAGACCACCCAGGCGGCCAGGCCGCGCGGGTTCCAGCCGTGGTTGAACCAGTACCGGCCACCGCGCTGGCGCCGGTTGAACACCTGCAGCGCGTCGGAGTCGTAGAAGCCCCGGCGGGTGAACCAGCCGATCATCATCATCACCATCCACGGCGCGGTGCAGGTGACGATCAGCACGGCGAACGTCGAGATGCTCTGCACCACATTGAAGGCGAAGCGGCCGACGAAGATGAACACGATCGCGGCCGTGCCGATGAACACGGTGGCCTGCACCCGGGAGAACCGGGGGAACACGCTGGAGAAGTCCAGACCGGTGCCGTAGAGCGCGGTGGTGCCGGTGGACATGCCGCCGATCAGCGCGATCAGGCACACCGGCACGAAGTACCACCCCGGCGACACCGCCAGCAGCCCGCCGACGTAGTCCCCGTCGGCGATGAAATCCGGTGCGGCGGTGGCGATCACGGTCGCGGTGACGAGTCCGAACAGGAACGGCACCAGGGTGGCCAGCTGGGCGGCGAAGGCGGCCGCCATCGGCTGCCAGGACGGGGTGTCGCGGGGGATGTAGCGGGCCCAGTCGCCCAGGAACGCGCCGAACGACACCGGGTTGCTCATCACGATCAGCGCGGCCCCGACGAACGCCGGCCAGAACAGCGGATCGCCCGGCGTCACGCTGCCCGGATAGCCCGGATCGAACGCGCCGCCGAACGCGAATGCCCCGGCGATGAACAGCGCGGTCGCCGCGACCACCGCGATCTTGTTGACCAGCAGCATGAACCGGAACCCGTAGATGCACACCACGAGCACCAGCAGCGCGAACACGCCGTAGGCCACCGCGAGCGCGGCGTCGGTCTGGGGCAGCCCGAAGGCGCGGTTGGCGCCGCCGACGAGCACGTCGCCGGAGGTCCACACCGAAATCGAGAAGAACGCCAGGGCGGTCAGCAGCGACAGGAACGAGCCGACGATGCGGCCGTGCACACCCAGGTGCGCCGACGACGACACCGCGTTGTTGGTGCCGTTGCGCGGCCCGAACAGCGACATCGGCGCCAGGATCAGCGCGCCGAGCACCAGACCGGCCAGGGTGGCCAGCAGGGCGGCGGTGAACGACAGGCCGAAGATGATCGGGAAGGTGCCCAGCACCACCGTCGCGATGGTGTTCGCACCGCCGAACACCAGGCGGAACAGGTCCACCGGCCGCGCGGTGCGCTCGGCGTCGGGGATCGGCTCGACGCCGTGCTGCTCGACCTCGGTGACCTTCGGCGGTTGCGGGGCGGTGTCGGTGACGGACATGGCGATCCTCCCGGGGCGGGGTTGGTGCGGCACACGGTAGAACCGCGGTCAGGTCAGCGCAAACGATTCGATCGTTACGCCCGTGTTTCGGTGACAAATCCGACGGCCAGTGCCGTCGAACATGTCGAAACATCGAACTCGGACCGGCTTTGGTGACCGGAACGACGGCGCTATCGTGACGAAAAATCTTCGGTGGAGATCGGGCGCGGGGCAGGTGGTCGACCGGTGGAACGCATGGACGAGCTCGACGAGGCGATCATCGGGCTGCTCGAGGACGACGGCCGGCTCACCCACCGCGACATCGCCGAGCGGGTGGGGCTGTCCCGATCCGCGGTGGCGGCCCGGGTGCAACGGCTCATCGACACCGGCCGGGTGGTGGTGCGCGGCGTGGTGCACCCCGAGGTGCTCGGCCGCGGCGCGCTGGCCCACCTCAGCGTCGCCGTCGACGGGCCGGCCGGCCCCGTCGCCGCCGTGCTGGCCGCCCGTGACGACGTCGCCTTCCTGTCGCTGACCAGCGGCGGCTACGCGCTGGTCGTCGAGGCCCGGGTCGGCTCGGTGCGCCACCTCGACGGGGTGCTGGCCACGCTGCGGGCACTGCCCGGGGTCACCGGCGTGGACACGCTGAGCTACATCGAGGTGGTGCGCGACGTGGTCGGCCCGGTCGGGCGGGTCCGCGTCGACATCGACGACACCGACCGGGCGCTGCTGCGCGAACTGCAGCGCGACGGCCGCGCCTCCTACGTGGATCTCGCGGCGGCGGTGGGACTCTCGCCGGCCGCGGCGCGCCGGCGGGTGGTGCGGCTGATCGACGGCCAGGTGGTGCGGATCGGCGCGGTGGTGCGCCACTCCGGCCGGGACCGGCAGCGCGCGATGGGGCTGGGCATCCGGTTGCGCGGCGACGCCGCCGGGGTGCTCGACGCGCTGAGCGGGATGCGCGCGGTCATCTTCGTCGCCCGCACCCTGGGCCGGTTCGACGTGCTGGCCACCGTGCGGGCCTTCTCCGCCGCGCAGCTGCTGGAGACCCTGGAGACCGTCCGGGCACTGCCCGGGGTCGGCGCGGTGGAGAGCTGGGTCCACCTCGAGGTGGTCAAGGAGAGCTACGCCTCCGGGCTCGTTCCCGGCGGCCGGGAAACCGGCTGAGCGGTCAGCGCACCGCGACCGGCTCGGCGGCCTCGGCCCGCGCGCCCACCGCCCGCCGGTGCCGGCGCACCTCGTGCACCAGGCCGGCGATCCCGACCACCGCGGTGCCCGCCGACACCGCCAGCAGCAGCGGGCTCACCTCGCCGGTGAGCGCGTCGCCGAGCACCACCACCGCCGCCGTGCCCGGCAGCAGCCCGGCCAGCGTGGCCACGGTGTAGGGCAGCGTCCGCACCGCCGACACCCCGGCGGCGTAGTTGAGCACCGAGAACGGCACCGCCGGGATCAGCCGCATCGACAGGATCGCCGCCCAGCCGCGCCGGCGCAGGTGCGTGTTCACCGCGGCCACCCCCGGGTGGTGCTCGAGCCGGCGCAGCTGCAGCCCCAGCGCGCGCACCAGCAGCAGCGCGATCACCGCGCTGACGGTGCTGGCCGCCACCGCGATCGACACCCCCAGCGCCGGGCCGAAGAGCAGTCCGGCAGCGAGCGTGAACGCGGTGCGCGGGAACGGGAAGACCGTCACCACGATGTGGGCGGCCAGAAACGCCACCGGGAACCACGAACCCAGCGAGGTCGCCCAGTCGCGCAGCTGCACCGCGGTGGGCAGCGGCACCACCGCCACCACTGCGACGAGGGTCACAATCGCCGCGGCGGTCACGATCAGCCGGCGGGGCGAGATCTGCGCCGGCGTCGCCAGCACCGCGGCCTGAACCGCGCGAATGGTTCTGACGACGGGTTGCACGGATACCAGCGTACGGGCACCCGCGGGCCCGGCCGGTCCGCCGCGCGGAGCGGCCGCCCCGGACCGGGTGCGGGGCGGTGACGGCGATCATTTAGCCTGTGGGGCGGGTGCGTCCGTCACATGCTGCGACAACGCGACAACAGGAGATGCCGGTGTCCGAACAGGGGTCCAGTACCGCCGCCAGCGTCATCGAGGCCGATCGCCAACGGTGGCGGTCCGCGGTCGCCGGTGTGCTGGCCAAGAGCCTGCGCCGCGATCCCGCCGAGCTGCCCGAGGAACCCGAGCGGCTGCTCGATTCCCCCACCTATGAAGGCTTCGCGATCCGTCCGCTCTACACCCGCCTCGACGAGCGGGACGAGCCGCCGCTGCCCGGCCAGTGGCCCTACGTCCGGGGCGGTGACGCCCTGCGCGACGTCAAGGCCGGCTGGAAAGTCGTGGAGGCGTTCGGCGGCAACGGATCCGGTGCGGCCGCCGTCAACGGCGCGGTGCTGGTCGCGCTGACCGAGGGGGTCGGCGCGCTGCAGCTGCGGCTCGGTGCCGACGGCATCGCCCCGGCCGACCTGCCGCGCGTGCTCGACGGGGTGTTCATCGACCTGGTGCCGCTCATCGTGGACGCCGGCGCCGACTACGCCGCCGCCGTCGCGGCGCTGCTGCCGCTGCTGGCCGGGCTCGACGACGAGCAGCGCGGCCGGCTGGCCGTCGACCTGGGTGCGGATCCCTTCCTCGCGCCGCTGACCGGCCGCGCCGCCCCGGCGCCCGAGGCGGTCGTCGCCGCTGCCAGGGACGCCGCCGGCCACGGCGGGCGGGTCCGCGCGGTGACCGTCGACGGCGCCGCCCTGCACGACCGGGGGGCGAGCGCGGCCCAGGAGCTCGGCGGCGCGATCGCCGCGGCGGTGGCCGCACTGCGGCTGCTCGTCGAGGGCGGGCTGCCGGTGGCCGACGCGGTGCGCCAGATCAGCTTCCGGTTCGCCGCCGACGACGACCAGTTCCTCACCATCGCCAAGCTGCGTGCGGCCCGGCAGCTGTGGGCCCGGGTCGCCGAGGTGGTCGGCGCGCCCGAGGCCGGGGCGGCCACCCTGCACGTGGTCACCTCGCTGCCGATGATGACCCAGCGCGACCCGTGGGTGAACATGCTGCGCACCACCGTCGCGGCCTTCTCGGCCGGCGTCGGCGGTGCCGACACCGTGCTCGTGCACCCCTTCGACGTCGCCATCCCGGGCGGAATGCCCGGCACCAAGCCGGGTTTCGCGCGCCGCATCGCCCGCAACACCCAGCTGCTGCTGCTCGAGGAGTCCAACCTCGGCCGGGTGCTCGACCCGGCCGGCGGCTCCTGGTTCGTCGAGGACCTCACCGCGCAGCTGGCCGAGCAGGCCTGGGCGCTGTTCACCGACCTCGAGCGCGCCGGCGGCCTGCCCGCCGCCGGGCAGCAGCTGCTCGACCGGATCGAGGACGTCGCCGGCCGGCGCGCCGACGACATCGCCCACCGCCGGCGGGCGGTCACCGGCGTCAACGAGTTCCCGAACCTCGGCGAGCCGGCGCTGCCGGTCGGCGAGGCGGTGGCCGGGGTGCGCCGCTACGCCGCGCAGTTCGAGGCGCTGCGCGACCGCAGCGACGCCTACCTGGCCGCGCACGGCGCCCGGCCGCGGGTGCTGCTGCTGCCGCTCGGCCCGCTCGCCGAGCACAACGTGCGCACCACCTTCGCCACCAACCTGCTGGCCGCCGGGGGCATCGAGGCGATCAACCCCGGCACCGTCGAGGCCGGCACGGTGGCCGCCGCGGTCGCCGACCACGGCAACCCCGCCGTCGCGGTGGTGTGCGGCACCGACGCCCGCTACGGCGCCGAGGCCTCGGCCGTCGTCGCGGCCGCCCGCGCGGCCGGCGTGCAGCGGGTCTACCTCGCCGGCCCGGAGAAGGCCGTCGCCGACGCCGAGCACCGGCCCGACGAGTTCCTGACCGCCAAGATCGACGCGGTCGACGCGCTGTCGACCCTGCTCACCCGATTGGGGGCCTGACACATGACGGTCCACGACGTGATCGGCAGTTTCGCCGACGTGCCGCTGCACGGCGACCGGCGTGCCGAACCGGCCACCGCCGAGGCGGTCGAGCGGCTCGTCGAGGCCGCCGCGGCCGCGCACGGCTACAGCCCGGACCAGCTGACCTGGGAGACGCCGGAGGGCATCGCGGTCAAGCCGGTCTACACCGCCGCCGACCGCGCTGCCGCCGTCGCCGCCGGCTACCCGCTGGACAGCTTCCCGGGCGCGGCCCCCTACATCCGCGGGCCGTACCCGACGATGTACGTCAACCAGCCGTGGACCATCCGGCAGTACGCCGGGTTCTCCACCGCCGCGGAGTCCAACGCGTTCTACCGGCGCAACCTGGCCGCCGGCCAGAAGGGCCTGTCGGTGGCCTTCGACCTGGCCACCCACCGCGGCTACGACTCCGACCACCCGCGGGTGGCCGGGGACGTCGGCATGGCCGGGGTGGCGATCGACTCGATCCTGGACATGCGCCAGCTGTTCGACGGCATCGACCTGGGCAGCGTCAGCGTCTCGATGACGATGAACGGCGCGGTGCTGCCGATCCTGGCGCTCTACGTGGTCGCGGCCGAGGAGCAGGGGGTGCCGCCGGAGAAGCTGGCGGGGACCATCCAGAACGACATCCTCAAGGAGTTCATGGTCCGCAACACCTACATCTACCCGCCCAAGCCGTCGATGCGGATCATCTCCGACATCTTCGCCTACACCAGCGCGAAGATGCCGAAGTTCAACTCGATCTCGATCTCCGGCTACCACATCCAGGAGGCCGGTGCCACGGCCGACCTGGAGCTGGCCTACACGCTGGCCGACGGCGTGGAGTACATCCGGGCGGGGCTGGACGCGGGCCTGGACATCGACAAGTTCGCGCCCCGGCTGTCCTTCTTCTGGGGCATCGGGATGAACTTCTTCATGGAGGTCGCCAAGCTGCGGGCCGCGCGGCTGCTGTGGAGCGAGCTGGTCGCCGGGTTCGGCGCCAAGGATCCCAAGTCGCTGTCGCTGCGCACCCATTCGCAGACCTCCGGCTGGTCGCTGACCGCCCAGGACGTGTTCAACAACGTCGCCCGCACCTGCATCGAGGCGATGGCAGCCACCCAGGGCCACACCCAGTCGCTGCACACCAACGCCCTCGACGAGGCGCTGGCGCTGCCCACCGACTTCTCGGCCCGCATCGCCCGCAACACCCAGCTGCTGCTGCAGCAGGAATCCGGCACCACCCGGCCGATCGACCCGTGGGGCGGCTCGTACTACGTGGAGTGGCTCACTCACCAGCTCGCCGAGCGGGCCCGCGCGCACCTGCGCGAGGTCGAGGAGCACGGCGGCATGGCGCAGGCCATCAGCGACGGCATCCCGAAGATGCGCATCGAGGAGGCGGCCGCCCGCACCCAGGCCCGCATCGACTCCGGCCAGCAGCCGGTGATCGGCGTCAACAAGTACCAGATCGACGAGGACGCCGAGATCGAGGTGCTCAAGGTCGACAACTCCAAGGTGCGCGCCGAGCAGCTGGCCAAGCTGCAGCAGCTGCGCGCCGATCGGGACCAGGAGGCCGTCGACGCCGCCCTGGCCGCGCTCACCCGCGCGGCCGAGGCCGCGCGTTCCGGCGGCGGGGCGGACAACCTGGACAACAACCTGCTGGCGCTGTCGATCAACGCCGCCCGGGCCAAGGCCACCGTCGGGGAGATCTCCGAGGCACTGGAGAAGGTGTGGGGCCGCCACCAGGCCGAGATCCGTACCATCTCCGGCGTCTACCGTCACGAAGTCGGAAAGGCCAGCAACATCGCCGAAGCGTCCGAGCTTGTAGAGAAGTTCGCCGCGGCCGACGGCCGGCGGCCGCGCATCCTGGTCGCCAAGATCGGCCAGGACGGCCACGACCGCGGGCAGAAGGTCATCGCGACCGCGTTCGCCGACATCGGCTTCGACGTCGACGTCGGCCCGCTGTTCGCCACGCCGGAGGAGGTGGCCCGCCAGGCCGCCGACAACGACGTGCACATCGTCGGCGTGTCGTCGCTGGCCGCCGGGCACCTCACCCTGGTGCCGGCGCTGCGCAAGGCGCTGGAGGAGGTCGGCCGGCCGGACATCATGATCGTGGTCGGCGGCGTCATCCCGCCCGGCGACTTCGACGAGCTGTACGCCGCCGGCGCCACGGCCATCTACCCGCCGGGCACGGTCATCGCCGACGCCGCGGTCGGCCTGCTGCACAAGCTGGCCGAACGGCTGGGGTACGACCTCGGCTAGATGACGCAACCGGTGCCAGAACTCGCCGCCGCGATCCGCGGCGGTGACCGCGCGGCCCTGGCGCGCGCCATCACGCTGGTCGAGTCCACCCGGCCCGACCACCGGGAGCGGGCCCAGCAGCTGCTGCTGGAGCTCATGCCGGAGGCCGGGCGGGCCATGCACGTCGGGATCACCGGGGTGCCCGGGGTGGGCAAGTCCACCACCATCGAGGCGCTCGGCATGTACCTGATCGAGCAGGGCCACCGGGTGGCGGTGCTGGCGGTCGACCCGTCCTCGAAGCGCACCGGCGGCTCCATCCTGGGCGACAAGACCCGGATGGCCCGGCTGGCGGTGCACCCGGACGCCTACATCCGGCCGTCGCCGTCGGCCGGCACGCTGGGCGGGGTGGCCAAGGCCACCCGGGAGACCATCGTGCTCGTCGAGGCCGCCGGCTACGACGTGGTGCTGGTGGAGACCGTCGGGGTGGGGCAGTCCGAGGTCACCGTCGCCGAGATGGTGGACACCTTCGTGTTCCTCACCCTGGCCCGCACCGGCGACCAGCTGCAGGGCATCAAGAAGGGCGTGCTCGAGCTGGCCGACATCATCGTGGTGAACAAGGCCGACGGCGAGCACGCCGTCGAGGCGCGCAAGGCCGCCCGCGAGCTCACCGGTGCCATCCGGCTCATCTATCCCAACGAAACCCTTTGGCGCCCACCGGTGCTCACCATGAGTGCGCTGGAGGGCAGCGGGCTGGCGGAGCTGTGGGAGACCGTGCTGCGGCACCGGCAGGTGCTCACCGAGGCGGGCCGGTTCGAGGAGCGCCGCCGCCAGCAGCAGGTGGACTGGACCTGGTCGATGGTGCGTGACGCGGTGCTGGACCGGGTGCTCAACCACCCGGGGGTGGTGGCCATCCGCGCCGACGTGGAACGGCGGGTGCGCGAGGGCACGACCACCCCGACGCTGGCCGCCCAGGAGCTGCTGGCGGCCGCCGAGCTCGGCTGACGGTAACCCGGTGGCTTAACGCTTCGGTAACGGGCCGTTCATTTGCTCCGGCGTTCGGTACATTCTGAGACTGTGACCGAGCTAACATTCCGGCTCCCGTTCCGGGGTAGCGGCAACGGGCTCCCGCACGGGGTACAGGGGGCCGCGGATCCGGCCTTCGCCTGCACGCTGAACGCCTTCGCGCGGCTGTTCCCGGGCCGGCGGTTCGGTGGCGGGGCGCTTTGCGTGTACCTGCACGGCGAACCGGTGGTGGACGTCTGGACCGGCTGGTCCGACCGCGCCGGTACCCGGTACTGGACCGCCGACACCGGCGCGATGGTGTTCTCGGCGACCAAGGGCATGGCCTCGACGGTGATCCACCGGCTCGCCGACCGCGGCCTGATCGACTACGACGCCCCGGTGGCGTCGTACTGGCCGGAGTTCGGCGCCAACGGCAAGTCCAACATCACCGTGCGCGACGTGATGCGGCACCGGGCCGGGCTGTCGCAGCTCGGCGGGGTCACCAAGGCCGACCTGCTCGACCACCGCCGGATGGAGGAGCGGCTGGCCGCCGCGCCGGTCAACCGGTTGCAGTACGGCAAGCCCGCCTACCACGCGCTGACCTACGGCTGGCTGCTGTCCGGCCTGGCCCGGGCGGTCACCGGGCGGGGCATGCGCGAGCTGATCCGCACCGAGCTGGCCGCCCCGCTGGGTGTGGACGGGCTGCACCTGGGCCGCCCGCCGGCCGGCGCGCCCACCGAGGCCGCGCAGACCCTGCTGCCGCAGCGGCTGCCCCCGCTGCCGGGGGCCGACCTGGTCGCGCCGCGGCTGGCCGGGCTGCCGTTCGCCGGCTTCCTCGGTTCGATCTACTTCCCGGGCATGGTGGGCGCCATGCAGGGCGAGATGCCGTTCCTGGACTCCGAGATCCCGTCGGCCAACGCGGTGGCCACCGCGCGCGGCCTGGCCCGCATGTACGGCGCGATCGCCAACGGCGGGCGGATCGGCGACACCCAGTTCCTGTCGGCGCACACCGTCGCCGCGCTGACCGGCCAGACCGATCTGACACCGGACCGGAATGTGTTGGTGCCGTTGAGCTTCCACCTCGGCTACCACGGGGTGCCGTTCGGGGTGGTGCCCGGCTTCGGGCACGTCGGGCTGGGCGGCTGCTACGGCTGGGCCGAACCGGACCGCGGGCTGGCGATCGGGTTCGTGCACAACCGGCTGGTCACCCCGATGGTGTTCGACCAGGCCACCTTCGTCGGGCTCAACACCCTGGTGCGGCGCGACGCCGCCCGCGCCGAACGGCGTGGTTACACCGCGGTGCCCGAGTTGGGGGCGCGCTACCGGGTGCTGCATCCGGTCGCGGGTTAAGCGCAGGCCGAGCCCGCGGATCGAACAGCGCGGGCCGAGCCCGCGGATCGAACAGCGCGGGCCGAGCCCGCGGCGGCGGGCGATTTGCACCCCTTCAGTAGAATCGGCCCAACGGCGTCGATCCGGCCATCACCGGGGAGCCTTCGGAAGAACGGCCGGGCAGCGGGCCCGGCCCAGTAGAACCGAACGGGTGGGCCCGTCACAGCCCGGCAATGAGTGGCGTACGCCGGTCCGGTCCGCCGGCCGCGTGCGCAAGCGGGGTGGTACCGCGGCGTCCGCGCAACCGGCGCGACGTTCGTCCCCGTGCCAGCACGGTCGGCCTCGTGTGGGCCTCGACATGGGCACAGGAGACATCGAGTAGTGACGGCCTATCCGAAACCGGCTTCCGGCGCACCGAACTTCCCCGAACTCGAGGCCGAGGTGCTCAAGTACTGGGAGTCCGACGGCACCTTCCGCGCCAGCATCGACCGCCGTGCGGGCGCACCGGAGTACGTCTTCTACGACGGGCCGCCGTTCGCCAACGGCCTGCCGCACTACGGGCATCTGCTGACCGGCTACGTCAAGGACATCGTGCCGCGCTACCGGACCATGCGCGGCTACAAGGTGGAGCGCCGGTTCGGCTGGGACACCCACGGCCTGCCCGCCGAACTCGAGGTGCAGCGCCAGCTCGGCATCACCGACAAGGCGCAGATCGAGCAGATGGGCATCGAGAAGTTCAACGACGCCTGCCGCGCCTCGGTGCTCAAGTACACCAACGAGTGGCGTGAGTACGTCACCCGCCAAGCCCGCTGGGTGGACTTCGACAACGACTACAAGACGCTGGATCTCGGCTACATGGAGTCGGTGATCTGGGCGTTCAAGCAGCTCTACGACAAGGGCCTGGCCTACGAGGGCATCCGGGTGCTGCCGTACTGCTGGAACGACGAGACCCCGTTGTCCAGCCACGAGTTGCGGATGGACGACGACGTCTACCAGAGCCGCCAGGACCCGGCGCTGACCGTGGGCTTCCGCATCACCGAGGGCCCGCTGACCGACTCCTACCTGCTGATCTGGACCACCACGCCGTGGACGCTGCCGAGCAACCAGGCCGTCGCGGCCGGCCCGGACATCACCTACGTGCACGTCGCCGGCCCGGACGGGCGCCGCTACGTGCTGGCCGAGGCCCGGCTGGGCGCCTACGCCCGCGAACTGGGGGAGGAGCCCGAGGTGCTGGGCCGCCTGACGGGCAGCGAGCTGGTGGGCACCCGCTACCTGCCGCCGTTCCCGTACTTCGCCGACGCGCCGAACTCGTTCCGGGTGCTGGCCGGGGAGTTCGTCAGCACCGAGGACGGCACCGGGCTGGTGCACATGGCCCCGGCCTACGGCGAGGACGACATGCTCACCGCCCAGGCCAACGGCATCGAGGCGGTCACCCCGGTCGACGCCAAGGGCCGCTTCGACGCGTCGGTGCCGGACTACCAGGGCCAGCACGTGTTCGAGGCCAACCCGAACATCATCCGCGACCTCAAGCAGGGCAGCGGCCCGGCCGCGGCCAACGGCGCGGTGCTGTTGCGCCACGACACCTACGAGCACTCCTACCCGCACTGCTGGCGCTGCCGCAATCCGCTGATCTACCGCGCGGTGTCGTCGTGGTTCATCAAGGTCACCGCGTTCCGGGACCGGATGCTCGAGCTCAACCAGCAGATCACCTGGTACCCCGAGCACGTCAAGGACGGCCAGTTCGGCAAGTGGCTGGCCAACGCCCGGGACTGGTCGATCTCGCGGAACCGCTACTGGGGCACCCCGATTCCGGTCTGGGTGTCGGACAATCCGGAGTACCCGCGCATCGACGTCTACGGCAGCCTCGACGAGCTCGAGCGCGACTTCGGGGTGCGGCCGACCAACCTGCACCGGCCCTACATCGACGAGCTGACCCGGCCCAATCCCGACGACCCGACCGGCAGGTCGACGATGCGGCGCATCCCCGACGTGCTCGACGTGTGGTTCGACTCCGGGTCGATGCCGTTCGCGCAGGTGCACTACCCGTTCGAGAACGCCGACTGGTTCGACGGCACCGCCGACGAACCCGCGCACTTCCCAGGCGATTTCATCGTCGAGTACATCGGCCAGACCCGCGGCTGGTTCTACACGCTGCACATCCTGGCCACCGCGCTGTTCGACCGGCCGGCGTTCAAGACCTGCGTGTCGCACGGCATCGTGCTGGGCAACGACGGCCAGAAGATGAGCAAGTCGCTGCGCAACTACCCGGACGTCAACGAGGTGTTCGACCGCGACGGCTCCGACGCCATGCGGTGGTTCCTGATGTCCTCGCCGATCCTGCGCGGCGGCAACCTCATCGTCACCGAGCAGGGCATCCGCGACGGGGTGCGCCAGGCCCAGCTGCCGCTGTGGAACGCCTACACCTTCCTGGCCCTCTACGCGCCGCAGCAGGGCACCTGGCGCACCGACAGCACCCACGTGCTGGACCGCTACATCCTGGCCAAGCTCGCCGACCTGCGCGCCGGGCTGACCACCGCCCTGGACGACTGCGACATCTCCGGGGCCTGCGAGCAGCTGCGCCAGTTCCTCGAGGTGCTCACCAACTGGTACGTGCGCCGCAGCCGGCAGCGGTTCTGGGACGAGGACCGTGACGCCATCGACACCCTGCACACCGTGCTGGAGGTGACCTGCCGGCTGGCCGCCCCGCTGCTGCCGATGACCACCGAGGTGATCTGGCGCGGGCTGACCGGCGAGCGCTCGGTGCACCTGACCGACTGGCCGCAGGCCGACGTGGCGCCGCAGGACCCGGCACTGGTCGCGGCGATGGACCAGGTCCGCGAGGTGTGCTCGGCGGGCTCCTCGCTGCGCAAGGCCAAGAAGCTGCGGGTGCGCCTGCCGCTGCCGAAACTCACCGTGGCCGTGGAGAATCCGGCGCAGCTGGCGCCGTTCGTCGACCTGATCGCCGACGAGCTCAACGTCAAGGCCGTCGAACTCACCGACGACATCGCGACCTACGGCCGGTTCGAGCTCAGCGTCAACGCGCGGGTCGCCGGGCCGCGGCTGGGCAAGGATGTGCAGGCCGCCATCAAGGCCGTGAAAGCCGGTGCGGGCGTGGTGAATCCGGACGGCACCCTGACGGCCGGCCCGGCCGTGCTGCTGCCCGAGGAGTACACCTCGCGGCTGGTCGCCGCCGACCCGGACCACACCGCCGCGCTGCCCGACGGCGCCGGGCTGGTGGTGCTGGACACCACCGTGACCCCGGAGCTGGAGGCCGAGGGCTGGGCCAAGGACCGCATCCGCGAGCTGCAGGAGCTGCGCAAGAACACCGGCCTGGAGGTCAGCGACCGGATCCGGGTGGTGATGGCGGTGCCCGAGGCGCGGGCCGAGTGGGCACGCACCCACCGCGACCTGATCGCCGGCGAGATCCTGGCCGTGGACTTCGAATTCGGCGAGCCGCAGGACGGCGTGGAGATCGGCGACGGGGTGCGCGTGTCGATCGCCAAAGCGGAGGGTTAGGCCGGGCCGGCCACCGTCGCACTGCGGCCGTCGAACTCCACCGTGTCCCCGGGGTGCAACCGGCGGCCGCGGCGCAGCTCCACCTCGCCGTTGACCCGCACCAGCCCGGCGGCGACGACCGCCTTGGCGTCGGCGCCGGTGTCGGTGAGGGCGGCCAGCTTGAGGAACTGGCCCAGCCGGATGGACTCGTCGCTGATCGGCACGCTGTGCGCGGACATGGCTGTCAGGCTAGCTGGCTACCATTCGCGGTGATGTCGCGCTGGGTGCTGCACTTCGACATGGATGCGTTCTTCGCATCCGTCGAGCAGCTGACCCGGCCCACGCTGCGCGGCCGTCCGGTGCTGGTCGGCGGCATCGGCAACCGTGGGGTGGTGGCCGGCGCCAGCTACGAGGCCCGGGTGTACGGGGCCCGCTCGGCGATGCCGATGCATCAGGCGCGCCGGCTGGTCGGGGTGACCGCGGTGGTGCTGCCGCCGCGCGGGCGGGTCTACGGCGTGGCCAGCCGCCGGGTGCTCGACACCGTGCGGCGGCGGGTGCCGGTGATCGAACAACTCTCCCTCGACGAGGCGTTCGGCGAGCCGGCCGAGCTCGCCGGTGCGGCACCGGAGGACGTGGAGCGGTTCTGCGAGGAGCTGCGGGCGGCGATCCGCGCCGAGACCGGGCTGGTCGCCTCGGTGGGGGCGGGCTCGGGCAAGCAGATCGCCAAGATCGCCTCCGGGCTGGCCAAACCCGACGGGGTGCGGGTGGTGCGCCGCGAGGAGGAGCTGCCGCTGCTGCACGCGCTACCGGTGCGCCGGCTGTGGGGGATCGGGCCGGTCGCCGAGGAACGGCTGCACCGGCTGGGCATCGAGACCATCGGGGCGTTCGCCGCGCTCACCGAGCAGGAGGCGGCCGACGTGCTCGGCGCGGCCGTCGGCACCGCGCTGCACCGGCTGGCCCGCGGCATCGACGACCGGCCGGTGACCGAACGGGCCGAGGCCAAACAGATCAGCGCCGAGTCCACCTTCCCCGAGGACCTCACCACCCTTGAGCAGGTACGCGAGGCGGTCGGGCCGATCGGCGAGCACGCCCACCGGCGGCTGACCCGGGACGGCCGCGGCGCCCGCACCGTGACCGTGAAGCTCAAGCGCTCCGACATGAGCACGCTGACCCGCTCGGCCACCCTGCCGCACGCCACCACCGACGCGCCCACCCTGATCGGCACCGCGCGGCGGCTGCTGCTCGACCCGGCCGAGATCGGCCCGATCCGGCTGGTCGGGGTGGGGTTCTCCGGGTTGACCGAGGTGCACCAGGAGCCGTTGTTCCCGGAACTCGACGCCCTCGACCCCGACCGCACGACGGGGGCCGACACCGCCACCGGGGCGGCCGGCCGGCGGCCGGTGGGGGCCGGCGCCGGGCCGGGCTGGCGCATCGGCGACGACGTGCGGCACCGCGAGTTCGGCCACGGCTGGGTGCAGGGCGCGGGCCACGGCGTGATGACGGTGCGGTTCGAGACCCGCGCCAGCGGCCCCGGCCCGGCCCGCAACTTCGCCGTGGACGACCCCGCGGTCACCGGCGCCGACCCGCTGGACTCCCTGGACTGGCCGGACTACCTGCGCACCCTCGACGACCTCGACGACGACCCGTCGTCATCCCCAGCGGGCGACGACCTCGGCGACGGGTGAGCCGGCGGCCAGCGCGGCCAGCAGCAGCACCCGGGCCTGCGGCGGGCGCAGCCGCGGCACCGGCACCGCGCCGGCGTCGGCCAGCGCCCGGCCCGGCCCGTAACCCGGGGCGACCCGGCCGCCCGGCACCCGGGTGGAGACCGCCACCGCCACCCCGGCCGCGCAGTGCCGGCGCACCGCGTCCACCACCGCCGCTCCGGCGTTGCCGGCGCCCATCGCCTCCAGCACCAGCCCGCGCGCCCCGGCGGCCACGCAGGCGTCCAGTGCCACCCCGTCCGCACCCGGGTAGGCGGCGACGATGTCGACCCGCGGGGCGGTGGCGGCGCTGAGCGTGCCGAGCTGCGGGCGCGGCTTGCCGGCGGTGAACCGCACCGCGCCGGCGCGGACGGTGCCCACCGGGGTGCCGGTGAAGCCCTGCAGATCGGTGGTGGCGGTCTTGGCCAGCCCGAGCGGCGCGAACACCGTGCCGGCGAAGCTCACCAGCACCCCGAGGCCGCGGGCGGCCGGGTCGGCGGCCACCGCCAGCGCGTCGCGCAGGTTGGCCGGCCCGTCGGCGTCCGGGTCGTCGGCGCTGCGCTGCGCCCCGGTCAGCACCACCGGCACCGGCCCGTCGTAGGTCAGCTCCAGCCACAGTGCCGTCTCCTCCATGGTGTCGGTGCCGTGGCTGATCACCACGCCGTCGGCGCCGGCGGCCACCGCGTCGCGCACCGCGGCGGCGATCCGGTCCCAGTCGGCGGGGGTCAACTCCGAGCTGTCGGCCGCCAGCAGGTCGACGACCCGCAGGTCCGTCGCGGCGCCGAGCGCGGCGGCCAGCTCGGCGCCGGTGCGGGTGGGCCGGCGCACCCCGGCCGCGTCGGTGCTGGTGGCGATGGTTCCGCCGGTGCCGATCAGGACGAGGGCCATGTGCGGAAATTGTTCCCGATCGTCGCTTTGGAATGATGGAGGCGTGACTGACGACTCGAGGGAATTTGCCGACGCGGCGTCCGCCGCCGGCGACGCCGGCCCACAGCCCCGGCGCCGGCTGCGGCTGCTGCTGACGGTGGCCGGGGTGGTGCTGGCCCTCGACATCATCACCAAGGTGCTCGCGGTCAAGTTCCTCACCCCCGGCCAGCCGGTGCCGATCATCGGCGACACCGTCACCTGGACGCTGGTGCGCAACTCCGGCGCGGCCTTCTCGATGGCCACCGGCTACACCTGGGTGCTGACCCTGGTGGCCACCGCGGTCGTGCTCGGCATCGTCTGGATGGGCCGGCGCCTGGTGTCGCCGTGGTGGGCGATCGGGCTGGGCATGATTCTGGGCGGGGCGACCGGCAACCTGGTGGACCGGTTCTTCCGGTCGCCCGGACCGCTGCGCGGCCACGTGGTGGACTTCCTGTCCATCGGCTGGTGGCCGGTGTTCAACGTCGCCGACCCGGCGGTGGTCGGCGGTGCGATCCTGTTGGTGGTGTTGTCACTGCTCGGCTTCGACTACGACACCATCGGGCGGCGCAAGCCGGCCGGGACGGGGACGGAGCCGGCCGAGGTGACCGAGGAGGCGAAGGACAACGAGGTGAACCCGGGCGTGCAACCGGAACGGGTGCCCGACACAGGGAGCACAACCGACCCCGTCGGCCGACGACCGGCCGACGCCGAGTAGTGGCGACACGGTCGCTGCCGGTCCCGGAGGGACTGGCGGGGATGCGGGTCGACGCCGGGCTGTCCCGGCTGCTGGGGCTGTCGCGCACCGCGGTGGCGGCGATGGCCGAGGAGGGTGACGTCCGGCTCGACGGCGTGCCGGTGGGCAAGTCCGACCGGCTGGTCGCCGGTGCCTGGCTCGACGTCGACCTGCCCGAACCGGCCCGGCCGCCGGAGAACCGGCCGATCGAGATCGAGGGGATGAAGATCCTCTACGCCGACGCCGACATCGTCGCGGTGGACAAGCCGCCGGGGGTGGCCGCGCACGCCACCGTCGGCTGGGACGGGCCGACGGTGCTCGGCGGGCTGGCCGCGGCCGGCTTCCAGATCAGCACCTCCGGGGCGCCGGAGCGGCAGGGCATCGTGCACCGGCTGGACGTCGGCACCTCGGGGGTGATGGTGGTTGCGCTCAGCGAGCGGGCCTACACCTCGCTGAAGAAGGCGTTCAAGCAGCGCACCGTCGACAAGCGCTACCACGCGCTGGTGCAGGGCCACCCCGACCCGCTCAGCGGCACCATCGAGGCCCCGATCGGCCGGCACCGCGGCCACGCCTGGAAGTTCGCGGTCACCGAGAACGGCCGGCACAGCGTCACCCACTACGACACGCTGGAGGCGTTCCAGGCGGCCAGCCTGCTCGACATCCAGCTCGAGACCGGGCGCACCCACCAGATCCGGGTGCACTTCTCGGCGCTGCACCACCCGTGCTGCGGGGACCTGACCTACGGGGCCGACCCGACGCTGGCCAAGCGGCTCGGACTGCAGCGGCAGTGGCTGCACGCCATGTCGCTGGGCTTCGCCCACCCCGCCGACGGCCGCCGCATGGAGATCACCAGCGAGTACCCCGACGACCTGCGCAACGCGCTCGAGATCCTGCGGCGTCAGGAACTGTGACCGCCCGCGGCAGGGGGCTGCTCTACGGGGTCGTCGCCTATCTGTGGTGGGGGGTGTGTCCCGGCTACTTCCAGCTGCTGGAACCGGCCGGACCGCTGGAGATCCTGTCGCACCGCATCCTGTGGAGCGCGGTGTTCCTGCTCGGCGTGCTCGCCGTCGCGCACCGGCTCGGCGACCTGCGCCGGCTGTCCGGGCGCACCTGGCTGCTGCTGACGGCGGCCTCGGCGCTGATCGCGGCGAACTGGGGGACCTTCATCTACGCGGTCACCCACGGCCACGTGGTGGACTCCGCGCTCGGCTACTTCATCAACCCGCTGGTCAGCGTGGCGCTCGGGGTGCTGGTGCTGCGGGAGCGGGTGAACCGCTGGCAGGGGGTCGCGCTGGCCGTCGCGGTCGTCGCGGTGGCGGTGCTGACCGTCGAGGTGGGGGAGCCGCCCTGGATCGCGGTGGTGCTGGCGGTCACCTTCGGCGTGTACGGGCTGATCAAGAAGGTCGTCGACGCCGACCCACGGGTCAGCGTGGCGGTGGAGACGCTGCTGGTGCTGCCGCCCGCGGTGGCCTACCTGGCGGTGCTGCAGCTGACCGGGCAGGCGCAGTTCCCGCACGTGGGTGCCGGACACACCGCGCTGATGCTGCTCGCCGGGGTGGTCACCGCCACGCCGCTGCTGCTGTTCGCCGCCGCGGCGCAGCGGCTGTCGCTGGTGACGCTGGGGCTGCTGTTCTACCTGAACCCGGCGCTGCAGATGGCCTGGGGCGTCCTGGTCGACCACGAGCCGATGCCGGTGGGCCGCTGGATCGGGTTCGCCCTGGTGTGGCTGGCCCTGGCGGTGCTACTGGCCGATACCCTGCGCCGGAGAAGCCTGACGGCGGCGTAAACCCTATACTCCTCGCGATGAGTACCGAGAGGGAAGTCCTGGTCGACCGGGCCGCGGCGGAGGATCGCCGCGGCCGCGCCTTCTACAAGCGGGCCGCGGCGCTGCTGGCGATCTGGGCGGCGGTGGTGCTGGCCATCGCGCTGTCGATGGCGCCGGACGCCTACTGGTACTCCTACTACGCGGTGGACTACTCGCTGGGCTGGATCCGGCGCGGACTGGCCGGCGAGATCCACGGGCTGTTCCCCGACGAGCACTACTTCGTCGGCCTGGCCGTGTTGCGCTGGGTGCCCACGCTGCTGTTCACCGCCGGCCTGGCGGTGACCGCCCGGGCGATCCTGCGGTCCGGCCGCTCCGAGCGGCGGATGTTGCTGGCGCTGCTGCTGCCGGTGCTGCCGTTCGGGTTCACCTACGCGGTGTTCTCGGCCCGCACCGACCTGATCGGCGACGCCGCCCTGGCGGTGCTCGCGGTGACCCTGATGGCGGTCACCACCGCCCGGGCCACGCTGGCCGCCAGCGCGGCGTTCGGGGTGCTGGTGGCGGTGCTGGCGCTGATCCACGAGGCCACCCCGCTGCTGGTGGGGCTCGGGGTGGCCGCCGCGCTGGCGGTGCTGGCGGTGCCGCTGACCGCCCGCATGTACCGCTGGTGCCTGGCCGCCGCGCTGGGTCCCGGCCTGCTCGTGGCGGCACTGGCGTCGCTGTTCGGCCGGCGCGACGTGGCCGACGTGTTCTGCGAGCGGATCCCGCACGGCCCGGTGAACTTCCCGACCACCGTCACCCAGCTGCTGGAGGGGTTCCGGCACTACATCGACTACCACGACTGGGCGTGCGTGGCGTTCCTGCCGATGATGGACTGGGACGCCGGGCAGGCGGTGCGCGAGGTGTTCGGCCTGGGCATCGTCCCGCTCACCGGCTCCACGGTGTACGGCATCGCGGTGTTCGTCATCGCCATGCTGGCCCTGACCCACGTGACCGGGGTGCCGCTGCGGCGGTTCGCCGACGCGCTGCGCCCGCACCGGGCGGCCGTGCTGCTCGGGCTGGCCATGTTCGTGCCGCTGTTCCTGACCGGCATGGACTGGATCCGCTGGTGGGTGACGATCGGGTTCAACCTCGGCCTGGTGTTCGCGCTCTACGCGCTGCGCCAGCCGGAGATCGACGGTCCGGTCACCGCGCGCACCCGCAAGGTGTTCGCGATCGGTGCGATCCTGCTCGGGGTGCTGCCGGTCGGGATCATCCCCGCCTTCGGCATCCCCGTGTACGAGATGTGACCGGCGCCGGCCGCCCGGTGTCCCGGACACGCAGACCCGACACGCCGAGCGGTGTCGGTGGCCGCCCCTAGACTGACAACGCTATGAGCGGTTCGGATTCGCGGTCCTTCGTGCACCTGCATAACCACACCGAGTACTCGATGCTCGACGGCGCCGCGAAGATCACGCCGCTGCTGGCCGAGGCCGAGCGGCTGGGCATGACCGCGGTCGGTATGACCGACCACGGAAACATGTTCGGCGCCAGCGAGTTCTACAACAGCGCCACCGCGGCCGGGATCAAGCCGATCATCGGCGTGGAGGCCTACATCGCACCCGGCTCGCGGTTCGACACCAAGCGGGTGTTCTGGGGCGACCCGAGCCAGAAGTCCGACGACGTGTCCGGCTCGGGTTCCTACACCCACATGACGATGGTGGCCGAGAACGCCACCGGGCTGCGCAACCTGTTCAAGCTCACCACGCTGGCCTCGTTCGAGGGCCAGCTCGGCAAGTGGGCCCGCATGGACGCCGAGCTCATCGCCGAGCACGCCGAGGGCATCATCGCCACCACCGGCTGCCCGTCCGGCGAGGTGCAGACCAGGCTGCGGCTGGGCCAGTTCCAGGAGGCGCTGGAGGCGGCCGCCAAGTGGCGCGACATCTTCGGGCCGGAGAACTACTTCCTGGAGCTGATGGACCACGGTCTCGACATCGAGCGCCGGGTCCGCGAGGGCCTGCTGGAGATCGGCCGCAAGCTCGGCATCCCGCCGCTGGCCACCAACGACTGCCACTACGTCACCCGGGACGCCGCGCACAACCACGAGGCGCTGCTGTGCGTGCAGACCGGCAAGACACTGTCGGACCCGAACCGGTTCAAGTTCGACGGCGACGGCTACTACCTGAAGTCCCCGGCCGAGATGCGGGCGCTGTGGGACGACGAGGTGCCGGGCGCCTGCGACGCCACGCTGCTCATCGCCGAGCGGGTGCAGTCCTACGCCGACGTGTGGACCCCGCGCGACCGGATGCCGATCTTCCCGGTGCCCGAGGGCCACACCCCGGAGACCTGGCTGCGCCACGAGGTGCAGCGCGGCCTGGAGCGGCGCTTCCCGGGCGGGGTGCCGCCGGAGTACCTCGACCGCGCCGACTACGAGATCAAGGTCATCTGCGACAAGGGCTACCCGTCGTACTTCCTGATCGTGGCCGACCTGATCGGCTACGCCCGCTCGGTGGGCATCCGGGTGGGCCCGGGCCGCGGCTCGGCGGCCGGCTCGCTGGTCGCCTACGCGCTGGGCATCACCAACATCGACCCGATCCCGTACGGGCTGCTGTTCGAACGGTTCCTGAACCCGGAACGCGTGTCGATGCCCGATATCGACATCGACTTCGACGACCGCCGGCGCGGCGAAATGCTGCGCTACGCGGCCAACAAGTGGGGCCACGACCGGGTCGCCCAGGTCATCACGTTCGGCACCATCAAGACCAAGGCCGCGCTCAAGGACGCCGCCCGGGTGCACTACGGCCAGCCCGGGTTCGCCATCGCCGACCGGATCACCAAGGCGCTGCCGCCGCCGATCATGGCCAAGGACATTCCGCTCTCGGGGATCATGGACCCCAACCACGAGCGGTATAAGGAGGCCACCGAGGTCCGCACCCTGATCGAGTCCGATCCGGATGTGCGCACCATCTACGAGACCGCGCTCGGGCTGGAGGGCCTGGTCCGCAACGCCGGCGTGCACGCCTGCGCGGTGATCATGAGCTCCGAGCCGCTGATGGAGGCGATCCCGCTGTGGAAGCGCCCGCAGGACGGCGCGGTCATCACCGGCTGGGACTACCCGGCGTGCGAGGCCATCGGCCTGCTGAAGATGGACTTCCTGGGCCTGCGGAACCTGACGATCATCGGCGACGCCCTGGAGAACATCAAGGCCAACCGCGGCATCGACCTCGACCTGGAGAACGTGCCGCTGGACGACCCGAAGACCTACGAGCTGCTCTCCCGCGGCGACACGCTGGGCGTGTTCCAGCTCGACGGCGGGCCGATGCGGGACCTGCTGCGCCGCATGCAGCCCACCTGCTTCGACGACATCGTCGCCGTGCTGGCGCTGTACCGGCCCGGCCCGATGGGCATGAACGCCCACAACGACTACGCCGACCGCAAGAACGGCCGCCAGCCGATCAAGCCGATCCACCCCGAGCTCGAGGAGCCGCTGCGCGACATCCTCGCCGAGACCTACGGCCTGATCGTCTACCAAGAGCAGATCATGCGCATCGCGCAGAAGGTGGCCGGTTTCTCGCTCGGCCGAGCCGACGTGCTGCGCAAGGCGATGGGCAAGAAGAAGCGCGACGTCCTGGAGAAGGAGTTCGAGGGCTTCTCGGAGGGCATGAAGGCCAACGGGTTCTCCGACGAGGCCATCAAGGCGCTCTGGGACACCGTGCTGCCGTTCGCCGACTACGCGTTCAACAAGTCGCACGCCGCCGGCTACGGGCTGGTGTCCTACTGGACGGCCTACCTCAAGGCCAACTACCCGGCCGAGTACATGGCCGGCCTGCTCACCAGCGTCGGCGACGACAAGGACAAGGCCGCGGTGTACCTGGCCGACTGCCGCCGGCTGGGCATCACCGTGCTGCCGCCGGACGTCAACGAGTCGGCGATGAACTTCGCCTCGGTCGGTGACGACATCCGCTACGGTCTCGGCGCGATCCGCAACGTCGGCGCCAACGTCGTCGACTCGATCATCAAGACCCGCACGGAGAAGGGGAAGTTCACCGACTTCTCCGACTACCTCAACAAGATCGACATCGTGGCCTGCAACAAGAAGGTCACCGAATCGCTGATCAAGGCCGGCGCCTTCGACTCGCTCGGGCATCCGCGCAAGGGCCTGTTCCTGGTGCACGGCGACGCGGTGGAGTCGGTGCTCGGCACCAAGAAGGCCGAGGCGATGGGGCAGTTCGACCTGTTCGGCGGCGCCGACGGGATGGCCGGCGAGGCCATGGACTCGGTGTTCTCCATCAAGGTGCCCGACGAGGAGTGGGACGACAAGCACAAGCTCGCCCTGGAGCGGGAGATGTTGGGGCTCTACGTCTCCGGCCACCCGCTCGAGGGGGTGGCGCACCTGCTGGCCAACCAGGTCGACACCCAGATCCCGGCGATCCTCGACGGCGAGGTGGCCAACGACGCCCAGGTCACCGTCGGCGGCATCCTGGCCTCGGTCACCCGTCGCGTGAACAAGAACGGGTTGCCTTGGGCCTCGGCGCAGTTGGAGGACCTGACGGGTGGCATCGAGGTGCTGTTCTTCCCGCAGACCTACTCCATCTACGGCGCGGAGGTGGTCGACGACGCGGTGGTGCTGATCAAGGCCAAGGTCGCCGCCCGCGACGACCGCATCTCACTGATCGCCCACGAGCTGATCGTCCCGGACTTCTCCAATGCCGGTGACAACAAGCCGATCTCGGTGAGCCTGCCGACGCGGCAGTGCACCCTGGACAAGGTGACCGCGCTCAAGCAGGTGCTCACCAACCACCCGGGCACCGCCCAGGTGCACCTGCGGCTGATCAACGGCGACCGGGTCACCACGCTGGAGCTCGACCCGTCGCTGCGGGTGAACCCGTCGCTGGAGTTGATGGGCGACCTGAAGGCGCTGCTCGGCCCCGGCTGCCTGGGGTAGCGCGGGTCAGGCCGACCGGGCCAGGCTCGGCCGGCCGCTCGAGCAGGGCCGAGGTGGGCGTGGCCGGCGCAGGCCGTGGGCCAGCCACACCACCGTCGCGGCGGTCGCCCCGGCCAGCACCGCCGGGGCGGCCTGCAGGGTCGCCAGCCCGACCACGCCGCACACGACCAGTCCGGCCAGCAGCGCGACGAGCTTGTAGCGCGGCCACGGCACGCCCGCGATCATCACCACCGGCTCCATGCTCGTCATGACCCGATGATATCTCGGTTTCGGGTCGCCGAAACTTTGGATGAGGACAGCCTCGGGGCGTGTCGCGGGGCGACGGGCCTGTCTGGTTCCTCACGCGATTCACAGAATCGTCGCAGATGGTGGCACCATTGACCGGTGACCACCGAACTGAGCCGAAGCCCGCGATACACTGCGCCGCTGTCCGCGGCCGATATCGACGAGGCTGCGGTGCGAATTTCGGGTGTCGTCGCGCGTACCCCGCTGCAGTACTGTGAGCGGCTGTCGGAGGTCACCGGCGCCAACGTCTATCTCAAGCGCGAGGATCTGCAGGCGGTGCGCTCCTACAAGCTGCGCGGTGCCTACAACCTGATCAGCCAGCTCACCGACGCGGAGAAGGCCGCCGGCGTGGTCTGCTCCTCGGCGGGCAACCACGCCCAGGGCTTCGCGCTGGCCTGCCGCACCATGGGCATCCACGGCCGGGTCTACATCCCGGCCAAGACCCCGCGCCAGAAGCGCGACCGGATCCGCTACCACGGGCGCGAGTTCATCGAGCTGATCGCGGTGGGCCGCACCTACGACATGGCCGCGGCGGCCGCGGCCGAAGACGTGCAGCGCACGCACGCCACCCTGGTCCCGCCCTACGACGACCTGCGCACCATCGCGGGGCAGGGCACCATCGCCGCCGAGATCGTCGAACAGCTCGACACCGAGCCCGATCTGGTCATCGTGCCGGTCGGCGGCGGCGGCTGCATCGCCGGCATCACCACCTACCTGGCCGAGCGCACCGCCAACACCCAGGTGCTCGGGGTGGAGCCGGCCGGGGCGGCCTCGATGATGGCCGCGCTGGCGGCCGGCGAGCCGGTCACCCTCGAGCACGTCGACCAGTTCGTCGACGGCGCGGCGGTGGCCCGGGCCGGGGAGCTGCCGTTCGCCGCGCTCACCGCCGCCGGCGACATGGTGTCGATGACCACCGTCGACGAGGGCGCGGTGTGCACCGCGATGCTGGACCTGTACCAGAACGAGGGCATCATCGCCGAACCCGCCGGGGCGCTGTCGGTGGCCGCCCTGCTGGAGGCCGACCTGGAACCCGGCTCGACGGTGGTGTGCCTGATCTCCGGCGGCAACAACGACGTGTCCCGCTACAACGAGGTGCTCGAGCGGTCGCTGGTGCACAAGGGCCTCAAGCACTACTTCCTCGTCGACTTCCCGCAGGAGCCGGGCGCGCTGCGCCGGTTCCTCGACGAGGTGCTCGGCCCCAACGACGACATCACGCTGTTCGAGTACGTCAAGCGCAACAACCGCGAGACGGGGGAGGCGCTGGTCGGCATCGAGCTGGGCTCGGCCGCCGACTACGACGGGCTGATCGCCCGCATGCGGGCCTCCGACATCCACGTCGAGCAGCTCGAGCCGGGCTCGCCGGCCTACCGCTACCTGTTGTAGCCCGGGCGGCGGCTCAGCCCTCGTCGTTGCGCACGTCGCGCAGCGTCGTCGGGTTGGGGTAGCAGCGGTAGCGCGCCTGGTTGCCGCCGGCGCGGCGGGCCTCGTACATGGTGGTGGTCGCCACCGAGATCAGCTCGTCGAGCAGCTCGTCGGGCGGGCAGGACGCCAGCGCGGCCAGCGGGGTGCTCACCACGCCGATGCTCGCGGTCAGCCGTGGCGGGGTGGTGGCCACCGCGCCGCGCACCCGCTCCACCAGCGGGAACGAGTCGGTGGTGGGGAAGGTGTCGGCGATGACGAACTCGTCGTAGTCGATGTGCGCCAGCAGCGCGTTGTGCCGGGTGTTCTCCCGCAGCGTGCGCGCGATCGCGATCCGGGCCCGGTCGGCCGCGGTCGCCCCCTCGGTGTCGCGCAGCAACTTCAGGTTGTCGATGTTGAGCAGCACCAGCACCAGCTGCCGGTCGTCGTCGCGGCTGCGGGCGGCCAGCGTGGTGGCGGCCCGGTAGAAGGCGTCCCGGTTGAGCAGCCCGGTGCGCGGTTCGAGGTCGCTATCGGGCACATCGGTGTCGACAACCCGAAGCAGCAAACGGCACACCGACAACACCGCGGCGTTGAGGGCGGTGACGAACACGAACCCCCACAGCGCCCACGCCGGTTGGCCGGCCGCCCACAACCGGGCGGCGGGCAACCCGGCGGCAACGACCGCCACGGCCAGCCCGAGCATCGCGGCGCGGCCGCTGTGGAACAGCACCAGATAGCCGCACAGCACCCCGAACGCACTCGCCCACAACAGCCCGAGCCGGTGGTCGGCGGGCAGCTGGCAGGCGGTCGCGAGCAGGGCGGCCTCGACCGCGGCGAAGGCCAGCGAACCGGCCCGGCCCGGCCACCGGCCGCGCAGCCACATTGCGCCCATGGCCAGCGACAACACCCCGATCCCGACCGCGACGACGCGGCCGGCGGGGGCGATCGGGACGGCCGGGCCGGCGGCCGCGCCGAGCAGGATCACCCCCATGGTCAGCACCGTGAGGCCGATCCGGCGGCAGGTCCACAGCTGCCCGTCGCGGGCCGAGACCAGGGAGGTGAACCGGAAGAAGTGGTCGGGTTCGCACCAGGTGCGCCGGAGCGCGTGCCACATACGTCGACCCCCCACCCCCCTGCGGGCCGCCGGCCGGGGGACCGGCGCCCTCCGAATGCTGTGCCGCCAGCTTAGTCCGAAACGCTCGGCGCGCCCCGACAAAATCGAACCGGGCAAATTCGAACGGGGCGGATCAGGCACCGCGGCGCAGCACGGCGAAGGCGTGCCCGTCCAACCGGGTCGACTCCGGCCCGGGCATCGGTTCACCCCAGGCCAGCAGCACGGTGCCGGTTACCGGCACGGTCACCGGCCCGGGCCCGAGATTGACCGCGACGGCGACCGCCCCACGGCGCATCACCAGCCAGCGGGCCGCCTCGTCGTAGTCCACCCGCAGCCCCGTCAGCCACGGGTCGGCCAGGTCGGGTTCGGTGCGGCGCAGCGCGATCAGGTCCCGGTAGGTCCGCAGCAGCCGGGCGTGCTCGCCGGTACCGGGCTCGGCCCAGTCCAGCTTGGAGCGCAGGAACGTGCGCGGATCCTGCGGATCGGGGACGTCCGCGGCGTCCCAGCCGTGGGCGGCGAACTCGGCCCGGCGTCCCTCGGCGGTGGCGCGCGCCAGTTCCGGCTCGGGGTGGCTGGAGAAGAACTGGAACGGCGTGGTGGCGCCCCACTCCTCGCCCATGAACAGCATCGCGGTGTAGGGCGACAGCAGGGCGAGCGCGGCCTTGACCGCGAGCTGCCCGGTGGTCAGGTGCTGCGACGGCCGGTCGCCGACCGCGCGGTTGCCCACCTGGTCGTGGGTGCAGGTGTAGGCCACGAGCCGGGTGGCCGGGATGCGGGACCGGTCCAGTGGCCGGCCGTGCCGACGCTGCCGGAACGACGAGTAGCTGCCGGCGTGGAAGAAGCCCCGCTCCAGCGTGGTGGCCAGGGTGCGCAGCGAGCCGAAATCGGCGTAGTAGCCCTGCCGCTCGCCGGACACCGCGGCGTGGATGGCGTGGTGGATGTCGTCGTCCCACTGTGCCGTCATGCCCAGCCCGCCCTCGGCGCGCGGGGTGATCAGCCGCGGGTCGTTGAGGTCGCTCTCGGCGACCAGCGCCAGCGGCCGGCCCAGTTCCTCCGCCAGCGCGGCGGTTTCGGCCGACAGCTCCTCGAGGATGTGGATCGCGGTGGTGTCGACCAGCGCGTGCACCGCGTCCAGCCGCAGCCCGTCGGCGTGGAAGTCGCGCATCCAGCGCAGCGCGCAGTCGAGGATGTAGCGGCGCACCTCGTCCGAGCCCGGGCCGGACAGGTTGATCGACGCGCCCCAGGGGTTGTTGCCGGCGGCCTCGTACGGCCCGAACCGGGGCAGCACGTTGCCGGACGGCCCGAGGTGGTTGAACACCGCGTCGATGAGCACCCCGAGGCCGCGGCGGTGGCAGGCGTCGACGAACCGGACCAGGCCGTCCGGCCCGCCGTAGGGCTCGTGCACGGCGTACCAAAGCACCCCGTCGTAGCCCCAGCCGTGGCTGCCGCCGAACGCGTTGACCGGCATCAGCTCGACGAAGTCCACCCCGAGGTCGACGAGGTGGTCGAGCCGGCCGACGGCCGCGTCGAAGGTGCCCTCGGGGGTGAAGGTGCCGATGTGCAGCTCGTAGATCACCGCGCCCGCCACACCGCGGCCGGCCCAGTCGTGGTCGGTCCAGGCGTCCGGGTCGGGCCGCCAGCACTGGGACGGGCCGTGCACGCCGTCGGGCTGGCGCGGGGAGCGGGGGTCGGGCAGCACCCGGTCCTCGTCGTCGAGCAGGAAGCCGTAGCGGGCGTCCGGGCGGGCCGGCACCGCGGCGCGCCACCAGCCGTCGTCGCCGCGGGTCATCGGGTGCCGGGTGCCGTCGACGTCCAGCCGCACCCGTTCGGGCAGCGGCGCCCACACCGCGAACTCCCGGACCGACTCAGCCATCGGCACGCTCCAGCAGCGCCACGCCGGTCGGGCCGAACAGGTCTGCCGCCGCGACGGTGCCGCGGTGCACGGCGCCGCCGAGCCGGTCGGTCCAGGTGCCCGACGGCAGCGGCAGCACCGTGTCGCCCCAGCCGGTCCGGTCCAGCCGCACGGTCCAGCGGCGGACCGCGACCAGCACCGCATCGGCACGGGTGAACGCCACCAGGTGCGCGGCGGCGGTGCCGCGGGCGAGGCGCGGTCGGTAGTCGCCGGCGCCGAACACCTCGGGACGGTCCCGGCGCAACCGCAGAGCGGCGGTGACCACCCGCAGCTTCGGGTGCTCGCCGGCGGCCAGGGCGGCGCGGCGGGCGGCGAAGTCGACCGGGCGCCGGTTGTCCGGGTCGACCAGGCTGTCGTCGAACAGTTCGGTGCCCTGGTAGAGGTCCGGGATCCCGGGCACGGTCAGCGACAGCAGCTTCTGCGCCACCGCGTCGTTGCGGGCGTGCGGCTCCAGCCCGACGGCCAGCCCGGTCAGTTCGGCCCCCACCGGTCCGTCGACGACGGCGTCGACCCAGCGGTGCACCGCCGCCTCGAAGCGTTCGTCCGGGTCGGCCCAGCCGGTGTGCAGCCCGGCCTCCCGGATCGCCTTCTCGGCGTAGGCGTGCAGCCGGTCGCGCAGCGGTGCGGTCACCGCGCCGTCGGTGGGCCACACCCCGAACATGTTCTGCAGCAGGAACTTCGCCGTCGCCGGGTCCGGGGCGGGGGTGCGCCGCAACCAGCCGGTGACGGCACGGGCCCACACGTCCGGCACCTGTGACAGCACCCCGATCCGGGCCCGCACGTCCTCGCCGCGTTTGGTGTCGTGGGTCGACAGCGCCACCAGCGTGCGCGGCCAGTGCCGGGCCCGGGCGGCGGCCCGGGTGTGGAACTCCGCGGCCGACACCCCGAACCGGTGCGGTTCGCCGCCGACCTCGTTGAGCGCCACCAGCCGGGCGTCGCGGTAGAACAGGCAGTCCTCCATCGCCTTGGCGGTGGCCGCGCCGCACAGTTGCTGGAAACGGGCGGCGGCCTCGGCGTCGGCGGCCAGGGCCCCGGCCAGCAGCGTCAACGGCTCGGCCAGGTCCGGCCGCGCGGCCTCGGTCGCGGCCAGCGCGGCCGGCAGCACCCCGGCCAGGGCGGGGTAGTCGCTGCGGTAGACGCCGACGCGGGCGATCAGCGCGGCGACGGCCGCCGGCAGCCGCGGATCGTCGGCGCCGGCGGTGCGCACCACGGTGCGGCGCAGCCGGGCCAGCTCGGCGGCCAGCGTGACGGTGACCGCCTGCTCTTTGAGTTCGATTGCCGCGTCGGGTGTTTCGGTGCCGGTCGACCCGGTTGCGGCGAGTTCGGTCAGTGCCTCGGCGCCGGTGGGGTCGACGAACAGCCCGCCGATCTCGCGCATCGCGTCGTAGCCGGTGGTGCCGTCCACCGGCAGCGCGTCGTCCAGCGGCTCGTCGACGGCCAGGATCTTCTCGATCCAGATCCCGGCCTGCGGGCCGACCAGCCGCCGCAGCCGGGTCAGGTAGCCGACCGGGTCGGCCAGCCCGTCCGGGTGGTCCACCCGCACCCCGTCGACCAGGCCGGCGGCGAACCAGCGGCCCACCTCGGCGTGGGTGGCGTCGAACACCGCGGGATCCTCCTGGCGCAGCGCGGCCAGTTCGGTGATGGAGAAGAACCGGCGGTACCCGCACACCCCGTTGCGCCACCCGACCAGGCGGTAGTGCTGGCGGTCGTGCACCTCGCGGCCGGACCCGCCGGCGGTGCCCGGCGCGATCGGGAACTCCAGATCGCCCAGCCGCAGCGTCTCCCCGGCGACCTCCAGCCGGTCGACGTCGTCGTCGGATCCGAGCACGGGCAACAGGATCCGACCGTCCGGGTCGGCGTCCCAGTCGATGTCGAAGAACCGCGCCCGGGCCGAGCCGCGGCCGTGGGTGAGCACGTCCCACCACCACGGGTTCTGCCGCGGCACGGCCACCCCGACGTGGTTGGGCACGATGTCGACGATCAGCCCGAGCCCGCGCGCCCGGGCCGCGGCGGCCAGCCGGGCCAGCCCGTCGGCCCCGCCCAGCTCGGCCGAGACCGTGGTGGGGTCGGTGACGTCGTAGCCGTGCGTGGAGCCGCGCACCGCGGTCAGGATCGGCGACAGGTACAAGTGTGAGACACCGAGTTCGGCGAGGTAGTCCAGGATCCGCTCGGCCTCGGCGAACCCGAAGCAGTCGCCCCGCAACTGCAGCCGGTAGGTGGCCAGCACCGGGGCGGGCATGTCAGGCCGTCTTCCGCAGCACCAGCAGCGACCGGGCCGGCAGGGTGATGGTCTGCCCGGCCCTGGCCCGCAGCGCGGATTCGCCGCGGGGGTGGTTGGTGTCCAGCGCGCCCACCCACAGCGCGCCGTAGTCCGGGACGGGCAGCACGAAGTCCACCGCGACCGGGTGGGCGTTAAAGCACAGCAGGAAGGTGTCGTCGACGACCCGTTCCCCGCGGGCGTCCGGCTCCGGGATGGCCTCCCCGTTGAGGAACACGGCCAGGCACTGGTCCAGCCCGGAATCCCAGTCCTGCGGGGTCATCTCGGCCCCGGACGGGGTGAACCAGGCGATGTCGCGGGTCTGCTCGCCGGTGCGGATCGGCTTGCCGTCGAAGAACCGGCGGCGCCGGAACACCGGGTGGGCGGCGCGGAAGCCGGTCACCTTGCGGGCGAAGGCCAGCAGGTCGGCGTTGCGCTCGGCCAGCGTCCAGTCCATCCAGGCCACCGGGTTGTCCTGACAGTAGGCGTTGTTGTTGCCGCCCTGGGTGCGGCCGATCTCGTCGCCGTGGCTGAGCATCGGTGTGCCCTGCGACACCATGAGGGTAGCCAGCAAATTGCGCATCTGGCGGGCCCGCAGCGCGAGCACCTCCGGGTCGTCGGTGGGGCCCTCCACCCCGCAGTTCCAGCTGCGGTTGTGGCTCTCCCCGTCGCGGTTGTCCTCGCCGTTGGCCTCGTTGTGTTTCTCGTTGTAGGACACCAGGTCCGCCAGCGTGAACCCGTCGTGGCAGGTGACGAAGTTGATCGACGCCCACGGCCGCCGGCCGGTCGCCTCGTACAGGTCCGACGACCCGGTCAGCCGGGACGCGAACTCACCTAGGGTCGCGGGCTCGCCCCGCCAGTAGTCACGCACAGTGTCGCGGTACTTCCCGTTCCACTCGGTCCACAAACCCGGGAAATTGCCGACCTGGTAGCCGCCCTCGCCGACGTCCCACGGTTCGGCGATCAGCTTGACCTGGCTGATCACCGGATCCTGTTGCACCAGATCGAAGAAGGCACTCAGCCGGTCGACGTCGTGCAGCTCGCGGGCCAGGGTGGCGGCCAGGTCGAAGCGGAACCCGTCGACGTGCATCTCCAGCACCCAGTACCGCAGCGAGTCCATGATCAGCTGCAGGGTGTGCGGGTGGCGGGCGTTGAGGCTGTTTCCGGTGCCGGTGAAGTCCTTGTAGTAGCGCTTGTCCTCGTCGAGCAGCCGGTAGTAGGCGGCGTTGTCGATGCCGCGGAAGTTGATGGTGGGGCCCAGGTGGTTGCCCTCGGCGGTGTGGTTGTAGACCACGTCGAGGATCACCTCGATGCCGGCCTGGTGGAAGGTGCGCACCATGGCCTTGAACTCGGCTACCGCCGCGCCGGGCTGCCGGTTGGCGGCGTAGCCCTGGTGCGGGGCGAAGAAACCGAACGTGTTGTAGCCCCAGTAGTTCCGCAGCCCCAGCTCCAGCAGCCGCTGGTCGTGCAGGAACTGGTGCACCGGCATCAGCTCGATCGCGGTGACGTGCAACGACTTCAGGTGCTCGATGATCGCCGGGTGGGCCAGCCCGGCGTAGGTGCCGCGCAGCTCCGGCGGCACCGCCGGATGGGTCCGGGTCATGCCCTTGACGTGGGCCTCGTAGATCACCGTCTCGTGGTAGGGGGTGCGCGGCTGGCGGTCGGCGCCCCAGTCGAAGAACGGGTTGATCACCACGCTGGTCATGGTGTGGCCCAGCGAGTCCACCATCGGCGGGACGCCGCCGGAGGCCGGGTCCTCGGCGGCCAGATCGTAGGAGAACAGCGCCTGGCCGAACCGGAAGTCGCCGTCGAACGCCTTGCCGTACGGGTCCAGCAGCAGCTTGGACGGGTCGCAGCGCAGCCCGGCGGCCGGGTCCCACGGCCCGTGCACCCGGAAGCCGTACCGCTGGCCCGGGGCGACCGTCGGCAGGTAGCAGTGCCAGACGTAGCCGTCGACCTCGTCGAGCTCGATCCGCTCCTCGGTCCCGTCCGGGGCGATCAGGCACAGCTCGACGCGCTCGGCGACCTCGGAGAACACCGAGAAGTTGGTGCCCGCCCCGTCGTAGGTCGCGCCCAGCGGATAGGGGCTTCCGGGCCAGACCCCGACCCCCGAACCGGGCGCGCCGAAGGTCATCTCGGGGTCCACCACCCAGTCGCCGCGCCGAGCTGGCGGTCCAGCTCGTCGATCATGGTTCGCATGTAGGTGGCCGAGATGTGGTGCGCGTCGTGGTAGATCAGCACGTTGCCCTCGACCACCCGGCAGAAGTCGGTGCGGCACACCGCGTCACTCATGTCCAGCGGCCGCAGGATCGGGAACCGCTTGACCCAGTCCAGGGTGGGATTGCGGTCGGAGAGCACCTCCGAGCGCCACTTGCCGCACGAGGTGGCGTCGCCCCCGCCGGCCAGGCAGTCCGGGGCGTTCTTGGCCTTGCCGTCGGTCTCGGTCAGCCACGGGGTGTCGCGCATCGCCAGCACCGGGATCCCGGCCCGCTGGAACGCCTCCCAGATCCCGACGTAGCCGGCCGGCATCACGTCGCCGTCCTTGATGTTCCACGGCCGGGTCGAGGTGGTGAACACGAAATCCGGCTTGTCGGCGAGGATCTTGGGCAGCGCCTTGCGGTTCCACTCCCGGCACTTCGGGTAGGGCCGGTTGGAGCCGGACACCCGCGGGGTCTCCTCGGTGGTCAGCGGGCAGCCCATCTTCAGGTAGGTGACCACCTTGAAGTGGTGCTTGCGGCCGAGCTCGTCGAGGGCGGTCAGCCAGTGCTCGGCGTGCGAACCGCCGGCCAGCGCGATGGTGCGCTTGGCCCGCTTGTCGCCGTAGGTGCAGGTGATCACGCCGACGCCCTGGAAGTCGCTGATGCAGCCGTCGATCGTGCTGGCCGGCAGGTCGTCCTTGGCCTCCAGCACCGTCGGGCGCATCGGCAGCTTGGGCACCTTGGCGTCGTCCAGCAGCGCCCGGGCGCCCGGGTAGTCGCGGGCGGACAGGTTGGTCAGGTCGCCGCCCTGGGCGCGCTGCAGGCTGACGTGCTCACGCCAGGTGAACGAGGTCACCGTCAGTGCCACACCGAGCAGCGCGACCACCGACCCGAGCGCCATGGTCGGGCGCCGCCAGCGCACCCGCAGCGGCACCCGCCGCACCGCGCCGGCCGAGCCGCGGTAGCGCAGCGGGTTCTCGACGTAGCGGTTGGTCAGCCAGGCCAGCACCAGCGACACCGCCAGCACGCCCGCGCCCTGCCAGAAGTCCACCGCGGGCTCGCCGGTGTAGGACAGCCAGAAGATCAGCAGCGGCCAGTGCCACAGGTACAGCGAGTAGGCCAGCTGGCCCAGCTCGACGAACGGCCGGGTGGCCAGCAGCCGGTTCGGCGCGGGCAGCCGGCCGGCGGTGTGCGGGTCGGCGACGTAGTTCGCCCCGGACAGGATGAACAGCATGGTCGCCCCGACCGGCACCAGCGCCCACGGGCCGGGGAACTCGCGCACCCCGTCCAGCCACCAGCCGCAGGACAGGATCGCCGCCAGCGCCACCACCGCGGCCACGGTGCGCAGCCACATCGGGCAGCGCAGGTGCGGCACCAGCGCCCCGACCAGCGCGCCGAGCAGCAGCTCCCAGGCCCGGGCGAAGCTGTTGTAGTAGGCGGCGGCCTGGTCGGTGTTGTGCGCGATGACCGCGTAGACGAACGACGCGACGGTCAGCACCGTCAGCACCACCACGCAACCGGTCCGCAGGTGCCGGCCCAGCCGGCGGCGCAGCGCCCAGGTGAACAGCCCGAACAGGAGCAGGAACGCCAGGTAGAACTGGCCCTGCACGGACATCGACCAGATGTGCTGCAGTGGGCTGACCGACTCCCCGGCGCGCAGGTAGTCCGACTCCGAGAGCGCCAGCTCCCAGTTCTGGTAGTAGCCGAGGCTGGCCAGGCTCTGGTCGGCGAAGACCTCCCAGCGGGTCTCCGGCTGGATCAGGATGGTCAGCACCGCCGCCGTGGCGAGCACCACGATCAGCGCCGGCAGCAGCCGCCGCACCAGCCGGGTGATCTCGGTCACGAAGGACAGCCGCGAGCCCGGGGCGAGCGCGGCACGCAGGATCCGGCCGCCGAAGAAGAACCCGGACAGCGCCAGGAACACGTCCACGCCGCCGGACACCCGGCCGAACCACACGTGGAACACCGCCACCAGCGCGATCGCGATGCCGCGCAGGCCGTCGAGGTCGTAGCGGTAGAAGCCCTTCGCGGCCGCGGGCCGGGCGGAGGCGGCGGAGGGGCGTGCGGTCGTCCTGGGTGCCACGGGCGCCGCCGACCGGCTGGGGGCGAGGGTAAGCATGGTCGGCTAGCCAATGTACCCAACATCGTGGGCGGGCTCATTCCCGCGCCGGAACCGCGGTCGGTCCCGACCAACTAGGGTGGGCTCCCGTGCCCGCGTTGACGCCCGCCCAGATCAGCGCGATCGATGCCGCGCACATCTGGCATCCCTACAGCACCATCGGCGCGGAGGCACTCGCGCCGGTGGTCGCCGAGGCGGCCCACGGGGCCGTCATCACCGTGGTCGACCCCGCGGACCCCGCCGGGCGGCGCCGGCTGGACCTGATCGACGCGATGGCGTCCTGGTGGACCGCCATCCACGGCCACGGCCACCCGGTGCTGGACCGGGCGATCACCGAGCAGCTAGCCCGGATGAACCACGTCATGTTCGGCGGACTCACCCACGAACCCGCCGCGCGGCTGGCCCGGCTGCTCGTCGAGATCACCCCGGCCGGCCTCGACACCGTGTTCTTCAGCGACTCGGGCTCGGTGTCGATCGAGGTGGCGGTGAAGATGGCGCTGCAGTACTGGCGCAGCCGCGGCCGGCCCGGCAAGCACCGGCTGATGACCTGGCGCGGCGGCTACCACGGCGACACGTTCACCCCGATGAGCGTGTGCGATCCGGAGGGCGGCATGCACGCGCTGTGGACCGACGTGCTGCGGCCGCAGGTGTTCGCCCCGCAGGTGCCCCGCGACTACGACCCGGACTACACCGCGGCGTTCGAGCGGCTGCTGGCCGGGCACGCCGACGAGCTGGCCGCGGTGATCGTCGAGCCGGTGGTGCAGGGCGCCGGCGGCATGCGCTTCCACGACCCGCGCTACCTGGCCGACCTGCGCGAGCTGTGCACCCGGCACGGGGTGCTGCTGATCTTCGACGAGATCGCCACCGGCTTCGGCCGCACCGGGGCGCTGTTCGCCGCCGACCACGCCGGGGTGAGCCCCGACATCATGTGCGTCGGCAAGGCGCTCACCGGCGGCTACCTCACTCTGGCGGCCACCCTGTGCACCGGCGAGGTGGCCCGCACCATCAGCTCCGGCGAACCCGGGGTGCTCATGCACGGCCCCACCTTCATGGCCAACGCGCTGGCGTGCGCGGTGTCGGTGGCCTCCACCGAGCTGCTGCTGGCCTCCGACTGGCGCGGCCGGGTGGCCGCCCTGGAGCGCGGGCTGCGCGACGGGCTGGCCCCGGCCCGCGACCTCGGCGGGGTGGCCGAGGTGCGGGTGCTCGGCGGTATCGGGGTGATCGAGATGGCCGAGCCGGTCGACATGCGCGTCGCCACCGCCACCGCGATCCGGCACGGCGTGTGGCTGCGGCCGTTCCGCAACCTCGTCTACGCCATGCCCCCGTACATCTGCACCGGCGAGGAGGTCGGGCGGATCACCTCGGCGATGGTCGAGGTGGCCCGTGCACTAACCTGAACGGTGTTCAAGCACGGGAGGTTCGGGTGACCCACGCAGCTGTCGCACCGCTGGCCTGGCTCGACGACGTGGAACGGCAGCGCCGGGCCGCGGGACTGCGCCGCTCGCTGCGCCCCCGGCCACCGGCCGGCGCGGAGCTCGACCTGGCCTCCAACGACTACCTGGGGCTGGCCACCCACCCGGACGTGATCGCCGGTGCGGTGCAGGCGGTGCAGACCTGGGGGACCGGGTCGACCGGGTCGCGGCTGGTCACCGGCAACACCGAACTGCACGAGGGGTTCGAGGCCGCGCTGGCCGAGTTCGTCGGTGCCGAGTCGGCGCTGGTGTTCTCCTCCGGCTACACCGCCAACCTCGGCGCCCTCACCGCACTGACCGGCCCGGACACCCTGCTGGTGTCCGACGCGCTCAGCCACGCCTCGCTGGTCGACGGCTGCCGGCTGTCCAAGGCGCGGGTGGTCGTCGCACCGCACCGCGACGTCGACGCGGTCGAAGCGGCCCTGGCCACCCGCACCGAACCCCGGGCGGTGGTGGTCACCGACTCGGTGTTCTCCGCCGACGGGGACCTCGCGCCGCTGCGCGACCTGCACACCGTGTGCCGCCGGCACGGCGCGCTGCTGCTCGTCGACGAGGCGCACGGGCTCGGCGTGCGCGGCACCGGCGGGCGCGGCCTGCTGCACGAGGTCGGCCTCGCCGGCGCCCCGGACGTGGTGATGACCACCACGCTGTCCAAGGCGCTGGGCAGCCAGGGCGGGGTGGTGCTCGGCCCGGTCGCGGTGCGCGCCCACCTCGTCGACGCCGCCCGCACCTTCATCTTCGACACCGGGCTGGCGCCGGCGGCGGTCGGCGCGGCCTGGGCCGCGCTGCGGGTGCTGGCCGCCGAGCCGTGGCGGGCGTCGGCGGTGCTCGACCGCGCCGCCGAACTCGCCGCCATGTGCGGGGTCGCCGAGCGGCCGGAGTCGGCGGTGGTGTCGGTGGTCCTGGGCGACCCGCAGGTCGCGGTGGACGCCGCGGCGGCCTGCCTGCGGCGCGGGGTGCGGGTGGGGTGCTTCCGCCCGCCGACCGTGCCGCCGGGCACCTCGCGGCTGCGGCTGACCGCCCGGGCCTCGCTCACCCCGCCGGACATGGACCGCGCCCGCGCGGTGTTCGCCGAGGTCCTCGGCGGTGTGGCGTGACGGTGCTGCTGGTCACCGGCACGAACACCGGGGTGGGCAAGACCGTGGCCACCGCCGCGCTGGCCTGCCACGCCCGGGCGGCCGGGCGCGACGTGGCGGTGTGCAAGCCGGTGCAGACCGGCACCGCCGAGGGGGACGACGACCTGGCCGAGGTGGGCCGGCTGGCCGGGGTGGACGCGCTGCACGGCCGGTGGCGCTACCCCGAGCCGTTGGCCCCGGTGGCCGCCGCGACCCGCGCCGGACGCGCGCTGCCCACCCGCACCGCGCTGCTCGACCTCATCGCCGCCGCCGACGCGCCCGGCCGGCTCACCCTGGTCGAGGGCGCCGGTGGGCTGCTCGTCGAGCTCGGCGCCGACGGCGTGACGCTGCGCGACCTGGCCGCCGCGCTCGCCGCGCCGGTGCTCGTGGTGGTCGACGCCGGGCTGGGCACGCTCAACCACACCGCGCTCACCCTGGAGGCCCTGGCGGTGCGCGGGATCGCCTGCGCCGGGCTGGTGATCGGCGCCTGGCCGGCCGAGCCGGGCCCGGCCGAGACCGACAACCGCGGCGCGCTGGCCGCCATGGCGCCGGTGCGGGCGGCGCTGCCGGCCGGCGCGGCCACGCTGTCCTCGCGCGACTTCGAGCGGCTGGCGGCCACCGCGTTCGACCCGGACTGGGTGGCCGGGCTGTAGATGGTCCACTCGCTGGAGCTCGTCTTCGACGACCGCACCGAGGCCGCGGTGCGGCGGATCTGGTCCGCGCTGGCCGACGCCGGCATCCCGAGCCAGTCCCTGGCGGCCCGGCCGCACGCCACGCTCGCGGTGGCCGCGCGGATCGACCCCGGGGTGGACGCCGAGCTGGCGCCGCTGCGGGAGCGGTTCCCGCTGCCGTGCGTGCTCGGCGCGCCGCTGGTGTTCGGCCGGGGCGCGGTGCTGGCCCGGCTGCTGGTGCCCAGCGCCGAACTGCTGGCGGTGCACGCCGAGGTGTACCGGCGCGCCCTGCCGTACCTGTCGCCGGGGCCGATGGACCATACCGAGCCGGGCCGCTGGACCGGGCACGTCACGCTGGCCCGGCGCATCCCGCCGGCCCGGATGGCCGCCGCGGTGCGGCTGGCCGGCACCCCGGCCGACATCGTCGGCACCGTCGTCGGCCTGCGCCGCTGGGTGGGGGAGCGCAGGACCGAGATCGAACTGTGGTGAGCAGTGCCCGCCGGCCGGTCAGACCCGGGTGTGCGCGCGGATGCCGTCGACGAGCAGCCGCAGGCCGAACCCGAACCGGGCGTCGGCGTCGTCGGTCAGCGGGGAGTGCTCCTCGGCGATCGCCCCGGCGGCGTCGAACTGCAGCCGGGACTGCTCGTCGACGGTGAACCCGAGCACGTAGTACAGCACCGAGCGGGCCGCCAGCCCGGCCTCGTCGCCGGCCATACCGGCCTGCCGGGCGGCGTCGGCGAGCCGCTCCAGGATGCGCATCGCCTCGGCCGACTGACCGGCCGCCACGCTCGCCGACACCAGCTCGGCGCCGTCGGTGTGCGAGCGCAGCGCGTCGCGCAGTGCCACGCAGATCCGGGTGACGCGGTCGTCCCAGGCGCCGGCCGCGTCGCCGACCGGGGCCAGGATGCGGTCGGCCACCGCGCCGAGCAGCTGCTGCTTGTTGGCGAAATGCCAGTACAGCGCCCCCGGGGTGACCTCGAGTTCCTTGGCGAGCCGGCGCATGGTCAGGTCGGCCAGACCGTAGTTGTCCAGGATCGCCGTCGCGGCGGCGACCACGTCGTCTTTGTGCAGCTGCACCCCAATACCCTAACCTGAACGCTGTTTAGTCCTGAACGCTGTTGAATTGACCCGGCCGCGCGCCGGGCCCCACGACTCCGCAGGGGGAGCACGGTGAACGACATCCTGGCAGAAGCCCGCGAGCAGGTGCTCGAGCGCGGCGAAGGTCTCGACCGGGACCAGACGCTGCGGGTGCTGCAACTGCCCGACGACCGCCTCGACGAGCTGCTGTCGCTGGCCCACGAGGTGCGGATGCGTTGGTGCGGCCCCGAGGTCGAGGTCGAGGGCATCATCAGCCTCAAGACCGGCGGCTGCCCGGAGGACTGCCACTTCTGCTCGCAGTCCGGCCTGTTCGCCTCCCCGGTGCGCAGCGCCTGGCTGGACATCCCCAGCCTGGTCGAGGCCGCCAAGCAGACCGCCAAGACCGGTGCCACCGAGTTCTGCATCGTCGCGGCCGTGCGCGGCCCCGACGAGCGGCTGATGGCCCAGGTGGCCGCCGGGATCGAGGCGATCCGCAGCGAGGTGGAGATCAACGTCGCCTGCTCGCTGGGCATCCTCACCCCCGAACAGGTGCAGCAGCTCGCCGACCTGGGCGTGCACCGCTACAACCACAACCTGGAGACCGCCCGCTCGTTCTTCCCAAACGTGGTGACCACCCACACCTGGGAGGAGCGACGCGAGACGCTGCAGCTGGTGCGCGAGGCCGGGATGGAGGTGTGCTGCGGCGGCATCCTCGGCATGGGCGAGACCCTCGAGCAACGCGCCGAGTTCGCCGCGCAGCTGGCCGAACTCGATCCGCACGAGGTGCCGCTGAACTTCCTCAACCCGCGCCCGGGCACCCCGTTCGGGCACCTGGAGGTGCTGCCGGCCACCGAGGCGCTCAAGGCGGTGGGCGCGTTCCGGCTGGCGCTGCCGCGCACCATCCTGCGGTTCGCCGGCGGCCGCGAGCTCACCCTGGGCGACCTGGGCGCCAAGAAGGGCATCCTGGGCGGCATCAACGCGGTGATCGTGGGCAACTACCTGACCACGCTGGGCCGGCCCGCCGAGGCCGACCTGGACATGCTCGAGGACCTGCAGATGCCGATCAAGGCCCTCAACGCCACCCTGTGAGCACGACCGAGATCCACCGAGGGCCGTCTGCGAGGATGTTCAACGTCTACACCGGTGAACCGGCTGGGGGACACACGCCGACCGCCGCGCAACTCGGTCTGGAACCGCCGCGGTTCTGCGCCGAGTGCGGGCGCCGGATGGTGGTGCAGGTACGTCCGGACGGTTGGTCGGCCCACTGCTCCCGGCACGGGCTGATCGACTCGAAGGACCTGGATGACCGACGCTGACCCGACCGCCCCGGCGCCGCCGCGCGTCTCGCGGGCCCGTGCCGCGCTGACCATCGTCGCCGTGCTGACCGCGGCCGGGGCGCTGACCGGGCTGGTGTGGTCGGTGCTGGCCCCGCCGGCGCGCGGGGTGATCGCGCTGAACCGGTCCGGCGAGCGGGTGCACGCCTACCTCGGTGCCGAGGCCGACCACCTGTTCGTCTCGGCCTTCCTGCTGGTCGGCATGCTGTCGGTGGTCGGCGTGGTGGCGGCGGTCGCGGTCTGGCAGTGGCGGCCGCACCGCGGCCCGCTGGCCGCCGCGGCACTGGCGGTCGGCACGGCCGCGGGCAGCGCGGCGGCGGCCGGGATCGGCGCCGCGCTGGTGCGCCTGCGCTACGGCGTCCTCGACCTCGACGCCGCACCGGTCTCCGAGGAGCACCGGGTGCACCACGTCGCCGAGGCGCCGCCGGTGTTCTTCGGGCACACCCCGGCCCAGATCGCGCTGACCGTCCTGTTCCCGGTCGCGGCGGCGGCGCTGGTCTACGCGCTGGCGGCGGTCGCGGCGGTGCGCGACGACCTGGGCGGCTGGCCGCCGCAGGAGTCGGCTATCGATCCAGTGCCGACAACGGGCGGCGCGCTGCCGGCCGACCCAGCGCCACCTTCGCGCTGATCAGCCCGAGCCGCAGCATGCCGCGGTAGGTCGACGGGTTGAACATCGTCGGCCACTTGGTGCGCATCAGGTGCTCGCGCACCGGGCGGCCGGCGAACCGGTCGCGCAGCCAGCGCAGCGTCATCGGCGCCGACAGCGGGTGCAAAAGCATGTGCTCGCTGAACAGGTCGCGGTGGTAGGTGACGCTGGCCCCGCCCGCCAGGTAGGCGTCGGCCAGCGCGTCGATGTCGCGCACCGACACGATCTGGTCGTGCAGCGCCTGCACGATGAGCACCGGCGGGCGCGGGGCGGCCTTGCCCAGCTTGATGTCGTCGAAGATGTACCGCATCTCCGGGCTGGCCAGGATCTCCTCGAGCGGCCGGTCCACCAGCCGGCCCATGTCCAGGCCGGCGAAGCGCAGCAGCGCCTGCCCGGTGGTCATCCGGCGGATCCGGTCCAGCATCGCCTTGCCGGAGCCGGTGGCGTGCTCGTCGATGATCCGGTCGAGCTCCGGGTACACGTCGGCCAGCGCGGCCACCACCAGGGCCGGCAGCGCCGCGAACAGGCTGCCGTTGAGCCGGCGGAACGCGTGCCCGAGGTCGCCCACCGGCGAGCCCAGCACCGCGCCGACCAGGTTCAGCTCGGGGGCGTAGCGGTCGTGCACCTCGGCGGCCCACGCCGAGGCCAGCCCGCCGCCGGAGTACCCCCACAGCCCGACCGGCGCGGCGGCCGACAGACCCAGCGGGGCGAAGCGCTGCGCGGCGCGGATGCCGTCGAGGACGTGGTAGCCGGGTTCGTAGGGGGCGCCCCAGCTGCCGTCCGGGCCCTCGTGGTCGGGCACCGAAACCGCCCAGCCCTCGGCCAGCGCGGCCGCGACGAGCAGGAACTCGAACTGGGCGAAGGAGCCCAGCGCCCGTGCCCCGCGGCGCAGCGCGTAGGACGGGAAGCAGCGCCCGGTCACCGCGTCGATCGCGCACTGGTAGGACACGATCGGGCAGGGCCGACCGTCGCCCGCCCGCTCCGCGGGCAGGATGACCGTCGTGGCGGTCGCCTGCGGCCGGCCGCCGAAGTCGGTGGTGCGGTACAGCAGCTGGGTGGCGGCCAGCCGCTGCGGGATCACCCCGAGGAAGGCCAGCTCCACCTCCCGGGAACGCAGCACCGTGCCCGGGGCCGCGTCCTCGAAGCCGTCCGGCGGCCGGTAGAACGGATCGTCCTCGGGCGGCAGCGGGCGCTCCCCGCGGGTCAGCCGCTGGTGCGGCGCCGGACCGGTCCATCCGCCGTCGGTCGCCGGGATCGCCCTGCCGAAAGTCACCGGGCCATTCTTACTTAAGAAAGCTCTAAGAATCCACTCGACTCACCCGGGCGGCCGGAGCGCGGCGAACTCGTCGGTGACGCGGTAGCGGTCCTCGGTGAACCGGAACAGCGCCGCCGGGCGGCCGCCGGAGCGCCCGGAGCGGGCGGTGGTGCCGGTGCGGGTGATGACGTTGCGGCGCTGCAGCACGCGCTGCAGATTGGTGGTGTCGACCGGGTAGCCGAGCGCGGCCGAGTAGATGTCCCGCAGCGTCGAGAGTGCGAATTCCTTTGGCGCCAGCGCGAATCCGATGTTGGTGTAGGAGAGCTTGGCGACCAGCCGGTGGTGGGCGTGACTGACCATCGGGCCGTGGTCGAAGGCCATCTCCGGCAGCGCGTCGACCGGGTGCCAGCGGGTGTCCGGCGGCAGGTCGGGGGTGGCGGGGGAGGGCACCAGCCCCAGGAAGGTCGAGGCGATGGTGCGCACCTCGGGCACCCGGTGCGGATCGGAGAACACCGCGAGCTGCTCGAGGTGGGCCACCTGGCGCAGGTCGACCTTCTCGGCGAGCTGGCGACGCACCGAGGTGGTCAGGTCCTCGTCGTCGCCGAGCCGGCCGCCGGGCAGGGACCACCTGCCGCGCTCGGGCTCCATGCCGCGCTGCCACAGCAGCACGTGCAGCGCGGGTCGACGGGTGTCGATCCCGCGAACCTGGAACACGACCGCGAGCACCTCGTGTGCGGTGCTAGTATGGGGCATGTTTTCGATTCTAAGTCGAAAACTCCCGTGAGGCAGAGGAGACCCTTGTGACCGTGCTGGACCAGCGCCCCGCCGACGACGTCCGGGGCGAGGACGTGCAGCCCACGGCGGAGTGGGCCGCCGAGGTCCGCCGTCTGGCCGAGGAGCGCAACGCGACCATTCTCGCGCACAACTACCAGCTCCCGGAGATTCAGGACGTCGCCGACCACGTCGGCGACTCGCTGGCACTGTCGCGCATCGCGGCCGAGGCGCCGGAGGACACCATCGTGTTCTGCGGCGTGCACTTCATGGCCGAGACGGCCAAGATCCTCAGCCCGGACAAGACGGTGATCATCCCCGACGCCCGGGCCACCTGTTCGCTGGCCGACTCCATCACCGCCGACGAGCTGCGCGCCTGGAAGGCCGAACACCCCGGCGCGGTGGTGGTGTCCTACGTGAACACCACCGCGGCGGTCAAGGCCGAGACCGACATCTGCTGCACCTCGTCCAACGCCGTGGAGGTGGTGGCCTCCATCCCGGCCGAGCAGGAGGTGCTGTTCTGCCCGGACCAGTTCCTCGGCGCACACGTGCGCCGGGTGACCGGGCGGCAGAACATGCACATCTGGGCCGGGGAGTGCCACGTGCACGCCGGCATCAACGGCGACGAACTCGCCGAGCAGGCCCGCCGGCACCCGGAGGCCGAGCTGTTCGTGCACCCCGAGTGCGGCTGCGCCACCTCGGCGCTGTACCTGGCCGGTGAGGGCGCGGTCCCGGCCGAGCGGGTCAAGATCCTGTCCACCGGCGGGATGATCGACGCCGCCCGCGCATCCAAGGCCCGCGAGGTGCTCGTCGCCACCGAGATCGGCATGCTGCACCAGCTGCGCCGCGCCGCCCCCGACATCGAGTTCCGGGCGGTCAACGACCGGGCCTCGTGCCGGTACATGAAGATGATCACCCCCGGCGCGCTGCTGCGGGCGCTGCGCGAGGGCCGGGACGTGGTCGACGTCGACCCCGAGGTCGCGGCCCGGGCCCGGCGCAGCGTGCAGCGGATGATCGAGATCGGGCAGCCCGGCGGCGGCGAATGACCCTCGGCCCGGCCTGCGGCGCCGGCCGGTGGGCCGGCCGCTGGCAGCACCGTGCCGACGTGGTGGTGGTCGGCACCGGGGTGGCCGGACTCGTCGCGGCGCTGGCCGCCCACCGCGCCGGCCGCCGGGTGGTGGTGCTCAGCAAGGCCACCGACGCGCCGGGCGTCACCGCCACGTTCTACGCCCAGGGCGGCATCGCGGTGGCCGTCCCGGACACCGACGACGCCGTCGAGACCCACGTCGCCGACACGCTGGCCGCCGGCGGCGGGCTGTGCGACCCGGAGGCGGTGCGCTCCATCGTCGCCGACGGCTACCGCGCGGTGTGCGACCTGGCCGGCCACGGGGCCCGGTTCGACGAGGCCGCCCCCGGCCGCTGGGCGCTGACCCGCGAGGGCGGGCACTCCCGGCGGCGCATCGTGCACGCCGGCGGCGACGCCACCGGCGCGGAGGTGCAGCGCGCCCTGGAGGCAGCCGCGGCCGGGCTCGACATCCGTCGTGACCACGTGGTGCTGCAGGTGCTGCGCGACGACCACGGGGTGACCGGGGTACTGGTGCGCAACGGCGACGGGATCGGCGTCGTGCACGCCCCGGCGGTGGTGCTGGCCACCGGTGGGCTGGGCCAGCTGTACCCGGCCACCACCAATCCGGACGGTTCCACCGGTGACGGGATCGCCCTGGCGCTCGACGCCGGGGTGGCGGTGGCCGACCTGGAGTTCGTCCAGTTCCACCCGACGATGCTCGCCACCGGCCCGGCCGGCGGGCGCCGCCCGCTGATCAGCGAGGCGGTGCGCGGCGAGGGCGGGCTGCTCGTCGACGTCACCGGCCTGCCGGTGACCGCCGGGGTGCATCCGATGGGCGATCTCGCCCCGCGCGACGTCGTCGCCGCCGCCGTGCACGCCCGCATGCGCGCCACCGGCACCGACCACGTGCTGCTCGACGCCCGCGGCATCCCGGACTTCGCCGCCCGGTTCCCGACCGTCACCGCGGCCTGCCGGGCCGCCGGCATCGACCCGGTGCGCGAACCCGTCCCGGTCACCCCGGGCGCCCACTACAGCTGCGGCGGGGTGCGCACCGATGCGTTCGGCCGCACCGCGCTGCCCGGGCTGTTCGCCGCCGGCGAGGTGGCCCGCACCGGGATGCACGGCGCCAACCGGCTGGCCTCCAACAGCCTGCTGGAGGGCCTGGTGGTGGGCGGCCGGGCCGGGGCGGCCGCCGCGGCGCACGCCGCCGAGACCGGTGCGGTCACCGCCGCGCCCGCCGAACCGCCGGTGCGGCCGGTGCTGCCGCGGGCGGTACTGCAGCAGGCCATGGGCCGCGACGCCGGGGTGCTGCGCGACGCCGACGGGCTGGCCCGGCTGGCCGCGCTGCTGGCCGACGCCGCACCACGCCGGTTGACCACGGCCGCCGACGCCGAGGACGCCGCGCTGACCGCCACCGCCCGCGCACTCGTGCTCGCCGCGCTGCACCGCACCGAGTCGCGCGGCTGCCACCACCGCGCCGACTTCCCCGACCCCGATCCCGCCCTGGCGCACCGCATCGACGTGCGGCTGCGCGCCGACGGCACCCCGACCATCGAGACGCCGGCAGGAGTGTGCTGAATGAACCTCACGGACGCCGAACGCACCGAGGCCCGCGATGTCATCGCGCGTGCCCTCGACGAGGACCTGCGCTACGGCCCCGACGTCACCACGCTGGCCACCGTGCCGGCCGACGCCACCACCACCGCGGCCATGGTGTGCCGTGAGCCCGGCGTGATCGCCGGGGTGGAGATCGCGCTGCTGGTGCTCGACGCCGTCATCGGCGCGGGCGGGTACCTGGTCAAGGAGCGGGTGTCCGACGGTGCCCGCCTGGCCCCCGGCGACGCCGCGCTCGTCGTCGAGGCGCCCACCCGCGGGCTGCTCACCGCCGAGCGGACCATGCTCAACCTGGTCTGCCACCTGTCCGGGGTGGCCACCGCCACCGCCGCCTGGGTGGACGCGGTGGCCGGCACCGCCGCCCGCATCCGCGACACCCGCAAGACCCTGCCCGGGCTGCGCACGCTGCAGAAGTACGCGGTGCGGGTCGGCGGGGGGACCAACCACCGGATGGGCCTCGGCGACGCCGCGCTGATCAAGGACAACCACGTCGCCGCGGCCGGGTCGGTGACCGCCGCGCTGCGGGCGGTACGCCGCGAAGCCCCCGGCCTGCCCTGCGAGGTCGAGGTCGACACCCTCGAGCAGCTCGACGAGGTGCTCGCCGAGGGCGTGGAACTGGTGCTGCTGGACAACTTCCCGGTCTGGCAGACCCAGATCGCGGTGCAGCGTCGCGACGCCCGGTCGCCGTCGACCATGCTGGAGTCCTCGGGCGGGCTGTCGCTGGAGAACGCCGCCGACTACGCCCGCACCGGGGTGGACTATCTGGCGGTCGGGGCGCTCACCCACTCGGTGCGCACCCTCGACATCGGCCTGGACGTGTGAGGCGCTACGCGGCGGCCGAGCCGCGGCGGGCGAAGCTCAGCGCCACCGCCGCCACCGCGAACAGGCCGGAGAACACCCGGCCCAGCAGCGCCTGCCGGCGGGCCGAGTGCAGCCGGGCGACCAGCCGCGCCGCCAGCGCGGTGTAGCCGACCATCACCACGATGTCGACCGCGGTCATGGTCACCGCCATGGCCAGGTACTGCGGCAGCAGCGGCTCGGTGGGCACCAGGAACTGCGGCAGCACCGCCAGGAAGAACACCAGCCCCTTCGGGTTGGTGGCGTTGACCAGGAACCCGCGCACGAACAGCGCGCCGCGGCCGCCCTCGACCGGGCCGTCGAGCTGCTCGCGCAGGTCGCGGCCGGCGGTGCGCCACTGCTGCACGGCCAGGTACAGCAGGTAACCCACCCCGACCCACTTGATGATCGTGAACGCCAGCACCGACGAGGCGACCGCCGCGCCCAGCCCGACGGCCACCAGCGTCAGCTGCAGCATCAACCCGGCCTGCAGGCCGAGCACGGAGAACACGCCACGGCGCACGCCGTGGGTCAGCCCGGTGGCCATCGACTGCACCGCCCCGGCGCCGGGGGAGAGGCTGATCGCGACGGCCGCGCCCAGGAACGCCGGCCAGACCTCCCAACTCACCCGACGAGTCTGTCAGGGCCGCCGGCCCGGGCGCATCCCGGTTTCCGGGTGGGCAACCTCACACCCGGGCGGGGTCACACCACGTCGGCCAGGAACACCGCGACCCGGCGGGCCTGCAGCCGCACCGGCGTCGGCAGCCCGGTGGCGTCGCTGCCGGCCGGCAGGATGCGCGGGTTGACCAGGTGCAGCCGGTCGCGGTTCATCCGCAGATCGGCCTCCCCGGCGGCCAGCACGTTGCGCACCCAGTCGGTCCTGCCGTGGCCGAGCACGATCGCCACCAGGTTGCCCTTGCGGAAGGCGGTCACCGGAGTCCGGTACGGCCGCTGGGTTTTTCGGCCCCGGTGCTCGATCAGCGCCAACCCCGGCACCTTGCCGGCCAGCGGACGGATCACCGGGTTGAAGTACTTGACCTGCAACCGGTCGAACCACTTGGGGAACACCGCGGGGAGTTCGCTCATGACGGCTCCGTCGTCGATTTGGCCTGCTCTGGGACAATGGTCTCTGTGAACGTATCGCCCCCCGTCATGGCCCGCATCGATTTCCGAGGCGCGCAGCTGTCCCCGGCGCAGCTGCGGTCCGCGCTGCCGCGCGGCGGGGTGGACGTCGAGCACGTGGTGCCCAAGGTCCGCCCGATCGTGCAGGCCGTCGCCGAGCGGGGGGCGCAGGCCGCGCTGGACTACGGCGAGTCCTTCGACGGGGTGCGCCCGGAGCGGGTGCGGGTGCCGGCCGACGCGCTGCGCGCCGCGCTGGACGAGCTGCCCGGTGACGTGCGCGCCGCGCTGGAGGTGGCGATCGATCGGGCCCGTCGGGTGCACGCCGACCAGCGTCGCACCGACACCACCACCACGCTCGGCCCGGGCGCGACCGTCACCGAACGCTGGGTGCCGGTGGAGCGGGTCGGGCTCTACGTGCCCGGCGGCAACGCCGTCTACCCGTCCAGCGTGGTGATGAACGTGGTGCCCGCCCAGGCGGCCGGGGTCGAGTCGCTGGTCATCGCCAGCCCGCCGCAGGCCTCCGGGCAGGGCCGCTTCGCCGGGCTGCCGCACCCGACCATCCTGGCCGCCGCGGCGCTGCTCGGCGTCGACGAGGTGTGGGCGGTCGGCGGCGCCCAGGCCGTCGCGCTGTTCGCCTACGGCGGCACCGACACCGACGGCGCCGAACTCGCCCCGGTCGACATGATCACCGGGCCCGGCAACATCTACGTCACCGCCGCCAAGCGGATCTGCCGCTCGCTGGTCGGCATCGACGCCGAGGCGGGCCCCACCGAGGTGGCGATCCTGGCCGACCACACCGCCGACCCGAACCACGTCGCCGCCGACCTGATCAGCCAGGCCGAGCACGACGAGATGGCGGCCAGCGTGCTGGTCACCCCGTCGGTCGAGCTCGCCGACGCCGTCGACGCGGCGGTGGCCGAGCAGCTGCGCACCACCGTGCACCGCGAGCGGGTCACCGCCGCGCTGACCGGCCGGCAGTCGGCCGTCGTGCTCGTCGACGACCTCGACGCCGGCATCCGGGTGGTCAACGCCTACGCCGCCGAACACCTCGAGATCCAGACCGCCGACGCCCGCGCGGTGGCCGGCCGGATCCGTTCGGCCGGCGCGATCTTCGTCGGCCCGTACGCGCCGGTGAGCCTCGGCGACTACTGCGCCGGGTCCAACCACGTGCTGCCCACCGCCGGTTCGGCCCGGCACTCCAGCGGGCTGAGCGTGCAGACCTTCCTGCGCGGGATCCACGTGGTGGACTACGACGAGGCCGCGCTCAAGGACGTCAGCGGCCACGTCATCACCCTGGCCAAGGCCGAGGATCTGCCCGCGCACGGCGAGGCGGTGCGGCGGAGGTTCGAGTCGTGACCGCACCGGGCAGCCGGATCGGGCTGGCGCAGCTGCCGTTGCGGGACGACCTGCGGGGCAAATCCCCTTACGGCGCACCGCAACTCGACGTGCCGGTGCGGCTGAACACCAACGAGAACCCGCACCCGCCGACCCAGGCGCTCGTCGACGACGTGGCCGCGGCGGTGCGGGCGGCCGCCGCCGAGCTGCACCGCTACCCGGACCGCGACGCGGTGGCGCTGCGCACCGACCTGGCGGCCTACGTGTCGCGCCGCACCGGCGTGCCGGTGACGGTCGAGAACCTCTGGGCGGCAAACGGTTCCAACGAGATCCTGCAACAGCTGCTGCAGGCGTTCGGCGGCCCGGGCCGCACCGCGCTGGGGTTCACGCCGTCCTACTCGATGCACCCGATCATCTCCGACGGCACCCGGACCGCCTGGATCGAGGCCGCCCGGGCCGAGGACTTCGGCCTGGACACCGCGGTGGCGGTCGCGGCGATCAAGGAGCACAACCCCGACATCGTCTTCGTCACCAGCCCGAACAACCCGACCGGACAGAGCGTTTCGCTCGACGACCTGCGCCGGCTGGCCGAGGCGATGAGCGCCGGCATCCTCATCGTCGACGAGGCCTACGGCGAGTTCTCCGCGCAGCCCAGCGCGGTTCGGCTGATCGACGAGTTCCCGGACAAGGTGGTGGTCAGCCGCACCATGAGCAAGGCGTTCGCCTTCGCCGGGGGCCGGCTGGGCTACCTGGTCGCCGCCCCGGCGGTGATCGACGCGCTGCTGCTGGTGCGGTTGCCCTACCACCTGTCGTCGCTGACCCAGGCCGCCGCCCGGGCCGCGCTGCGGCACGCCGACGAGACCCTGGCCAGCGTGTCCACCCTGATCGCCGAGCGGGAGCGGGTCAGTACCGAGCTGCGCCGGCTGGGCTTCACGGTGATCCCCAGCGACGCCAACTTCGTGCTGTTCGGCACGTTCGCCGACGCCGCCGCCACCTGGCGGCGCTACCTGGACGCCGGCGTGCTGATCCGCGACGTCGGCATCCCCGGCTACCTTCGGACCACCATCGGGCTCGCCCACGAGAACGACGCGCTGCTGCAGGCCAGCGCACGCATAGGAGCATCATGACCGCAACGCCGCTCACGCCGCGGACCGCCCGCGTGCAGCGCACCACCCGCGAATCCGACATCGTGGTGGAACTCAACCTCGACGGCACCGGGGTGGTCGACATCGACACCGGCGTGCCGTTCTACGACCACATGCTCACCGCGCTGGGCAGCCACGCCGGCTTCGACCTCACCGTGCGTGCGCAGGGCGACGTGCACATCGAGGCGCACCACACCGTCGAGGACACCGCGATCGTGCTCGGTCAGGCGCTCGGCCAGGCGCTCGGCGACAAGAAGGGCATCCGCCGGTTCGGCGACGCGTTCATCCCGATGGACGAGACGCTGGCACACGCGGTGGTCGACGTGTCCGGCCGGCCCTACTGCGTGCACACCGGCGAGCCGGAGTACCTGCTGCACAGCACCATCGCCGGCTCGAGCGTGCCGTACCACACCGTGATCAACCGGCACGTGTTCGAGTCGCTGGCGCTCAACGCCCGCATCGCGCTGCACGTGCGCACCCTCTACGGCCGCGACCCGCACCACATCACCGAGGCGCAGTTCAAGGCGGTGGCCCGGGCGCTGCGCGAGGCCGTCGAGTTCGACCCGCGGGTGAGCGGGGTGCCGTCGACCAAGGGGATGCTGTGAGCGCGGCCAAGCGGGTGGTGATCCTCGACTACGGCTCGGGCAACCTGCGCTCGGCGCAGCGGGCCCTGGCCCGGGTCGGCGCCGACGTCGACGTCACCGCCGACGCCGACGCCGCCCGCAACGCCGACGGGCTGGTGGTGCCCGGGGTGGGGGCGTTCGCGGCGTGCATGGCCGGGCTGCGCGGCATCGGCGGCGAGCGGATCATCGCCGAGCGGGTGGCCGCGGGCCGGCCGGTGCTGGGGATCTGCGTGGGCATGCAGATCCTGTTCGCGCGCGGCGTCGAGCACGGGGTGGAGGCCGCCGGTTGCGGCCAGTGGCCCGGCACGGTGGAGCGGCTGGACGCCCCGGTGGTACCGCACATGGGCTGGAACGTGGTGCAGGCCCCGGCGGGCAGCCGGCTGTTCAAGGGCCTGGACCCCGACACCCGGTTCTACTTCGTGCACTCCTACGCCGCCCAGGCCTGGGCGGGCGCTCCGGATGCGCTGCTGACCTGGGCGACCCACCACGTGCGGTTCCTGGCCGCCGTGGAGGACGGGCCGTTGTCGGCCACCCAGTTCCATCCGGAGAAGAGTGGCGACGCCGGCGCCACCCTGCTGGCCAACTGGGTCGACGAGCTCTAGGTAAGGTTGCGCCCCGTGACTGACAATCCGTCGCTGATTCTTCTCCCCGCCGTCGACGTGGTGGACGGCAAGGCCGTGCGGCTGGTGCAGGGCCAGGCCGGCAGCGAGACCGAGTACGGCTCGGCGCTGGAGGCCGCCCTGGGCTGGCAGCGCGACGGCGCCGAGTGGATCCACCTGGTGGACCTCGACGCCGCGTTCGGCCGCGGCTCCAACCGGGAACTGCTGGCCGAGGTGGTCGGCCGGCTCGACGTGAAGGTGGAGCTGTCCGGTGGCATCCGCGACGACGAGTCGCTTGCCGCCGCGCTGGCCACCGGCTGCGCCCGGGTCAACCTGGGCACCGCCGCGCTGGAGAACCCGGCCTGGTGCGCCAAGGTGATCGCCGAGCACGGCGAGCGGGTCGCCGTCGGCCTGGACGTCAAGATCGTCGACGGCCGGCACCGGCTGCGCGGCCGCGGCTGGGAGACCGACGGCGGCGACCTGTGGGAGGTGCTCGACCGGCTCAACCGCGAGGGCTGCTCGCGCTACGTCGTCACCGACGTCACCAAGGACGGCACCCTGCGCGGGCCGAATCTGGAGCTGCTCAAGGCGGTCTGCGAGCGCACCGACGCCCCGGTGATCGCCTCCGGTGGGGTGTCGAGCCTGGACGACCTGCGTGCCATCGCCACCCTGACCGGTGTCGGGGTGGAGGGCGCGATCGTCGGCAAAGCCCTGTACGCGCAGCGGTTCACGCTGCCGGAAGCCCTGGCCGCGGTGCGGCAGTAGCCCCGAGATGTCCCTGGACGACCCCGATCTCGACGCGCTCGTCGGCGAGGCCGCCGCGGTGCTCGACGCCGCGGTGCGGCCGTTCCTCGACGGCCACCGCGCCGAGTCCGCGGTGGCCAAGGCCGGTGACGACTTCGCCACCGAGGTGGACCTGGCCATCGAGCGACAGGTCACCGAGGCGCTGCGCGCCGCCACCGGCATCGGTGTGCACGGCGAGGAGTACGGCGGGGCGGCGGTCGGATCGGGGCTGGTGTGGGTGCTCGACCCGGTCGACGGCACCATCAACTACGCGGCCGGGCTGCCCACCGCGGCGATCCTGCTCGGGCTGCTGCGCGACGGCGAGCCGGTCGCCGGGCTGACCTGGCTGCCGTTCGTCGGCCAGCGGTTCACCGCGGTGGTGGGAAAACCGTTGCGCCTCAACGGTGTCGACCAACCCGCGCTGGCGCCGGCCCGGCTGCGCGACAGTGTGGTGGCGGCCGGATCGCTGACCAAGAACCCGCGCGGCCGGTTCCCGCGGCGCTACCGGGTGGCGGTGCTCGACCGGCTCAACCAGCACTGCACCCGGGTGCGCATGCACGGCTGCACCGGGCTGGACCTGGCCTACACCGCGGCCGGGATTCTCGGCGCGGCGATCAGTTTCGGCCACCACGTGTGGGACCACGCGGCCGGGGTGGCGCTGCTGCGCTCGGCCGGCGGGGTGGTCACCGACCTGGCGGGCCGCCCCTGGACCATCACGTCGGACTCGGCGCTGGCCGCCGCGCCCGGCGTGCACGACGAGATGCTCGACGTCCTGCGGGCCGTCGGCGACCCTGCGGAGTATCGAGATGGCTGACGGACAGCAACTGGCGGTGCGGGTGATCCCGTGCCTGGACGTCGACGCCGGCCGGGTGGTCAAGGGCGTCAACTTCGCCAACCTGCGCGACGCCGGCGACCCGGTGGAGCTGGCGGCCGCCTACGACGCCGAGGGGGCGGACGAGCTGACCTTCCTCGACGTCACCGCCTCCTCGTCCGGGCGGGCCACCATGCTCGAGGTGGTGCGCCGCACTGCCGAGCAGGTGTTCATCCCGCTCACCGTCGGCGGCGGGGTGCGCTCGGTGGAGGACGTCGACACCCTGCTGCGCGCCGGGGCGGACAAGGTGTCGGTGAACACCGCCGCGATCGCGCGCCCGGAGCTGCTGGCCGAGCTGTCGCGCCGGTTCGGCTCGCAGTGCATCGTGCTGTCGGTGGACGCCCGCACGGTGCCGGCGGGTGCGCCGCCCACCCCGTCGGGCTGGGAGGTCACCACGCACGGCGGCCGCCGCGGCACCGGCATCGACGCGGTGGAGTGGGCGGTGCGCGGCGCCGAGCTGGGGGTGGGGGAGATCCTGCTCAACTCGATGGACGCCGACGGCACCAAGGCCGGCTTCGACCTGCCGATGATCCGGGCGGTGCGCGCGGCGGTGCGCATCCCGGTGATCGCCAGCGGCGGCGCCGGCAAACCGGAGCACTTCCCGGCCGCGGTGCACGCCGGGGCCGACGCGGTGCTGGCGGCCAGCGTGTTCCACTTCCGGGAGCTGACGATCGCGCAGGTCAAGGACGCGATGCGGGCCGACGGAATCACCGTGCGATGAGCGCTCGCGCGAAGAGCCGAACACCCCGATGAGCGCTCGCGCGAAGAGCCGAACACCCCGATGAGCGCTCGCGCGAAGAGCCGAACACCCCGATGAGCGCTTGCGCGAAGAGCCGAACACCCCGATGAGCGCTTGCGCGAAGAGCGGAGAACCCCGATGAGCAGCGGAACCCAACTCGATCCGGCGATCGCCGCGCGGCTCAAGCGCGACGCCAACGGCCTGTTCGCCGCCGTCGCCCAGGAGCGGGCCACCGGCAAGGTGCTGATGGTGGCGTGGATGAACGACGAGGCGCTGGCCCGCACCCTGGCCACCCGCCGGGCCACCTATTTCTCCCGCTCGCGCGGGCAGCTGTGGGTCAAGGGCGACACCTCCGGGCACACCCAGTACGTGCACTCGGTGCGGCTCGACTGCGACGGCGACACCGTGCTGCTGGAGGTCGACCAGGTCGGCGGGGCCTGTCACACCGGCGACCACACCTGCTTCGACGCCGACCTGCTGCTCGGCCCCGAGGCCTAGCCGGCACACATCACCGGGCCGGTCAGACCCCGCTCTTGCGGGCGCGCAGCACCTGCAGCGCCTTGTCGGCGTGCACCTGCATGTTCAGCTCGCTGGAGACGACGTCCAGGACGGTGCGGTCGGTGTCGATGACGAAGGTGGTGCGCCGCACCGGCAGCACCGCCCCGAGCAGGCCCCGTTTGACGCCGTAGGCGCGCGCGGTCGCCCCGTCGGCGTCGGAGAGCAGCGGGTAGTCGAAGTGGTGCTGGTCGGCGAACCGGGCCAGCTTTGCCACCGGATCGGTGCTGATGCCCACCCGGGTGGCGCCGACCGCGGCGAACTGGGCGCCGAGGTCGCGGAAGTGGCAGGCCTCCCGGGTGCAGCCCGGCGTCATCGCCGCCGGGTAGAAGAACAACACCACCGGCCCGTCGGCCAGCAGGCCGGTCAGGGTGTGCGGGGTGCCGGTGTGGTCGGGCAGCGCGAACTCGGGCGCACGGTCTCCGCGTCTCATGGAACGTCACGCTACGCCGACCCGTCCCGGGCGGTCTGGGAGTATTGATCCCGTGCAGACCACCGCCAACCAGCCGTTGTCGACCACCACCTCGCGCGCGGAGTTCCGGGCGCTGGCCGCCGAGCACCGGGTTGTCCCGGTGACCCGGAAGGTGCTCGCCGACAGCGAGACGCCGCTCTCGGCGTACCGGAAGCTCGCCGCCAACCGGCCCGGCACCTTCCTGCTCGAGTCGGCCGAGAACGGCCGCAGCTGGTCGCGGTGGTCGTTCATCGGCGCCGGGGCGCCGTCCGCGCTGACCGTGCGCGACGGCGAGGCGGTCTGGCTGGGTGCCACCCCGCAGGGCGCGCCGGTGGGCGGGGACCCGCTGGAGGCGGTGCGCAGGACGATCGAGCTGCTGCGCACCGAGCCGCTGCCCGGCCTGCCCCCGCTGACCAGCGGCCTGGTCGGGTTCTTCGCCTACGACCTGGTGCGCCGGCTGGAGCGGCTGCCCGAGCTGACCGTCGACGACCTCGGGCTGCCGGATGTCCTGCTGCTGCTGGCCACCGACATGGCCGCGGTGGACCACCACGAGGGCACCATCACGCTGATCGCCAACGCGGTGAACTGGGACGGCTCCGACGAGCGGGTGGACCAGGCCTACGACGACGCGGTGGCCCGGCTTGACGTGATGACCGCCGCGCTCGGCGCGCCGCTGCCGTCGACGGTGGCCACCTTCTCCCGGCCGCGGCCGAGCTTCCGCGCCCAGCGCACCGTGGCGGAGTACACCAGGATCGTCGAGAAGCTCGTCGGCGACATCGAGGCCGGCGAGGCGTTCCAGGTGGTGCCGTCGCAGCGGTTCGAGATGACCACCGACGCCGATCCGCTGGATGTCTACCGGATGCTGCGGGTGAGCAACCCCAGCCCGTACATGTACCTGCTCAACGTGCCGGACGCCGACGGCGGGCTGGACTTCTCGATCGTCGGGTCCAGCCCGGAGGCACTGGTGACGGTCAAGGACGGCCGGGCCAGCACGCACCCCATCGCGGGCACCCGGTGGCGCGGCGCCACCGAGGAGGAGGACCTACTGCTGGAGAAGGAGCTGCTGGCCGACGAGAAGGAACGCGCCGAGCACCTGATGCTGGTCGACCTCGGGCGCAACGACCTGGGCCGGGTGTGTCGGCCCGGCACGGTGCGGGTGGAGGACTACAGCCACATCGAGCGCTACAGCCACGTCATGCACCTGGTGTCGGTGGTCAGCGGCGAGCTCGCCGAGGGCCGGACCGCGCTGGACGCGGTCACCGCCTGCTTCCCGGCCGGCACGCTCACCGGGGCGCCGAAGGTGCGGGCGATGGAGCTCATCGAGGAGGTGGAGCTGACCCGCCGCGGCCTGTACGGCGGGGTGGTGGGCTACCTCGACTTCGCCGGCAACGCCGATTTCGCCATCGCGATCCGCACCGCGCTGATGCGCAACGGCACCGCCTACGTGCAGTCCGGCGGTGGGGTGGTGGCCGACTCCAACGGCCCGTTCGAGTTCAACGAGGCCTCCAACAAGGCCCGCGCGGTGCTCAACGCGATCGCGGCCGCGGAAACGCTGAGCGAGCCGTGATCCGGGTCGCGCAGCTGCTGCTCGTCGTCGCCGCGGCGGCGCTGTGGGCGGCGTCGCGGGTCGGCTGGGTGCAGATCACCACCTTCGACGGGCTGACCCACCCGAAGACCGTGACGCTGTCCGGGGCGACCTGGTCGACCGCGCTGGTGCCGCTGGCGCTGGTGGCGCTGGCGGCGGCGGTGGCGGCACTGGCGGTGCGCGGACTGATGCTGCGGCTGCTGGCCGTGCTGGTGGCGCTGGCCAGCGCCGGGACCGCCTACCTGGCCATCAGCCAGTGGGTGGTCAAGGACGTCGCGCCGCGGGCCGCCCGGCTGGTCGAGGCGCCGGTCGCCGAACTCGTCGGCAGCCACCGGTTCTACGGCGGGGCGGTGCTGACCCTGGTCGCGGCGGTGTGCACGCTGGCCGGGGCGGTGCTGTTGATGCGGGCCGCGGCCGGTGCGGCGGGCGGTGCCGGCCGGTACGCGGCCCCGGGCGCCCGGCGGGCCGCGGCCCGTGGCGAGGGGGCCGGTGACGAGGGCGGCACCGGCCTGTCCGAACGCATGATCTGGGACGCGCTCGACGAGGGCCGCGATCCCACCAACCCGGACACCGAGGGTCGGTGACGGATGGCACATCCGGGGCGGCTACCCTTCGAGGAGACCCGGGTGCGCGAGAAGGGAATCGGCAAGTCATGAGTTCGGCCAACGTGCTCGACTCCATCATCGAGGGGGTTCGCGCCGACGTCGCCGCACGGGAGGCCGTGGTCAGCCTGGACGAGATCAAGCGGCGCGCTCAGCAGGCGCCGCCGCCCCGCGATGCGATGGCCGCGCTGCGCGAGCCCGGGATCGCGGTGATCGCCGAGGTGAAGCGGGCCAGCCCGTCGCGCGGCCAGCTGGCCGCGATCACCGATCCGGCGAAGCTGGCCAAGGCCTACGAGGAGGGCGGCGCCCGCGTCATCAGCGTGCTTACCGAGCAGCGCCGCTTCAACGGATCGCTGGCCGACCTGGACGCGGTCCGGGCGGCGGTTTCGGTACCGATCCTGCGCAAGGACTTCATCATCGGCCCGTACCAGATCCACGAGGCCCGCGCCCACGGCGCCGACATGGTGCTGCTCATCGTGGCCGCGCTCGAGCAGCCGGTGCTGGAGTCGCTGCTGGAGCGGACCGAGTCGCTGGGCATGACCGCCCTGGTGGAGGTGCACACCGAGGAGGAGGCCGACCGCGCGCTGCAGGCCGGGGCCACGGTGATCGGCGTCAACGCCCGCAACCTCAAGACGCTCGAGGTCGACCGCGACGTGTTCGCCCGCATCGCGCCCGGCCTGCCCACCGACGTGATCCGGGTGGCCGAGTCCGGCATCCGCGGCACCGCCGACCTGCTCGCCTACGCCGGCGCCGGGGCCGACGCGGTGCTGGTCGGGGAGGGGCTGGTCACCAGCGGTGATCCCCGCAGCGCCGTGGCCGACCTGGTCACCGCGGGCCGTCATCCGTCCTGCCCGAAGCCCGCCCGGTAGCGCGATGGCCGATCTCGCAGGACCCGCGCTGCCGCGGCCCAGCGCCGCCGTCGCCGAACCGACCAGCCACGACCCGGACGCCCGCGGGCACTTCGGGGTCTACGGCGGCCGGTTCGTGCCCGAGGCGCTGATGGCGGTCATCGAGGAGGTCACCACCGCCTACGAGAAGGTGCGCGGCGACCAGACCTTCCTCGACGAACTCGACCGGTTGCAGCGGCACTACGCCGGGCGGCCGTCCCCGCTGTACGAGGCCACCCGGCTGTCCGAGCACGCCGGCGGGGCGCGACTGTTCCTCAAGCGCGAGGATCTCAACCACACCGGCTCGCACAAGATCAACAACGTGCTGGGCCAGGCGCTGCTGGCCCGCCGGATGGGCAAGACCCGGGTGATCGCCGAGACCGGCGCCGGCCAGCACGGGGTGGCCACCGCCACCGCCTGCGCGCTGCTCGGCCTGGAGTGCGTGATCTACATGGGCGCGATCGACTGCGCCCGGCAGGCGCTCAACGTGGCCCGGATGCGGCTGCTGGGCGCGACGGTGGTGCCGATCGAGGCCGGGTCAAAGACGCTCAAGGACGCCATCAACGAGGCGTTCCGCGACTGGGTCACCAACGCCGAGCGCACCTACTACTGCTTCGGCACCGCGGCCGGGCCGCACCCGTTCCCGATGATGGTGCGCGACTTCCAGCGCATCATCGGCCTGGAGGCGCGCGAGCAGATCCGCGCCCAGGCCGGGCGGCTGCCGGACGCGGTGACCGCCTGCGTCGGGGGTGGTTCGAACGCGATCGGCATCTTCCACGCCTTCATCGACGATCCCGGCGTGCGCCTGGTCGGCTTCGAGGCCGCCGGCGACGGGGTGGAGACCGGCCGTCACGCGGCCACCTTCACCGGCGGGTCGCCGGGGGCGTTCCAGGGCTCCTACTCCTACCTGCTGCAGGACGAGGACGGCCAGACCATCGAGTCGCACTCGATCTCGGCCGGGCTGGACTATCCCGGGGTGGGGCCCGAGCACGCCTACCTCAAGGACACCGGCCGCGCCGAGTACCGGCCGGTCACCGACACCGAGGCGATGGACGCCTTCGCGCTGCTGTGCCGCACCGAGGGCATCATTCCGGCCATCGAGAGCGCGCACGCGGTGGCCGGGGCGCTCGCACTCGGCCGCGAACTCGGGCCCGGCGCGATCGTGCTGGTGAACCTGTCCGGGCGCGGCGACAAGGACGTCGCGACCGCGGCGAAGTGGTTCGGTCTGCTCGACGACAAGGATGCGACGTCATGAGCCGCCTAGCGCCGCTGTTCGACGCCTGCCGCGCCGAGGGCCGCGCGGCCCTCATCGGCTACCTGCCCACCGGCTACCCGGACGTGCCGCGCTCGATCGAGGCGATGCGCGCCCTGGTCGAGGCGGGCTGCGACCTCATCGAGGTGGGCGTGCCGTACTCGGATCCGGGCATGGACGGCCCGGTCATCGCCGCCGCCACCGACGCCGCGCTCAAGGGCGGGGTGCGGGTGCGCGACTCGCTGGCCGCGGTCGAGGCGATCAGCAACGCCGGCGGCCGCGCGGTGGTGATGTCGTACTGGAACCCGGTGCTGCGCAAGGGCGTCGACACGTTCGCCCGTGACCTGGCCAACGCCGGGGGCCTGGGCATGATCACCCCGGACCTCATCCCGGACGAGGCCGAGGAGTGGATCGCCGCCTCCGACGCGCACCGGCTGGACCGCATCTTCCTGGTGGCGCCGTCGTCGACGCCGGAACGGCTGGCCATGACGGTCCGGGCCACCCGCGGCTTCGTCTACGCCGCCTCCACCATGGGGGTGACCGGGGCCCGCGACGCGGTGTCGTCGGCCGCACCCGAGCTGGTGCGCCGGGTGCGGGAGGTCGCCGACATCCCGGTCGGGGTGGGCCTCGGGGTGCGCTCGCGGGCGCAGGCGGCCGAGATCGCCGCCTTCGCCGACGGGGTGATCGTCGGCTCGGCGCTCGTGTCGGCGCTGGCCGACGGGCTGCCGGCGCTGCGGGCACTGACCACCGAACTCGCCGACGGAGTACGCCAGAGGATCACTGCGTGACCACCACGACGCTCGCCTACCTCCCCAGTCCGTCCCAGGGTGTGTGGCAGCTCGGGCCGATCCCGATCCGCGCGTACGCGCTGTGCATCATCGTCGGCATCATCGTCGCGCTGGTCATCGGCGACCGCCGGTGGGCGGCCCGCGGCGGCGAGCGCGGGGTGATCTACGACATCGCGCTGTGGGCGGTGCCGTTCGGCCTGATCGGCGGCCGGATCTACCACGTCATCACCGACTGGCGGACCTACTTCGGCCCGGACGGCGTCGGGCCGGCCGGGGCGGTACGGGTCTGGGAGGGCGGCCTGGGCATCTGGGGTGCGGTCGCGCTCGGCGGGGTGGGCGCCTGGATCGCCTGCCGGCGCCGGGGGATTCCGCTGCCGGCGTTCGGCGACGCGATCGCGCCCGGCATCGTGCTGGCCCAGGCGATCGGCCGGCTGGGCAACTACTTCAACCAGGAGCTCTACGGCCGGCCCACCACGCTGCCGTGGGGCCTGGAGATCTACGAGCGGCGCAACGCCGCGGGCGCGCTCGACATGCTCAACGGCGTGTCCACCGGGCGGGTGCTCGAGGTGGTGCACCCGACGTTCCTGTACGAACTGCTGTGGAACGTCCTGGTTTTCGCCGTGCTGATCTGGGCCGACCGCCGGTTCCGGCTGGGCCACGGCCGGCTGTTCGCGCTGTACGTGGCGCTGTACTGCGTGGGCCGGTTCTGGATCGAACTGATGCGCAGCGACACCGCCACGCTCATCGCCGGGATCCGGATCAACTCGTTCACCGCGACGTTCGTGTTCATCGGTGCGGTGATCTACATGATGGCCGCACCGCGCGGGCGGGAGGATCCGGCCGCGTTGGCCGGCGCCGCCCCGGCCCACCCGCAGCAACCCGCACCCGAACCCGGGCCGACCGCCGAGGCGAAGGCCGAGACGGCGGCAGTGCCGGCCGCGGCGCCCGAGCAGGCGGCGGCCCGACCGCCCGCGGGCGGGGACACCCGCTCCACCTTCCGCCGCCGCCTCGACCGGGTGCTCTGGGGCGTCAACCACTGACACCGGTCTTGCCCGCTCGCGGGCTCAAGCTGTCTTGCCCGCTCGCGGGCTCAGGTCGTCTTGCCCGCTCGCGGGCTCAGGTCGTCTTGCCCGCTCGCGGGCGGGGCCACTCGGAGCGCTCCGTCGGTGCCCCCGACGGCGGGCGCAGCCGGTCCAGCAGCACCCGCAGCGGCGGCCAGGCCGCCCGGCCCTTGCGGGTGACCGCGTAGGTGGTGAGTACCACCTCGGTGTCGGCGATCGGCCGCACCGCCACCCCGTCCCGGGTGGGCCGCCCGATCGGCAGCAGCCCCACCCCGTAGCCGGCGGCGATGAGGTCCTCGACCAGATCCAGGCTGTCGATGCGGTGCGCGATGGTCGGGGTGAACCCGGCCAGTGCCGCCAGGGTGCGCACCGCGTCCTCGTCGGCGGTGTTGCGGGAGTTGACGATCCAGCTGTGCCCGGCGAAGTCGGCCACCGACGCCGGCCCGCCGGCCTGTTCGGCCGGCACCCCCAGGCCCCACGGGATCGTCCACAGCGCAACGCTTTCCAGCACCGGACCGGGGGAGGCGGGGGCGAGGTTGTAGTCGTAGGTCAGCGCCAGGTCCAGGTCGTCGTCGGTGAGCAGCGCGAACGCCTCGAGCGGCTCGTACTCGCTGATCACCACCCGCAGGCCGGGGTGGCGGGCGGCGAGTCCGGCCATGATCGGCAGCAGCGACACCCGGATCCCGGTGGCGAAGCCGCCCACCCGCACCGTGCCGACCGGCTCGGCGTCCGGGTCGAGGTCGAGCCGGGCGGCGTCGACCGCGGCCAGGATCGTCACCGCGTGGTCGGCCAGCCGGCGCCCGGCCGGCGTGAGCCGTACCCGCCGGCCGTCCGGTTCCACCAGCGCCACCCCGGCCTCCCGGGCCAGCGCGGCGATCTGCTGCGACACCGTCGAGGTGGTGAGGTTGTGCGCCTCGGCGACCGCGCGCATCGACCCGAGCCGGGACAGCGAGAGCAGCAGCTGCAGCCGTCGGGTGTCCATTCCCGTCATTGTGCTTGCCGGAATGTGCGCTCGCTGCGAAATATCCGGCCGAAAATGGCAACCGCCGCCGCTGCGCCGGCCGTTAGGGTCGGGGGCATGGGGCGAATCCAACCACTCGACGGCAAGCAGTGGCCGGCGGCCATGCGGGAGGCGCTCGCGGCGATGACGCCGCCGAACCCGCGCTACGAGTTGTCCCGGGCGCCCGGTCGGCCCAAGGGGGCCAACATCCTCGGCACACTGGCCCACCACCCGGAGCTGGCCCGGGCGTTCTTCACCCTCAACGGGCACCTGCTGCGCGCCACCACGCTGACCGAGCGGCAACGCGAACTGCTCATCCTGCGGGTGGCGGCGGTCCGGGGATTCGCCTACGAGTGGGCCCAGCACCTGCCCATGGCCCGTGACGCCGGCCTGACCGACGCCGAGATCGCCTGGGTGGCTTGGGGTCCGGACGCACCGGTGTGGAGCGCGGGGGAGGCCGCGCTGCTGCGCTCGGTCGACGAGCTGATCGCCGACGGGGTGATCGGCGAGGCCACCTGGGCGACGCTGGCCGCCGAGTTCGACACCCGGCAGATCCTGGACGCCATCTTCACCGTCGGCGCCTACGAGACGCTGGGCTGGATGATCAACTCGCTCGGGGTGGAGCTCGACGCGGATATCATCGCCATGCTCAGACCGGCCGACTGAGCCCGGGCAGCCGCACCACCTGGACGAAGAACTCGTCGATCTGGCGCACCGCGCACAGGAACTGGTCGAGGTCCACCGGTTTGGTCACGTAGGCGTTGGCGTGCAGCTCGTAGCTGCGCACGATGTCCTCCTCGGCCGACGAGGTGGTCAGCACCACCACCGGGATCACCGCCAGCTCCGGGTCGGACTTGATCCGCTCGAGCAGCTGGCGGCCGTCGTAGCGCGGCAGGTTGAGGTCGAGCAGGATCAGGTCCGGCCGCGGCGCGTCGGTGAACCGGCCGCGCCGGTACAGGAAGTCCAGCCCCTCCTCGCCGTCGTGCGCGACGTGCAGCGTGTTGCGGATCTTGTTGTGCTCGAAGGCCTCCCGGGTGATCAATTCGTCGCCCGGGTCGTCCTCGACGAGCAGGACGTGGATCGCCTGCCCCGCTGGTGTGGTCATGGATGTGCTCCTTCGGTGGCGGGCAGGGTGAAACAGATCCGGGCTCCCCCGGTGTAGTGCGGGTCGATCCAGATCGCCCCGCCGTGGTGCTCGACGATCTTGCGGCACAGCGCCAGCCCGATACCGGTGCCGCCGTAGACGTCCCGGCCGTGGAGCCGTTGGAAGATCACGAACACCTTGTCGGCGAACTCGGGGTCGATGCCGATGCCGTTGTCGCCGACCCGGATCAGCCAGTGCGTGCCGGCGTCGGCGAGGCCGGCGTCGACGACCACCCGGGGCCGGGTGTCGGGCCGGTGGAACTTCACCGCGTTGCCGATCAGGTTCTGCCACAGCATCGCCAGCAGGGTGGGGTCGCCGACGACAGTGGGCAGGGTCCCGGGGCGGACGATCTCGGCGCCGGTCTCCTCGATCGCGGCCGCCAGGTTGCCCAGCGCGGTGTCCAGGGTCGCGCCGAGGTCGACGGCGGCCTCGGTGGCGTTGAGCCGGCCCACCCGGGAGAACGTGAGCAGGTCGTTGATCAGGGTCTGCATGCGTTTGGCGCCGTCGACGGCGAACTGGATGTACTCGATGCCGCGCTCGTCGAGCCGGTCGGCGTAGCGCCGTTGCAGCAGTTGGCAGAACGAGGCCACCTTGCGCAGCGGCTCCTGCAGGTCGTGCGAGGCCACGTAGGCGAACTGCTCGAGTTCGGCATTGGAGCGCTGCAGTTCGCGGGCCTGCTCGGCCAGCTGGGCGCGGGCGGAGCGGGAGGCCTCGAGCTCGTCGACGATGCGCCGGCGCATGTCGTCGACATCGGTGGCGATGGCGCGGATGTCGCGCGGCCCGCGCGGTGTGATCCGCTCGCCGAACTCGCCGCCGGTGATCCGCCGGCAGGCCGCAGCCAGCTGTGCCAGCGGCCGGCTGACCGTGCGCCGCATCAGCACCGCCAGCACCAGCGCGGTCACCAGGAAGGTGGTCACCAGTGCGTAGAGCAGGATGTCGCGCCACTGCCGGACGTGGTCCAGCGCCCGCAGGGTGTCCGCGCGCACGGTGTCGAAGTGCTCGTTCTGGGCCTCGAACAAGGCCCGGATGCGGTCGAACTCGGCCTTGCCGCGGGCGGCCGCGGCGACGTCGAACGGCTCCGGCCGGCCCGGCACCACCGCGGCGATCACCGGTTCGGCGTAGCCGCGGCGCCAGCGGTCGGCGGCGGCCTCGATGGCGTCCAGGTCGGCCATCAGCTGCGAATGGTTGCCGACCTCGCGGCGGATCTCCGCGGCCGCCTCGTCGGCGGCACGCCGGCCGGCGTCGTAGGGCTCGAGGAACTGCCGGTCGGCGGTGATGAGGTAACCGCGGACGGCGGTCTCCTGGTCCCGCAGCGCGGCCTGCAACCGGTAGGCGGCCACCCGGGCGGGCTGGATGTCGTCGGTGAGGTGGTCGGCAAAGGTGTCGGTGCGGGCCATCAGCCCGGCGCCGGTCAGCCCGCCGGCCAGCACGACCGCCCCCATCACGGTGAGCACCAGGTTCTGCCAGCCCTGCACGGTCAGCCGCGAGGCCCGCCGCCGGACCCGGGTCGGGCTCACCGCGGGGTCCGCTGCACGCGTACCACCGCGATGTCGTCGCTGATCCCGCCGACGGCCTGGGCGCGGCGTTCGGCCTCGTCGATCAGCGCGTGCACGAACGCCTTGCCGGACAGGCCGGCGTGGGCGCGGGCGAGCCGCAGCAGCCCGTCCTCGCTGAGGCGTTCCTGACCGCTGCCGGAGTGCCCCTCGAACAGGCCGTCGGTCAGCAGCGTCAGACCGAATCCGTCGGGGAGCTCGAATTCGGTGGTGGGCCAGTCTTTTCCGTTCAGCCCCAGGGCGGGGCCGGCGGGCGGCTCGAGCCACTCCACGCTGTCCGGGCCGTGCACCAGCAGGCCGGGATGCCCGGCGCGAACCACGGTGAACCGCTCGCTGTCGGTGGCCAGCGCCACCGAGATCACGGTGGCGAAGATGCCCCGGCGCGGCCGCTCGGTGAGCAGGATGCGCTCGAGCTGGCGCATCCGGGCGTTGCCGCGCAGGCCGGCGAAGGTCAGCGAGCGCCAGGCGATCCGCAGCGCCACGCCGAGCGCGGCCTCGTCCGGGCCGTGCCCGGCCACGTCGCCGACCATGACGTGCACGGTGCGGTCCGGGGTCTGCACGATGTCGTAGAAGTCCCCGCCGAGCACCGCCTGCTGGCGGCTGGGCCGGTACTCGGTGACGATGTCCACGCCCGGGTCGTCGAGCAGCAGCGGCTGCGGCAGCAGGCCGCGCTCCAGCCGGGCGTTCTCCTGGGCGGTGAGCCGGCTGGCGTGCAGGTCGACGGCGGTGAGCTCGTGGCGTTTGCGCTCGATCGCGTAGAGCAGCGAGCGGCGCAGCATCTCCGGCTGTACCCGGCCCTTGACCAGGAAGTCCTGGGCGCCGGCGGCCACCGCGGTGGCGCCGAAGTGCTCGTCGGTCAGCCCGGTGAGCACCACGATCGGCACGGCGGGGTCGCACTTGGCGATCCGGTCCAGCGCGGCGATGCCGGCGGCGTCGGGCAGGTTGAGATCGAGCAGCACGCAGTCCGGCCGGTCGGTCTCGAGCTGCTGTTCGGCCTGGCCGACGGTCTGCGTCCAGGCCAGCGTGATGTCGTCGCCGGCGTCGGCGATGAGCTCCTCGACCAGCACCGCGTCGCCGCGGTCGTCCTCGACCAGCAGCACCGAGATCGGGTGATCGAAGGCGGCCGCCGAAGACTCCGGCCGCGGCATGGAATGGAATTCGGGTGGTGCGGGCATCGGTTCCGGCGCTCCCTGGGTGCAAGGCCCGCCCGCTCGGTGATGGGTGGTGATGCCCTCACCCTACCGGCAGGAGGGGTGCGCGTGGTGCCCGAAGCGCCAATTGTTCGATAGGTCCGAACGGTATGTCCGGCAAAATCACGTGGACACGGACATTTCCCGGGGCGTTCAATGGCCCGGTGACCCCGACCCGGACCGGTGCCCTGCTGGCGATCGCCTCGATGATGTGCGTGCAGATCGGTGTGGCCGCGGCAGTCGGCCTCATCGACCGGGTGGGTGCCGACGGCGCGGCGTGGCTGCGACTGGCCTGGGCCGGGGTGCTGTTGTTGGTCCTGGTGCGGCCGCGCCCGTCGGCGTTCGACCGGCACAGCCTCGCGGCCTGCGTGGTGCTCGGGGCGGCCACCGCGGGGGTGACGCTGCTGTTCATGCTGTCGGTGTCGCGGATCCCGATGGGCACCGCCAGCGCGATCGAGTTCCTCGGCCCGCTCGGCGTGGCGGTGGCCAAGGGCCGCGGGCCGCACCGGTTGCTGTGGCCCGGGCTCGCCGCCGCCGGGGTGATCCTGCTCACCGAACCGTGGCAGGGCTCGTTCGACCCGGTGGGGGTGGGCTACGCGCTCGGCGCGGCGGTGTGCTGGGCCGCCTACATCCTGTTCACCCAGCGGGTCGGCGACGCCGTCGGCGGCATCACCGGTCTGGCGGTGTCGATGCCGGTGGCCGGGCTGGTCGCCACCGTCCTGGTGGGTCCGTCGGTGATCCCGCGGATGACGCCCGACCTGCTGCTGATCGGGGTGGGGCTGGCGGTGCTGCTGCCGGTGGTGCCGTTCGCGCTGGAGATGCTCGCGCTGCGCCGGCTCACCGCCGCCGCCTTCGGCACGCTGATGAGCCTGGAGCCGGCCTTCGCGCTGCTGGTCGGGTTGGTGCTGCTGCGCCAGGTGCCGCACTGGGTCGGGGTGCTGGGCATGACGCTGGTCGTCGTCGCCGGCATCGGGGCGGCGCGGCAGGGCAGCCGCACCGCCCCGACACCGGTCGAGGTCGGCTAGCTCACACCCCGTCGATGCGCTTGCGCCGGTACAGCGTGCCCAGTGCCAGCAGCGCCAGGCTGACCACCAGGATCGCGGTGGCGAGCACGTTGATCTGCGGCGGCACCGCCGCCTTCACCGCCGCGTTGACGTAGAGCGGGTAGGTCACCGTGGAACCGCTGACGAAGTAGGTGACGATGAAGTCGTCGAGGCTCAGCGCGAACGACAGCATGGCCGCCGCCACGATGCCCGGCACGATCAGCGGCAGGGTCACCTTGAAGAAGGTGCGCAGCGGGCCGGCCCCGAGGTCCAGCGAGGCGTCCTCGAGCGTCCAGTCGAACCCGCGCACCCGGGCCCGCACCGTCATCGCGATGAAGCTGACCTCGAAGGCGATGTGCGCCAGCACGATCGTGGTGTAGCCGGTGTGCCAGCCCAGGTCGAGGAACAGCACCAGCAGTGAGGCACCCATGACCACCTCGGGGGCGGTCAACGGCAGCACCATGAAGGTGTCCACCGCGCGGTACCCGGCGAACCGCTGCCGCACCAGCGCGATCGCCACCAGCGTGCCGAGCACCAGCGCGATCGCGGTGGACACCGCGGCCACGTTCAGGCTGAGCTTGAGCGCCTCGGTCAGCTGGGGGTACTTGAACGGGTCGGCCCAGTTGTCCAACGTGAAGCCCTGCCAGGAGTAGTTGAACTTCCCGGACGGGTTGTTGAACGAGAACAGCACGATCACGAAGATCGGCAGGAACAGGTACAGCAGCACCAGGCCGGCCAGCACCCGCAGCGCCAGATCGCCCCACTTCGGCCGGGCGCGAACGGGTTTCGCCGCGGGTGCGGCACCGCCCGGGTTCGCCACGGCGGTCTGCGCGGTCATACCAGGTCCTCCGTCCCCAGCGCCCGGGTGTAGAGCAGCACCCCGGCCAGGATCAGCGACATCAGCACGAAGCTCAGCGCCGAGGCCACCGGGTAGTCCTTGACCACCAGGAACTGTTTCTGGATGACGTTGCCGATCATCGTGGTCTGGGTGCTGCCCAGGTAGTCGGCGTTGATGAAGTCGCCCACCGCCGGGATGAACACCAGCAGGCTGCCGGCCAGCACGCCCGGCATCGCCAGCGGCAGGATCACCTTGGTGAAGCTGCGGGCGTTCGACGAGTAGAGGTCCCGGGAGGCCTCGAGCAGCCGCGGGTCGATCTTCTCCAGGCTGACGTACAGCGGCAGGATCATGAAGATGATCCAGTTGTAGGTCAGCCCGCCGATCACCGCCCAGCTCGTCGAGAGCAGCCGGCCCTCACTGGGCAGCAGCCCCACCGCGCCGAGCGCGCTGACCACCCAGCCGTCGTCGGACAGGATGATCTTCCAGGCGATGGTGCGGATCAGGAACGTGACGAAGAAGGGCAGGATGACCAGCCCGAGGATCAGGTTCTTGAACCGCCCCGCCTTGAACGCGATGACGTAGGCCAGCGGGAACGCCAGCAGCAGGCACAGCACGGTCGCGGTGGCCGCGTAGCCGAACGAGCGCAGGATCTGCTCCCGGTAGGTGGTGAACGCCTCGGCGTAGTTGCCGAAGTCCCAGGCGAAGGTCAGGGTCGGCAGGAACACCGACCCGCTCATCGTGGACAGCGATGTGCGGGCCAGTGCCACCAGCGGCCACACGAAGAAGATCGCGAGGTAGACCAGGGCGGGCAGGATCATCAGGTACGGCGCGATCCTGCTCCGCTGCCTGGTGCTCGTGGCGACTCCGGCCATCGCTCAGCCGCCGGTGACCGCCGCGTAGGCGGTGTTGATCTCTTGGGTCTGCTCGTCGGTGAGCGCCGGCCAGGTGTAGATGTTGTCCAGGGTCTCCTGCGAGGGGTTGATCAGCGGGTTGTTGGCGACCTCCGGATCCAGCTTGGCCAGCTCGTCGGTCATGTCGGAGAGCACCGGCACGAACTGGGTGTAGACGACGAGCTTGGCGTAGTTGGGCCGGTCGTAGATGTAGTTGATCCAGGCCTCCGCACCCTTCTGGTTGCGGGTGGTGTACGGGATCACCATGGTGTCCAGGAACGAGGTGCCGCCGGCCTCGGGCACGACGAACTCCAGGTCCGGGTTGTCGGCCTGCAGCTGCACGATGTCGCCGGAGTAGGCCTGGGCGATCGCGATGTTGCCGGCCGCCAGGTCGTCGGCGTAGTCGTTGCCGGTGAAGCGGCGGATCTGGCCCTTCTCCTTCTGCTCGGCCACCAGGTCGATGGCCTGCTGCACGGCCGGCATCTTCGGATCCTCGGGGTTGTTGCCCTGCGACAGCATGATCATCCCGAGGCCGTCCTGGGCGTCGGAGAACAGGCTGACCCGGCCGCGGAACTCGGGATCCCACAGATCGTCGATGCTGCGGATCTCCCGGCCGGTGGCGGCCTTGTTGTAGGCGATGCCGACCATGCCGGACATGTACGGCGCCAGGTACTTGCGGCCCGGGTCCACCGGGGAGTCAATCAGGTCGGGCCGCAGGTTCTTGCGGTTGGGCACCCCGGCGTCACTGATCTCGTTGAGCCAGCCCAGTCCGCGCAGCCGCGCCCCCATGAACTCGGTCGGGATGACCAGGTCGGCGCCGATGTCGTGCTTGCGGCTCAGCGGTTCCTTGACCTTGGCGAACCACTGCTCGTTGTCGTTGAAGTCCTCTTTGTAGTCGACGGTGAGGCCGGTCGCGGCCTGGAACGCGGCGATGAAGCCGTCGGCCATGTACAGCGGCCAGTTCGAGACCCGCAGCGTGCTCTCGTCGGTCTCGCCGCCACCGGCGTCCTGCGACGAGCTGTCCGAACCACAGGCCGCCAGGAAGGACGGCCCGAGGACCAGGGCCGCCGCGGCGGCGGCGCTGCCACCGATGAACCGCCGCCGGCTGGTGCGGTTGGCGGCCAGGCGGGCGATCAACTGCCGGTCGATCTCGTTGGGCATGTCAGGGTGCCTTTCCACGGAAATTGCGGGGGAGAGTCGGCCGGGCCGTTGCCGGACCCGGACCAGCCAGCTAGGAGTCCTCGAGCATCTCCTCGAGGTCCTCGGTGGTGGGGATGTCTGCCGAGGGCAGGACCAGCGAGGCGTCCGGGGACCAGCCCACGTACACCTGGTCACCGGGCCGCAGCAGCGGCAGGTTCTCCTCGGGGCCGACGTGGGCGATGATCGCGGTGTCGTCCGGCGCGGCCAGCGACACCCGCACCACCGGGCCCTGGAAGGTCAGGTCGGTCACCGTCGCGCGGACCGAGACCACCTCGCCGGTGGGCTGTTCCATCGACACCCGGACCCGTTCCGGGCGCACCATCAGGGTGGCGTGGCCACCCGGTTCGATGGCGGTGTCGCCGGGCCGGGCGCGCAGCGTGCCGCCGAGCACCGACACCTCGACGTACTTGCCGTCGGCGCGGACCAGCCGGCCGGGCCACAGGTTGGCCTGCCCGATGAAGTTGGCGACGAACACGGTGGCCGGCCGTTCGTAGATCTCGGTCGGGGTGCCGATCTGCTCGACGTTGCCGGCGTTCATGACCGCGATCCGGTCGCTCATCGTGAGCGCCTCCTCCTGGTCGTGCGTCACGTAGACGAACGTGATGCCGACCTCGCGCTGGATGCGCTTGAGCTCGAACTGCATCGCGTGGCGCAGCTTGAGGTCCAGGGCGCCGAGCGGTTCGTCGAGCAGCAGCGCCGAGGGATAGTTCACCAGCGCCCGGGCCAGCGCCACGCGCTGCTGCTGGCCGCCGGAGAGCTGGCCCGGCTTACGCTTGGCGAAGTCGGCCAGCCGGACCACCTCGAGCAGTTCGTCGACGCGGCGCTTGATCTCGGCCTTGTCGAGCTTCTTGGCGCGGGGGCCGTAGGCCACGTTGTCCCACACGGTCATGTGCGGGAACAGCGCGTAGTGCTGGAAGACGGTGTTGACGTTGCGCTTGTGCGGCGGCACCTGCGAGACGTCGACGCCCTCGAGCCGGATCGCCCCCTCGGTCGGGGTCTCGAACCCGGCGATCATGCGCAGCGTCGTGGTCTTTCCGCAGCCGGACGGACCCAGCAGCGAGAAGAACTCACCGGCCCCGATGGTGAAGTCGGCGTCGGCGACTGCCACGTAGTCCGCGAAGCGCTTCGTGACGTGGTCGATCTCGATCACCGGTCGGCGCTCGGTCGCCGGTGCCGCACCGCCCTGTCCGGTGGAGTTGCCCAGGGCGGTGGTGTCTGTGCCAGTCAGCTGGGTCCTCCTTCAAGGTCCGCGGCGAGTCGATCGCTCGAATCGCACCGTTCGTGTGACGGCTGACTAAACGATTGCGGATCGTGAGCGTCTTCGCAACTGTTTCCGCAACAAGTCCGTCTGCCGACGATGGATTCTGTTGTTTGGGTGCCGTTATACCGACGATTCAAGTGGTCTGCATGTCGAACCGCGGATCCGTCACCTCCCATGATCCCAACCGGCGGTTCCGCGCGCGGCCGAATGGCGCACCCCGGGCGGGGTTACGGCAGGGACCGGGCGGGGTAGTGGTCCGGTATGGCAACGGTGGACGTGGCGGTGTCCTCGCCGATGAGCCCGCAGCGGGCCTGGGCGGTGGCGTCGGATCTGCGCCGGTTCGGCGAGTGGTTGACGATCTTCGCGGGCTGGCGCGGCCCGGTGCCCGACCGGATCGGGGTGGGCACCACGGTGCGCGCACTGATCCGGGTGAAGGGGTTCCGCAACGTCGTGGCCTGGCGGGTGACCCGCTACGACGCACCCGACCGGATCGAGCTGGCCGGCCGCGGCCGCGGCGGGGTGCGAATCGGGCTGACCCTGTCGGTGGCCGAGAACCGGCCCGGCTCCACCTTCCGGGTGGTCGCCGACCTGGCCGGCGGACTGCTGAGCACCCGGGTCGGGGACCTGGTCGCCCGGGTGGTGGCGTCGGACGTGCGCCGGTCGGTGACCAACCTCGCCCGGCTGGGCTGAGCGGCCGCATCGGGCCGGATACTCATCGGACCGGATGCTCAGCCCCATTCGTGGTTCATGGCCCGCGCCTCCAGGGCCGCGGTCGAGCCGTCGTGTGCCCGGGACACCCCGATGAGCACCATCGCCAGCGCCGCGGTCACCGCCCCGGCGGCGAAGGTGGCCACGTAGGACCCCTCCACCGGCAGCCCGCTCGGCCCGGTCCGGGCCAACAGGACCGCCACCACCGCCGCGGCCACCGAGCTGCCGACGGTGCGCGCGATCGCGTTCATGCCGGTGGCCACCCCGGTCTCGCCCGGGCCCGCCTCGGCCACCACGAGCGCCGGCAGCGCCCCGTAGCCCAGGCTGATGTAGACGTTGGTGAGCAGCCCGGCCACGATCACCTGCCAGCCCCGGTCGTGGGCCAGCGCCAGCCAGCCGAACCCGCACACCCCGACCAGCGCGGCCACCGCGAGCACCCGCCGGGCCCCGAACCGGTCGATCCAGCGGCCGCTGACCATCGCGACGGCGAACCCGGCCAGCGCACCGGGCAGCAGGAAGACCACGGCGGCCGAGAGCACGTCGGCGGAGAAGCCGTAGCCGGTCCGGTCCCGCGGCGCCTGCACGAACTGGGTCAGGCCGAGGAAGCTGAAGTACAGCCCCATCCCGACGAGCACCGTGGCGGCGTTGGTGAGCAGCATCGCCCGGCGGGCCAGCATCCGGGTGCTCACCAGCGGATGGGGGACCCGCCGCTCCCACCACCACCAGCCGCCGAGCAGGGCCGCGCCGCCGAGGCCGGCCGCGGCCGGCCACGGCGAGGTCCAGCCCCAGGCACCGCCCTGGGTGATGGCCAGCAGCACCGCCGAGAGCCCGGCGGCCAGTCCGGCCGCCCCGACCCAGTCGACGGTGCCGGTGCCGGTGCGGTCCCGGCGCGGCACCACCGCGGCGGCGACCAGGAGCACCACCGTGGTGAACACGGTGGCCAGCCAGAACACCCGGCGGTAGTCGGCGTCGCCGGCCATGAGCAGGCCGGTGACCACCAACCCGGCCCCGCCGCCGAAGCCCAGCGTGGCCGACAGCACGGTCAGCGCCCGGTTGAGCCGGTGCGGGGGCAGTTCCTCGCGCAGAATCGCCACCCCGATCGGGTAGAGCGCGTAGGAGGCGCCCTGCAGCACCCGCGCGACGATCAGCGCCGGCAGGGTGGCCACGGCGGCGGCCAGCACCGACCCGGCCAGCACCACCGCAAGCACGGCGAGCAGCACCGTCTTCTTGCGGTACAGGTCGGCCAGTCGGCCCAGCACCGGGGTCGCGGCCGCGGCCGCCAGCAGGTTGGCGGTGACCGCCCAGCTCACCGCGACCGGTGAGGCGTGCAACTGATCGGCGATCACGCCGAGCACCGGCACCACCGCCGTCTGCAGCACCGCGACGGTCAGCGCCACCAGGCTCAGCCCGGCAACGAGCAGCCCGGTGCGGTCCGGGCGCCGGGGGCGGGTCGGCCCGCGACCGGTCCGTGTCGCAGCCTTCCCCACCAATCCACTCCGATCGTTAGCTTGCCTATGGGTTTGTCTCGATTATGGCGGGGCGCCGCGGAGCGGCCGGAGGGCGGGGTGCGATCATGCCCGCGTGCCTGCGACGACGGATCCGAGGGCGTACTTCACGCCGGGGGAGGGCGGCGCGTTCCTGCCCACCCGGCTGGCCCTGAGCTACTGGGGCGAGGACCACCTGACCGGCCCGGCACTGGTCGGCCTGGCCGCGATGGTGCTGGAGCGCGACGGCGGCGTCGACGGGTTCCAGCCGGCCCGGCTGACCGTGGACCTGTTCCGCGCCGCCCGCAGCCGGCCCACCACCGTGCGGTCCCGGCTGGTGCGCGACGGCCGCCGGGTGCGCAGCGCCGAGTGCGAGGTGGTGCAGGACGACCGGGTGGTGGCCCGGGCCGGGCTGCTGTGGTTCCGGCGCAGCGCCCCGCCGCCCGGCGAGTTGTGGCGGGCCCGAACGCATTTCGACGCGCCGCCGGTCGACGACGGCGGCACGGTCCGGATCGGCAGCGACGACGCGGGCTGGAGCCGCGACAGTGCCGACCACCAGAACGCCTCGCGCAAGCGGTTCTTCACCAATCCGCTGCAGGTGGTGGCGGGCCGGCCGAACTCGCCGCTGACCCGGGCGGTGATCGCGGCCGAGGCGACCAGCCTGGTCACCAACCTCGGCACCCGCGGCATCGGCTACATCAACGGCGATCTCACCGTCGGGCTGAGCCGGTTGCCGGTCGACGAATGGGTCGGCGTGCAGGCCGATTCGCACCACGCCGCCGACGGGGTGGCGGTGGGTTCGGCCACCCTGTTCGACTCGGCCGGCCCGTTCGGCACCGGCCTGGTGACCGCGGTGGCCAATCCGGCGGCCCAGATCGACTTCACCGCGCCGCGGTTCGGGCCCCGGCGCACCTAGACCCCGACACCCCTAGACCCCGGCGCCTCGGGCCTGCGCGACCGCGGCGGCGATGGCCGCGGCGGACCGGTCGATGTCGGCGTCGGTGGTCGACCAGTTCGAGACCGACACCCGCAGCACGTACTCGCCCTGCCAGGTGGTGCCGCCCACCCAGCAGGTGCCGTCGCGCTGCACCGCGGCGATGGCCGCCCGGGCGGCCGGCTCGCCGCCGGGCAGCCGGGCCAGCACCTGGTTGAGCACCACCTCGTTGAGGATCCGCACGCCCGGGATCCCGGCCAGCCGCTCGGCCATCCGGCGGGCCTGGGCGCAGTTGCGTTCCACCAGTTCGGCGATGCCGGCGCGGCCCAGCGACCGGATGGCGGCGTAGACCGGGATCGACCGGGCCCGGCGGGTGCTCTCCGGCACGTAGTTGGTGCCGTCGCGGCGGCCGGGTTCGGTGACCAGGTACGGCCCGGTCAGGCTCATCGCGGCGGTGTGCGCGGCCGGGTCGGCGACGATCGCCATCGCGGCGTCGAACGGCACGTTGAGCCACTTGTGCGCGTCCACGCCCCAGGAGTCGGCGCGTTCGACGCCGCGCACCAGGTGCCGGGTCGACGGGGCGGCGGCCGCCCACAGCCCGAAGGCGCCGTCGACGTGCAGCCACGCGCCGTGCTCGGCGCAGGCGTCGGCGATCGCCTCGAAGTCGTCGAACGCCCCGGTGGACACGTTGCCGGCCTGCGCGCAGACGATGGTCGGACCCGTTGCGGCGGCCAGGATCTCGCGTAGCGCGACGGGATCCATCCGGCCCTGGCCGTCGGCGGGCACCCGGATCGCGGTCTGCGCACCCAGACCCAGCAGCCGCAGCGCGGCGTCGATGGTGACGTGCGCCTGCGCACCGCAGATCACCCGCAGCGGCGGCGCCCCGATCAGCCCGCGCGCGGCCACGTCCCAGCCGGCCCGGGCCAGCACAGCGTGCCGGGCCGCGGCCAGGCAGGTGATGTTGGCACCCTGCGCGCCGGTGACGAAGCCGACGCTGGCGGTGTCGGGCAGGCCGAGCAGCGACAGCGTCCACTCCGCGGCGATCTCCTCGATGGCGGTCGCCGCCGGGGACAGCACGTAGAACGCGCCGCACTGGTCCCATGCCGCGACCAGCCAGTCGGCGGCCAGGGCGGCGGGCAGGGCGCCGCCGATGACGAAGCCGAAGTGGCGCGGGCCGGCACTGGCGACCAGCCCGGGCTCGGCGCCCTCGGCCAGCGCGGTGACCACCGCGTCGGGGTCCTCACCGCGTTCGGGCACCGGGCCGCCGAGCCGCGCCCGCACGGCGGCCGCGTCGGCGCGGGCGGCGACCGGTCGGTCGTCGAGCGAGGCCAGGAAGGCGCGGGCGTGGCGGGCGGCGGTATCGAGTCCGGCGGTGCGATCGGTCATGGCCCATGACCGTACCGGGGGCCCGCCGGCCACCCGGAAGCGTGTCGGAGGGGTGGGTGGCCGGCGGGCGGGGAGGGGGGAAACAGGCTGTGGTGCAGCCGATCAGCCGCCGGTGACCGGTTCGGTGTCGTCGGCCAGCGAGGTGCCGATGCGCGCCATGACGTGCGGTCGCCGGCGCAGCGTGTAGGCCAGCAGCACCACCCCGGCCACGATCCAGGCCAGGTACACGAACGGCAGCGCACCGTAGATACCGGGCTGCAGCGGCCACACCGTCTTGTACAGCGGGTACAGGAACAGCACCGAGCCGAGGGCGCCGAGCACGCCGTGGCGGAACCAGTGGAACTCGCCGATGCGGCGCATGTACCGCACCAGGCCGACGTTGGTCAGGATGTAGGACACCAGGAACGCGATCGAGATCAGGAACCCGAAGTAGCCCCACACGTTGAACGGGCCGACCAGGAACGCCAACGGCACGCCGAGCAGCATCGAGATGACCGCCATCACCGCGATCGCCACCCCCGGCGTCTGCCGCGCCGACACCCGGCCCAGCACCGGCGGCAGCACCTGCTCGCGGCCCAGCGTGTAGAGCACCCGGGCGCCGGCCAGGAAGGCGGTCTGGCTGAAGGCCAGAATGCTGCTCAGCGTGGCGAGCACCACCACGGTCAGACCCGCCTGGCCCCAGTAGGTCTCGGCGATGGTCTGCAGCGGTGCCGGGTCCTCGCCGAACGCCGCCATGTTGTCGATGCCGTAGCCGTAGACCATGGCGTAGGCCACCACGATGTAGAACACCGGCACCACCACCGCGGCCACCCACAGCCCGCGCGGGATCTGCCGGCGCGGGTCGGTGACCTCCTGGCCCAGGGTCGCGCCCTCCTCGATGCCGACGTGCGAGAGCACCCCGTAGCACATGGCCAGCCCGACCCCGCCCAGACCGAGCGCCCCGGCCGAGGACAGCTCGAACGGCGCGGTGCCGAATCCGCCGCCGGACCTCGGCCCGGTCACGACGATCCACGCCGACAGCGCCAGCAGGATGATGATCTCCAGCGCGAGCAGCCCCAGGGCGGCGTGCAGGGACTGGCTGATGCCCAGGTAGGCCAGCACCGACACGTAGGCCAGTGCCACGAAGGTGAAGACCCACCACGGGATTCCGATGCCGAACTGGCCGCGCAGCCACTCCTCGACCCAGCCGCCGAACACCGCGAAGCCGGCCGCGGAGAACACCATGTAGGCGCCGATGAACGTCCAGCCGTAGACGAAGCCGACGTTGGGCCCCCAGGCCTTGGAGTTCCAGGTGTACAGGCCGCCGGAGGTGGGCAGCCGCTTGGAGAACTCGGCGAAGGTGTTGACCAGCAGCAGGATGCCGGGCCAGACCAGCACGAACGCCAGCACCAGTGCGGCACCGGCGAACTGGCCCATGAACTGCAGGTTGAGCGCGATCACCGAGGCCGGGCCGCAACCGGCGATGGACAGGATCGCGACCTGGCGCCAGTTGATCGCGCCGCGGCGCAGGCCGTGTTCCTCCGCCGCGGCGCCGCCGGTGGCGCCGGGGGTGGTGGGGACGGTGGGGACGGGTTCGGACACGGGTGCCTCCGGGGGTTACATGGCCTCGAGATATCGGGCGACTTCCCAGTCGGTGACGGCCACCGCCTGGGCCTGCAGTTCGGCGCGGCGCATCAGCACGTAGTGGTCGACGAAGTCGTCGCCGAACCACTCCCGGGCCACCTCGCTGCGCTCGAGCCGGTCCACCGCCTCGGCCAGCGTGGTCGGCAGGGCCGGCACCGTCCCGGCGGGCAGACCGTAGACGTCGGTGGCGGTCCGCTCGCCTGGGTCGATCTCGTTGCGCACCCCGTGCAACCCGCCGGCCAGAGCGGCGGCGGTCGCCAGGTAGGGATTGGCGTCGCCGCCGGGCTGGCGGTGCTCGATGCGGGTGCCGTGCTCGCCGTCGCGGATGACCCGCACCCCGACCGACCGGTTCTCGATGTCCCAGGTGGCGGTGGTGCCGGCCCAGGAGTACGGGACGTAGCGCCGGTAGGAGTTCGGGGTGGGGGCCATCAACGCGGTGAAATCGGCCATGGTGTGCAGGATCCCGCCCACGAAGTGGCGCAGCGTGGTGGACAGCTGTTCGGGTGCGGCCGGGTCGAAGAACACCCCGGTGCCGGCCCGGTCGCGCAGGCTCATGTGCACGTGGCAGCTGTTGCCCGCCCAGTCGGTGGCCGGCTTGGCCATGAAGGTGGCCAGCAGGTTCTGGCCGGCCGCCACCTCCTTGACCGCCGACTTGAACAGGAACGCGTCGTCGGCGGATTTCAGGCTGGGCCCGTAGCGCAGCGTGATCTCGAACTGTCCCGGGCCGGTCTCGGGGTTGCAGGCCTCGATGGGCAGGCCGTAGGCGAGCATGTTGCGCCGGATCACCGCGCCGATGTCCTCCTGCAGCGACCCGAGCACCACGCCGTAGGTGCTGGGCACCTGCTGCAGCGGGACGAGTTCCTCGGCCCGCTTGCGGTGCGGGGTACCGGGCTGCTCGCGCAGCAGGTAGAACTCCAGTTCCAGCGCGCTGACCGGCTCGTAGCCCATCTCCTCGGCCCGGGCGAGCACCCGGCGCAGCACGTTGCGCGGGGCGATGGGCACCGGACCGGCGTGGTCGGGCAGCATCCAGTCGCACAGCAGCAGCGCGGTGTCGTCGTGCCAGGGCACGATGCGCAGCGTGGCGGGGTCGGGCACGGCGAGGATGTCCGGGTAGCCGTTGCGCTCGGTGGGGAAGTAGCCGGTGTAGCCCTCCGGCCTTGGCACCAGGTCGGATTCGTCGACGTGCATCACCCAGAACACGTCGCACATGGGCAGGCCGTGCTCGAGCACGCGGGGCAGCTGCTCGATCGGCACCCGCTTGCCCCGCATCACCCCGTGGGTGTCGGCGCCGCCGATGATCACGGTGGTCACGGCGGCGTCGCGCAGCCGCGCCAGCACGTCGGCGGTGGTTGCGGTGTTGGGTGCGTCGATCATGCGTTGAGCCCCTCTCTGACCGCGCCGGTGCGGCCCAGTTCGAACCCGATGTAGCCGTTGGCCACGACTTCCTCGCATTCCCGCCGGTATTCGCCGCAGCCGGCGACATACGGCATGAACACCCGGGGCTTACCGGGAATGTTGTAGCCGAGATACCACGAATTGGCCTGTGGATACAGGGTTTCGGCGGCGAGTTCGGCGACGTGGCGCATCCAGCGTTCCTCGGCCTCGGCGGTCGCCTCGATGCGGTCGAGGCCGCGGTTGTGCAGGTGCAGCACGCAGTCGGAGATCCAGTCGACGTGCTGTTCGATGGACACCAGCATGTTCGACAGCACCGACGGACTGCCCGGGCCGGTCACCATGAACAGGTTCGGGAACCCGGCGGTCTGCAGCCCGAGATAGGTGCGCGGCCCGTCGGACCACCGCTCGCGCAGCGTCACTCCGTCGCGGCCGCGGATGTCGATGTCGGCGAGCGCACCGGTGATCGCGTCGAACCCGATGGCGAACACGATCGAGTCCACCTCGAGGTGGCGGCCGGCGAGCTGGATACCGGTGGGGGTGATCCGCTCGATGGGCCGGCTGCGCACGTCGACGAGTTCGACGTTGTCCCGGTTGTAGGTCTGGAAGTAGTTGGTGTCCACGCAGGTGCGCTTGGTGCCGATGTGGTGCGTCGGGCACAGCAGCTCGGCGGTGCACGGATCGCGGACGATCTCGCGGATCTTGCGGCGGGCGAACTCCTGGGCCTCGAAGTTGGCCCGTTCGTCGGTGAAGAAGTCGGTGAACGCCGCCGACAGGGCGTTGATCCCGCCCCGCTGCCAGCCCTCCTCGTAGCGGCGCACGCGCTCCTCGGGGCTGACGTCGAAGGTGGCCTGGGTGGGCGGCGGGTGCGGCACCCCGGACTCGCTCAGCTGGCAGATCCGGCGCCGTTCGGCGAAGTTGGCGATGGCCGCCGCGAACTCCTCGTCGCTGAGCGGCCGGTTACGGGCCGGCATGCTGTAGTTCGGGGTGCGCTGCAGCACGTAGAGCTGCCCGGCCTGCTCGGCGATGAGCGGGATGGCCTGGATGCCCGACGAGCCGGTGCCGACCACCGCCACCCGCTCGCCGGTGAAGTCGACCCGTTCGTGCGGCCACTGGCCGGTGTGGAACCAGCGGCCACCGAAGTCCGAAAGACCCGGGAAGTCCGGCTGTTTGGTGACCGAGAGATTGCCGGTGGCCATCACGCACCAGCGGGCCCGCACCGTCGCGCCGGTGTCGCAGCTCAGCGTCCACTCGCCGGTGTCGTCGTTCCACTCGGCGCGCTGCACCGTGGTGTTGAAGGTGATGTCGCGGCGCAGGTCGTGGCGGTCGGCGGTGTGGTTGATGTAGGCCAGGATCTCCGGCTGGGCGGCGTACCGTTCGCTCCACCGCCATTCACGGGTGAGCTCCTCGTCGAATGAGTACGAGTAGTCGATGCTCTCGATGTCGCATCGGGCGCCCGGGTAGCGGTTCCAGTACCAGGTGCCGCCGACGTCGCCGCCGCGCTCGAGGATGTGGGCGGTCATGCCCATGCGGCGGGCCCGGTAGAGCATGTACAGCCCGGCGAAGCCGGCACCGACGATGACGATGTCGACGCGTTCGGGCGGCGGTGTGGTAGCGGTCATCGGTGTCTCCGTGGGTCAGTGGGCGGGGGAGTCGGCCAGGGTACGGGTGCGGGTGTGCAGCGCGGCCGCGAAGGCGTCGTGGACCTCCTCGCGGGTCCAGGGCTGCGGGGCCACCGTGATGAAGTAGTCCGCCAGGGCCAGGTCGGTGAGCCGGTCCAGGTCGTCGCCGGTGATGCCGAGGTCGGACAGCACCGGGAACTCCAGGTCGGCCAGCAGCCGGCGCACCGCGGCGACCAGGCGACTGCCGTCGGTGGTGCCGTCGGCGGGCAGGCCCCAGGCGTCGGCGATGCGCTCCATCACCTCCGGCACGTGCCGCCGTTCCCGGTCCAGCGTCTCGGCGAGCACCAGCCCGATGGTCAGCCCGTGCGGGGCGCCGGTGATCCCGCCGATGGCCTGGGCCAGCGAGTGCTCGGCGGAGCAGTCGGAGATGTTCATCGCCAGGCCGGCCATCATGCTGCCGCACGACATGTTCGCCCGAGCGGCGGCGTCGGTGCCGTCACGGTAGGCGACGAGCAGCGAATTCCCCATCAGACGAATGGCTTCCAACGCGATCGCGTCCCCGATCGGGGTGCGCACCCGGGCGATGATCGCCGCCATCGCCTGGGCCAGCGCGTCGATGCCGGTGTTGGCGGTCATCGCCGGCGGCATGCTCCAGGTCAGTACCGGGTCGACGACCGCGTACTGGGCCCGCAGGTTGGGGTGTGCGATGCCGGCCTTGCGGCCCACGGCCGGGTCCGACACCACCGAGCCGCCGGACACCTCCGACCCGGTGCCCGCGGTGGTGGGCACCGCGATGAGCGGCACTGCCGGGACGGGGAAGCGACGTTCGGAGTCCAGGAACTGTCCGAAGGTCAGGCCCTGCTGGTGGCACAGCCGGGCGGCCTTGGCGGTGTCGATGACCGATCCGCCGCCGAGCGCCACCACCGCCTCGACCCCGGCGTCGGCCATCTCGGCGGTGGCGGTATCGACCATCTCGATGGTCGGCTCGCCGGGTGCCTTCTCCACCACCACCAGATCCGGGTGGGCGCGGCGCAGCCGGTCGACGACCTCGGCGGCGGCCGGATTGAATGTGCCGATACCGGCGTCGGTCAGCACCATCACCCGGCGGGCCCCGGTCTCGGCGATGACCTCGGGCAGCTGCAGCGCGGCGCCCTCGCCGAACCTGATGCGCACCGGGAGGTGGTTGGCGAACGCCGGGATCGCCGGGCTGGTGTTGTTCGGTACTGTGCTGTGAGTCACTGGGCTCCAACCTAGTTCGTCGCCATGAAGACGTTCTTGAGCTCGGTGTAGGCGTACACGGCGTCCGGGCCGAGTTCGCGGCCCACGCCGGACTGCTTGAATCCGCCGAACGGGGTGTTGATCCGCACCGAGGTGTAGGAGTTGATGGCCAGCGCGCCGGCCTCGACCGCGCGGGCCACCCGCATCCCGCGGGCGCCGTCGCGGGTCCACACCGATCCGGCCAGGCCGTACTGGGTGTCGTTGACCCGGGCCACGACCTCCTCCTCGGTGTCGAACGGCATGACGCACACCACCGGCCCGAAGATCTCCTCCCGGGCGGCCGGGTGGCCGTCGTCGATCGGGTGCAGCACCGTCGGGGGGAACCAGAACCCGGGGCCGTCGGGGGCGCTGCCGCGCACCGCGACCGGTGCGCCGTCGACGTAGGACCGCACCTTGGCCCGCTGCTGTTCGGAGACCAGCGGGCCCATCACGGTGGCCTCGTCGAGCGGGTCGCCGACGCGTACCCCGCGGGTGGCCTCGCCGAGCGCGTCGAGGAAGTCACCGAGCACGCTGCGTTGCACGTAGACCCGGGAACGGGCGCAACAGTCCTGCCCGGCGTTGCCGAACACCCCGCCGACCAGTCCCTGGGCCGCGGCGGCGAGGTCGGCGTCGTCGAAGACGACGGCAGGGGACTTGCCGCCAAGTTCGAGTGTGACCCGTTTGATCTGTTCGGCGGCCCGCCGGCCGATCTCCCGACCGACCGCGGTGGAGCCGGTGAAGGCGATCTTGCGGACGTCGGGATGTTCGACGAGCACCCGCCCGACCACGGGCCCGGTGCCGACGACGACGTTGAACAGCCCCTCGGGCACCCCGGCCTCCAGCGCAATGCGCTCGAGTTCCAGCGCGGTCAGCGGGGTGAGCTCGGAGGGTTTGAGCACCACGCCGTTCCCGGCGGCCAGGGCCGGGGCGACCTTCCAGGTGGCGATGGCCAGCGGGAAGTTCCACGGGGTGATCAGCCCGACCACGCCCAGCGGCTCCGGGAAGGTCATGTCCACCCCGCCGGCGACCGGGATCGTCGCGCCCAGCAGCCGTTCCGGCACCGCCGCGAAATAGCGGAAGGCGCGGACCACCCCGGCGACCGAACCCCGGGCGTCGCGGATCGGCATGCCGACGTTGCGGGCCTCCAACCGGGCCAGGTCCTCGGCGGCGGCGGCGATGCGGTCGGCGATCCCGAGCAACACGTCCGCCTTGTGCGCGGGATCGGTCGCCGCCCAGGCAGGTTGGGCGGCAGCGGCCCGACGCACCGCGGTGTCGACCGCGGCGGCGTCGGCGTACGGCAGCTCGGCGAGCACCTCGCCGGTCGCGGGTTCCAGGACGGTACCGGTCATTTCACCTCTCCGATCGGGCAGCGCCGGGCGGCGGCCTGCACCAGCCGGCGGAACAACGCGTCCATCGCGAGCGCCTCGGGATGCCACTGCACGCCGACGGCGAAGGTCTGCTCCGGCCACTCCACGGCCTCGATGACGCCGTCGGGCACCGAGGTGGCCACCACCCGGCCGCCCGCACCGACCCGGGCGACCCCCTGGTGGTGGTGCGAGTTGACCTCGCGCACACCGGCGAACCCGCAGGCGCCGAGCGTGCTGTCGGCGCAGACGTCGACGGTGTGCATGGTGGTCTCGTCGAGGTGGCCCGGGTTGGGCCGGTGCTCGGCGTAGCCGAGGTCGCACAGGTGCTGGTGCAGTTCACCGCCGGTGGCGACGGTGAGGATCTGCAGGCCGCGGCAGATCCCGAGGATCGGGATGTCCTGGCGCAGCGCGATTTCGGCGACCTGCAGTTCGAACTCGTCGCGCACCGGACTGGTCTGTTCGAGCCGTTCGGTGGCCTGCTGGCCGTAGCGGTGCGGCTCGATGTCGGTGCCGCCGGCGAACAGCAGGCCGTCGACCGTGCCGACCAGCAGGGTGACGTCGGCATCCGGGTGCGGCGGCAGGATCACGGGCTGGCCGCCGGCGCGGTACACGGCGTCGAGGTAGGTCTGGGCGGTCAGGACGGCGGGCTGGTTCCAGAAACCCCAACTGGCCTGGGTCGGCACGCCGCATATTCCGATGAGCGGGGCGCGTTTTCGTTCCATGGTCTGCTTTTCATACCATCAGACCCACGGCTTCGCGTGCGTTATTCTCAAATTCGATGTCGGACTTTTTACTGCGGCCGCTGGAGACCCCACCCGCCTACGCGGCGGTGGTGGAACGGGTTCGCCGCGCGGTCGCACTGGGGGTGTTACTGCCCGGCGATCGCCTGCCCGCCGAGCGGGTGCTCGCCGAGGCACTCGGAGTGTCCCGGGTCACCGTCCGCGAGGCGATCCGGGTGCTGCAGGGCGAGGGACTGCTCATCACCAAGCGCGGCAGCGGGGGGACCGTGGTGTCCCCGGAGGCCGCCGCCCTGGACGCCGACGGTGGGGGATCGGACCTGACCCGGATGCGTGAGGCGTTCGAGGTGCGCCTGGCCGTCGAGACGATGGCGGCACGCCTGGCCGCCGAGCGGGGCCGGGACGCCGATCCGGATCTGGCCCATCTGGACGCCTGCCAGGAGGCGCTGGAGTCGAGCCCGGACGTGGACGCGTTCCGCCGCGCCGACTCCGAGTTCCATCTCACGGTGGCCCGACTGGCCGGCAACGACATGCTGCGGCAGGTGGTCGAGGACGCCCGCGCGGCGGCCTTCTCCCGGCTGGACCGGCTCGACTTCGCCGTACTGCACGAGACCTCGGTGCGGGGGCACGCCGAGGTGATCGACGCCATCCGGGCGGGCGATCCGGAGGCGGCGGCCGCCGCGATGGCCGCCCATCTCAAGCAGGCGCACGACGAGGTGTACTCGGTGCTCGCCGGACTGGCCGGCGAGCCGACTCGTTCGGCCGGCTGAATCCCGGCCCGGGCGTCTTCCCGCCGATCTCGCCGACAGCGAAACTCCTTGGGCGACACGCCCGAACGCAGAACCCGATTATCCGGTGCCGGTGTCGTACACTGCCGCGCCCCGTTGCCGTGAGTACGGTCCGGGTCACCCCGGTGGCACTCCTTTGCAACGGTTTCATAAACGCCACATGTGTCACGCGAGTAACTCCTGTCTCACGCCTAACTTCGCTGACGTTGGCGTCAGAGAAACGGGGAACGCATGTCACGGACCACCAATCGCCTTGGCCTGACCGCGCTGGCAACAGCCGCGGGGGTCTATATGGCTATTCCGGTGCTGAGCCCCACTCCCGCGGAGGGCGCGCCGAGCCCCGGCGTGCCGTGCGTGGGGCTGTTCCAGACCCTGGTGACCAATCCGCCGCAGGTGCCACAGACCCCTGAGGAGGCCGCGCGGACGTTCACCGACCTGCTGCTGCCCAAGCAGGTGGATCCCACGCCGCCGCCCCCGGCCGGTGGCCCGGTGTCGGTACCGGGCGGGCCGGGTGCGCCGTCGGCGCCGGTGTCGTCCTCGTCGCGGACGGCCGTGCCGCCGGGTTCGCCCACGCCTCCGGGTGGTGGTGGCGGCGGTGGCGGCGTGCCCACGCCGCCCGGACCGCCCGCCCCGCCCGCCGGTGGTGGCGGCGGCGGTGGCGTGCCCACCCCGCCCGGACCGCCCGCCCCGCCCGCCGGTGGTGGCGGCGGCGGTGGCGTGCCCA
>NZ_CALDGS010000115.1 GCF_937941905.1 uncultured Mycolicibacterium sp. | reverse complement strand
CGCTGACCGAGGACGCCACCGCCGACCGGGTGCGCTGGCAGCTCGACGGCTGGCTGCACCGGCGCCGGCCCGACGACCGGCCCACCGCGCCGATCACCGTGCTGCGGCTGCACCCGGTCGAGGTGATCTCCGCCGAGGCACTGCAGCTGCCGCTGTGGGGCAGCGTGGGGGAGGAGGACCGGCTGCGGGCGCACCGCGCCCTGGTGCGGGTGCAGGGCCTGCTCGGCCCGGAGGCGGTGCAGGTGCCGGTGCTCAGCGGCGGCCGAGGCCCCGCCGAGCGGATCACGCTCACCCCGCTGGGCGACGAGCCGGTGCCGCGGGCCGACCCGAACCAGCCCTGGCCCGGCCGGCTGCCCGAGCCCGCCCCGGCGGTGCTGCTCGACGACCCGGTGGAAGTCCTTGACGCCCAGGGTAATCCGGTGCGGGTGACCAGCCGCGGGCTGTTCTCCGCCGATCCGGTGCGGCTGGTCGCGCCCGGGCGGGAGGGCCGGTTGCGGTGGTGGGCCGGGCCGTGGCCGGTCGACGAACGGTGGTGGGACCCCGAACAGTCCCGGGCCGGCCGCACCGCCCGCGCCCAGGTGCTCGTCGACCTGCCGGAGCATCCCCAGGCGCTGCTGCTGTGCTACCGGCAGCGCCGCTGGTACCTGGAGGGCAGCTATGAGTGAGCGGGATCCGCCGGACCCAGCCGGGCGGCGAACGGCCCGACCCGGGCGATGAACCGGTCGAAGAACACCTCCGGGTCCACCGCCACCCCGACCTGCGCGTTGGGCGGGCGGCCCCAGCGGCCGGACCAGTCGGCGATGGTCATACCCCGGGTCAGCGTGCCGGTCAGCTCCACATCCACGGTGGCCGGCCGGGTCTGCACCAGCCCCGGGTCGAGTGCCACCGCCGCGGCCAGCGGGTCGTGCACGTGGGCCAGGTAGCCCTCGCCCTGGTCGAAGTGGAACTCGAAGTAGAACCGCAGCGCGTCCTCGAGTACCCGCACCAGCGGGTTGTCGGCCCGCGACCGGGTGCCCCGGTCGTCGAGCACGCTCATCGAGGCGGTGGCCGCCCCGGCGGCCGAGGCCAGCCGGGCCAGGATGGCCGGCGTCATCGCCGCGTGCTCGGTGAGGTTGAGCCCCAGCACGATCGGCAGATGTGTCGGCTCGTCCAGCCCCCAGGCCGCGCTCCACACCGCGAACACCTCGGCGGCGGCTTCCGGGTCGACGCTGACGTTCCACTCTGCCACCGGCGTGGTATTGCCCCGGTACTCGAACGCGCCGCCCATGACGACCAGCCGGCGCAGCAGCCGGGGCAGGGCCGGTTCGGCGCGCAGCGCCAGCGCCAGGTTGGTCAGCGGGCCGGTGGCGATCGCGACCAACTCACCCGGATGCGCCCGCGCGGCACGCACCCACGCCTCGGCGGCGCTGTGGCCGGTGGGCCGACGATCGGTCGGCGGCAGCGTGGCGTAGCCCAGCCCCTCCGGACCGTGGGTGTCCTCGGCGGTGCGCAGCGGGATGCTCAGCGGCTGTTCGGCACCCACCGACACCGGCACGGCCGGCGCCCGGCACAGCTCCAGCAGCCCCAGGGTGTTGCGGCACACCTGCTGCACGCCGACGTTGCCCGCGGTGGCGGCGATGCCGACCAGCTCCACCTCCGGGGCGGCCAGCAGGTACACCAGGGCCAGGGCGTCGTCGACACCGGTGTCGACATCGGCGAAGACCGGGATCCGTTGCGGTTCCGGCACTGTCACCGTCGGTTCACCGTCGCGTCAGGCCGGGATGCCCCACACCAGCCCGGACCGTCCCGGGTTGTGGAACAGGTGCAGGAAGTCGATGACGTCCCAGGCGGTGGCGTAGAACCACTCCTTGAGCTGCTGGGCCGGGTACTCCAGGTTGAGCAGGTCGGCGATCTGGTCGTAGCCGTAGTAGAAGAACGACACGATGCCGGTGGTCAGCAGCAGCTCGTTGACCGTGATCTGGAAGGCGTCCTTGGCCGCCGGGGTGCCGCTGAACAGGTCGGGCAGCACGTCGACGATCTCGACGAGCGGCACCACCACGTTCACCCACGGCACCATCTGGCTGCACCGGTAGACGAACTCGAACAGCTCGCGCACCGGCGGCCGCAGCGGATCCGGCAGCGCGTTCAGCACCGCGATCTCGGTGTTGAGCAGCGTGTCCGGCATGCTGTAGGCCGCCGGATCCTCGCCCCGGAACGGGTTCCAGAACCAGGCCGGATCCGCCCCGCGCGGCAGCACACCGGCCTGCGCCGGGGACGGTTCCTGCTGCCCCGCTGAAGCCTCCTGCTCGTCCTCGAGGTCCTGCTCGTCCTGCTCGCTCTGGGCGGCTGCGCCGGCCGCCGTGGCGAGCCCGAGCACCCGCGGCCCCGGCCCCGGATTCGGCTGCGGCGCCGCGGGTTCGGTCTCGACCGCCGCCCCCTCCGGGGCGTCGGTGCCGGTTTCGTCGGTGGCGGTCCCGTCGGCGGGCACCGGGGTGACCGCGGCGGCCTTGCGCCCGGCGAACAGCTTCTGCAGCCGCTCGACCTGGGCGGCCTCGAACTCCTCCGGCGAGGGGCGGGCGGTGCGGGAGACGGTCGTCGCCCGGCCCCGGGTACCGGTCGTGCGGGTGCCGGTCTCGTCGCCCCCGGCGGCAGCGGTGTCGGTGCCGGCGTGGCTGCCGAAGCGCACCGTCGGCCGCTGCCGCTCGCCGTGCTTGCCGCCGGCCTTCCCGTCCGAGTCGGCGTGCCGGGCCGGGCCGGCCTGCACGCTGCCGGTCGGCTTGTCCGCGGCGGTGTCGCCGTCGTCGGCGTAGGCGGTGCCCGCCGAGGCGAGGGCCGCGCCGATACCGAGAGCGACCGCCCAGCCGCCGAGGTGGCCGATCTGCCGTGCTGAAACCATGTGCCGTCCCTTCCGTAAGCCACAGGCATCGTAGAGGGTGTCGGCCCGATGAGCACCGGGAACGGTCCGCCAACCCGTAGGGTCGAGCGGGACGGGGTCCACGGATCCCCGGACGTTTCCCGGAACCGAATGGAGTGCTGGCGATGGCAGAGGCGCGATACGGCATCGTGGTGGGGGTTGACGGGTCGGCGACGGCCCATGCGGCCATCGAGTGGGCGGTCGCCGACGCACTGCGCCGGGACCGGCCGCTGACCCTGGTGCACGCCGTGCCCTCGCCGGTGGTGGTGACCGCGCCCTGGCCCGAGATGCCGCTGCCGGACGAGGCGTTCCGGGTGCTCGACGAGGAGGGGGAGCGCATCCTCGCCGAGTCCCGGCAGATCGCCGAACGTGCCGGGGCCCGCGAGGTGGCCACCGAGCTGGCGCACGCCACTCCGGTGGCGGTGCTGGCCGAGATGTCCGAGCACGCCGAGCGGCTCGTGGTGGGCAGCCGCGGTCAGACCGCACTGGGCCGGCTGCTGCTCGGCTCGGTCAGCACCGGCCTGGCCCATGCCGCGCGCTGCCCGCTGGCGATCGTGCACGACGAGGAGCCCCGCCCGGCCGACGCCCCGGTGGTCGTCGGCATCGACGGCTCGCCGGCCTCGGAGGCGGCCACCCGGATCGCCTTCGAGGAGGCCTCCTTCCGCGGGGTGGAGTTGGTCGCCGTGCACGGCTGGCGCGACGTGGCCATCCTCGACTACCCGGGCCTGGACGTGGCCGGGCTGCAGGCGCTCGCCGAGGCCACCCTGGCCGAGCGGCTGGCCGGCTGGTGCGAGCAGTACCCGGACGTCACGGTGCGGCGGGTGGTGGCCGGCGAGCGGCCGGCCCGGATGCTCATCGAACAGGCCGAGACCGCTCAGCTGGTGGTGGTCGGCAGCCACGGCCGCGGCCGCATCGCCGGGGCGCTGCTCGGTTCGGTCAGCACCGCCGTCATGCACGCCGTACGCACCCCGGTCATCATCGCCCGCGGCTGACGTGCGGGCCACCGACCCGGCCCGGGACCTGCCCGGCCCCTAGAACGGTGGCGGGCGGTTGCGCTCGTCGGCGTAGGGCTGGTTGAGCCTGCGCTCCGCCTCGATCGCACGGGCGCGGTTCTGCGTGCGAGTCCGCTTGCGGCGCGGCATCTTCAGGCCGCGCGCCGCATCATCGGCAGGCTCGACACCGGCGTCGACGATCGCCGGCGCGGTCGGCCGGCACAACGCCGGGAACAGCAGCCTGCTGCCGGGGTAGGTCGTGTACGTCTCCCCGGTCGGCGCGATCCACTCGACGGTCCCGTCGGGATGCTGCCGGTCCCGCCAGCCGAGGAAGGTCTTCAGCAGATGACAGCGTCGGCACAGGCATTTCAGGTTCGACGCCTGCGTCTTGCCCCGCGGGTACGGGATCGTGTGGTCGAGGTCGCACTCGGTGGCCGGCTTGTGGCAGCCGGGGAACCGGCACGTCAGATCCCGGCAGCGGACGAACCACGCCAGCGCCGCCGACGCGAACCGCCGCGGCTCGGGTGGTGCACTCCCGGGATGCCTGACCGGTTGCCGTTCGGCCGCCGACAGTTTCGCGGCCGCGGTCGGCCCGGGCACCACCCCGCGGCCCATCACGTAGCCCGGCCCCGTCGCCGCCGGCCCGGTCAGCGTGGGATCGCCCGCCTCGATCGGCTCGATGGGCTTGGCGCCGTCGAGTTCGGCGGGCGTCGCGTCCCGCAGTGTCTCCTCGTTCACGACGACGTGCACCACCACGTTGCTCGCGGTCCGGCCCGCGGCCGGGCATTCGGCGGATCCGCACATACACGGCATCCGGTCCGCCCCGGCCAGGGCGGGCCGCACCGCGTCGGCCCGGCGCTGGTCGTGGGTGCGCGGGTCGTTCTCGCACACCGTCGCGGCCAGGGCGTCGAGGCGTTGGTCGATGAACTCGCCGTCGTGGATCAGCACGGTGCCGGCGATGGCGGCGGCGCCGGATCCGTCCGTGCTGGGATTGACATCGAAATAGCGCTGCCGGGAGGCGTATTCGGCACGACGCACCGCCGCCGGGTCGTACCGGTCGACCCAGAGGTCGATCTCCTTCTTCAACCGCTCCTCCGACAGCGCGGTCCAGGTCTCGACATGTCCGGCGATCGCGGCGTCGACCTCGGCCATCGCCCCGGGATCCTTGATCAGCCGCGTGCGGTTCACGATGGTCCTGGCGATGCGGTAGCCGATGGCGCCGGTGCGGAACACCGCGTTGGTGCGCGGCAACCGGTCCCGCAGGAAGACCGCGACCTCCAGTTGGGCAGCCGCGACGCCGACCGACACGTTCTGGGCGGGTGCGAGCAGGGCGGCGACCGCGGCGAAGTTGTCGATGATCCACTGCTCGCGGTCGGCCGAGCCGGCGGCGGCGTACATCTGATCCAGGAGGTCGGCGGAGGCGGAGAGCCGGCGCGCGCAGGCCGCGTTCTCGATGCGCGCCCACGCGCCGGCCCTCGCGGCACCGCGGGTGCCGGCGACCGCCGCCACCAACCGATCGAACATATATGCGAAATTACCGGGCGGCGGCGTCGCCCGGCGGCCGGCCGACCCCCGTCTGTGGATGAATGCGCCATTGGGGATAACCCGGCATGTTCCCTGGTGAACTGGGGTGGCACGGCGTCGGCGGCGGATTCGTTGCCGGGTTTCGATCTCGAACGCACGTTCGATACACTGGCCGGGTGGGCTGGCACAACGGGCCACCGACCTGGGCCGAGATGCACCGCGTGCTCAACGGCAAACCCCGGCACGCGGGTGCGGCGCCGGGGGAACCGGCCGGCGACGGGGGCGACAGCCCGGCCTGGTCGCGCCGCCGCGAACCGTACCGCCCGCCGGCGGCGCCCCGGCGTGCCGGGACGGTGCCCTACGCCGAACTGCACGCCCACTCGGCGTTCAGCTTCCTCGACGGCGCCTCCACCCCCGAGGAGCTCGTCGAGGAGGCCGTGCGGCTGAACCTGCGCGCGCTGGCGCTGACCGACCACGACGGCCTGTACGGGGTGGTGCGGTTCGCCGAGGCCGCCGCCGAGCTCGGCGTGCCGACGGTGTTCGGGGCGGAGCTGTCGCTGGCCAACGTGCCGCGCACCGAGGACCCCGACCCGCCCGGCCCGCACCTGCTGGTGCTGGCCCGCGGGCCGGAGGGCTACCGGCGGCTGTCCCGGGCGATCGCCCGGGCCCACCTCGACGGCGGCGAGAAGGGCCGGCCCCGCTACGACCTCGACGCGCTCACCGAGGCCGCCGGCGGGCACTGGCACATCCTCACCGGATGCCGCAAAGGCCATGTCCGCCAGGCACTCCGCCAAGGCGGCCCGGAAGCGGCGGCGCGGGCACTGGCCGAGCTGGTGGACCGGTTCGGTCCGGACCGGGTCAGCATCGAGCTGACCCACCACGGCCGGCCGCTCGACGACGAACACAACGCCGCGCTGGCCGCCCTGGCCCCGCGCTTCGGGGTGAACGTGGTCGCCACCACCGGCGCGCACTTCGCCGAACCCTCACGGGCCCGGCTGGCCATGGCGATGGGCGCCGTCCGGGCCCGCCGCAGCCTCGACGAGGCCGCCGGGTTCCTGGCCCCGCTGGGCGGGTCGCACCTGCGGTCGGGGGCGGAGATGGCCCGCCTCTTCGCGCACCGGCCCGAGGCGGTGGCGGCCGCCGCCGAGCTGGGCGAGCAGTGCGCCTTCGAGCTGGCGCTCATCGCCCCGAAACTGCCGCCGTTCGACGTGCCCGCCGGCCACACCGAGGACAGCTGGCTGCGGCACCTGACCATGCTCGGCGCCCGGGAGCGCTACGGCCCGCCCGAACGTCACCCGCGCGCCTACGCCCAGCTCGAACACGAGCTGGGCATCATCGCCCGGCTCGGCTTCCCGGGCTACTTCCTGGTGGTCCACGACATCACCCGGTTCTGCCGGGAGCGCGACATCCTGGCCCAGGGCCGGGGCTCGGCGGCCAACTCGGCGGTGTGCTACGCGCTGGGGGTCACCAACGTCGACCCGGTGGCCAACGACCTGCTGTTCGAACGGTTCCTGTCCCCGGAGCGCGACGGCCCGCCGG
>NZ_CALDGS010000114.1 GCF_937941905.1 uncultured Mycolicibacterium sp. | reverse complement strand
CGGGGGTGTACGCCTCTGCTCGCGGGAGAACGGAACGGGAAGAAGGGTGCTGCACAACGGAATTCGCCCCCGGGCCGGGTGGCCCGGGGGCGAATCCTTCAGTGGCGGTGGACCGGGTGGATCAGTACGGCGTCGGCTCGCCCTCGGCGGCCGGGCCCCGTTCGATCGGCTTGTGCTCGGCGATCGCGCGGTAGGCGCGGTTCTCGTGCTGGATGATCCGGGCGAAGAACCCGATGAACAGCAGCACCGCGAGGACGGTCACGATCACCACGCCGGCGGAGTACCCGCCGAAGGTGAACACCGCGGCTGGGTCGTCCCAGTTGTCGATCGGGCTGAACATCTAGTGCACCTCCTTGGTGGCGCCCACCAGCGCCTTCGAGCCGTTCAGCGACGGGATGCCGGTGACCGGGATGCCCTCCGGGTACGGGGTGGCCGGCACCTCGGACAGATCCAGGCCCTGCTCCTCGACCTCCGGCGGGATACGCAGCAGGTTCAGCTTCTTCAGCAGCAGCGAGGCCAGGAAGGCCGGGATGAAGCCCAGCGCGGCGAACACCAGCATGCCGATCAGCTGGCCCCAGAAGGTGACCGGCGGCAGGCCGTCCATGTTCGGGTAGCCGTGCATGAAGATGCCGACCATCACCAGGGCGTAGGCGCCCACACCGCCGTGCACGGTGACCGCGCCGACGACGTCGTCGATGCGGAACTTCTCCAGCCCCTTGCCCATGTGGGGGATCAGGCCGCCGCCGACCAGCGCGACGACGAAGCCCAGCGCCGGGTGGTACAGGTCCATGCCCGGGGCCACCGCGATGACGCCGGCCAGGCCGCCGGAGATGGTCCAGAACGGCTCGCCCTTGGACGTGATGTAGGCGCCCAGGATGCCGCCGGCCAGGCCCATCAGCGTGTTGAACGCGAACGCCGACAGGTTGGTCGGGGTGCCGTAGATGGTGGAGTAGCCGCCCGAGCCGTAGATCACGCAGCCCATCAGGAAGCCGAAGAAGCCGGTGAAGATCAGGAACAGGCCGAGCATGGTCAGCGGCAGGTTGTGCGGGCGGATGGTCACCGGGGTGCCGTCGGCCTTGAACCGCCCGATGCGCGGCCCGAGGTTGATCAGCACGCCCAGCGTGGAGAAGCCGGCGATCATGTGCACGCAGCCGGCCGCGCCCACGTCATGGAAGCCCAGCTTGGTGAGCAGCCAGCCGGCGCCGTGCCAGCCCCAGGCCGCACCGATGATCCACAGCACCGAACCGACCAGCACGGTCAGGATCAGAAAGCCGCTGGTGCGGATGCGCTCGAGCACCGCGCCGGACATGATCGAGCCGGTGGTCGCGGCGAACAGGGCGAACGCGCCCCAGAAGATGCCGCTGGCCGGGTCCTGGACGTTCGGGCCCATGTTGTCGCTCCACGGCAGCGCGGCCTTGGCGGCGTCGTTGAACTCGATGAAGCCGCTCGGCATCGCGTTGTAGAGGAACCAGCCCACGAAGTAGAAGCTGACGACGATGGTCGCGAACGCGAGCAGGTTCTTCATCGCGGTGGCCAGGACGTTCTTCGACCGCGACGCACCCACCTCGTAGGCGAGGAAGCCCGCGTGGATGAGCATCATCAGCCCGATGGACATCCAGTAGAAGAACTCGTTGTTGACCGCGGTCATGGTCTCGACCGCGTTTTCGACTTCCGGTGGCACTCAAAACCTCCGCGCGTTTCTTTGCAGTGTTCGGGGAGTACTGACGGTGTACGGAGGATGACGCTAGCCCCGGGCCTGTGTCGCCTCGGTCACCGCGAGTTAACTTCCGGTGACGTTATTTCTCGGGTGTGTTAAACCTGCGACGCAACGGTTCCGGGGTACGAAGAAGGCGTGACCGAGACCTCGTTGCCGCACCCGTTCGCCGACCTCGACGCCTATCTCGCCCTGCCCCGGGTGTCCGGGCTGGCGGTCTCCGCCGACGGCACCCGCCTGGTCACCACCGTGACCGAACTCGACGACACCGCAACGCGGTTCGTCGGCGCGGTGTGGGAACTCGACCCGGCCGGCACCGCGCCGGCGCGCCGGCTCACCCGCAGCGCGAAGGGGGAGAGCGGCCCGGTGTTCACCGACGGCGACCTGCTGTTCCTGTCGGCCCGCCCGGACGGCGCCGACGCCGACCCGCCGGCCCGGCTGTGGCGGTTGCCCGCCGCCGGGGGCGAGGCCGTCGAGGAACTCGCCCTGCCCGGCGGGATCACCGGGGTGCGGACCGCCCGGTCCGCACCGGTCACCGTGGTCACCGCCGCGCTGCTGCGCTCGGCCGACCTCGACGAGGACAGGCGACTGCGCGAGCTGCGCAAGGACCGCAAGGTCACCGCCGTGCTGCACACCCGCTACCCGGTGCGGTACTGGGACCACGACCTCGGCCCCGACGTGCCGCACCTGCTCGACGCCGACGGCCCGCGCGACCTGACCCCGGATCCCGGTGATGCCCTGCGGGAGAACGCGTTCGACCTCAGTGCCGACGGCTCCTTCCTGGTCACCACCTGGACGGTGCCGGTGGGCCGGGGCGCGCTGCGCACCACGCTGGTGCGCATCGACCTGGCCACCGGCGCGCGCAGCACCGTCGTCGACGACCCGGACGCCGACCTGGGCGGACCGGCGATCAGTCCGGACGGCTCCGCGGTGGCCTACCTGCGGGAGACCCTGCCCACCCCGACCGCGGCGCCACGGGTTACGTTGTGGCTGTTGCGGTTCGGCGCCGAGCCGGTGGAGCTCACCGGGCACTGGGACCGCTGGCCGGCCTCGGTGTGCTGGAGCGCCGACGGCTCGGCGCTGATCGTCACCGCCGACGACGCCGGCCGCCGCCCGGTGTTCACGGTGGATCCGGACACCGGTGCGGTGCAACGCCTCACCCACGACGACTTCGCCTACACCGACGTGTGCACGGCGCCCGGCGGGGTGCTCTACGCGCTGCGGTCGAACTACACCGCCCCGCCGCACCCGGTGCGCATCGACCCGGACGGCACCGTCACCGAACTGCCGTGCGTGCCCCGGCCGGCGCTGCCCGGTACCGTCACCGAGCTGACCGCCACCGCCGCCGACGGCACCCCGGTGCGGTCCTGGCTGGTGCTGCCCGAACGTGACGAGCCCGCCCCGCTGCTGCTGTGGATCCACGGCGGCCCGCTGGGCAGTTGGAACAGATGGCACTGGCGGTGGAACCCGTGGCTGATGGCGGCGCGCGGGTACGCGGTGCTGCTGCCCGACCCGGCGCTGTCGACCGGCTACGGGCAGGCGTTCGTCCAGCGCGGCTGGGGTGCGTGGGGCGAGGCGCCCTACACCGACGTGCTGGCCGCGGTGGACGTCGCCTGCGCGCACCCGCGTGTCGACGCCACCCGCACGGCCGCGATGGGCGGCTCGTTCGGCGGGTATCTGGCCAACTGGATCGCCGGACACACCGACCGGTTCGCCGCCGTCGTCACCCACGCCTCGCTGTGGGCGCTGGACCAGTTCGGCGCCACCACCGACGCGGCGTTCTGGTGGGGCCGCGAGATGACGCCGGAGATGGCCGAACGCAACTCGCCGCACCGCCACGTCGCCGCGATCCGTACCCCGATGCTGGTGATCCACGGCGACAAGGACTACCGCGTGCCGATCGGCGAGGCACTGCGGCTGTGGTACGACCTGCTCAGCCGCTCGGCGCTGCCGGACCGCCCGGACCGGCCCAGCCCGCACCGGTTCCTGTACTTCCCCAGCGAGCACCACTGGGTGCTGCACCCGCCGCACGTCAAGCTCTGGTACCAGGTGGTCACCGCGTTCCTGGACCGACACGTGCTCGGTCGGGACGTCGAACTCCCGGAACTGCTGGGGTAGCGTCGGGAACCATGAGCTCGGCAGCGCAGCGCGAATTCGACCTCGTCCTCTACGGCGCCACCGGATTCGTCGGCAAGCTCACCGCCCAGTACCTGGCCCGGGCCGGCGGCGACACCCGGGTCGCGCTGGCCGGCCGCAACCCGGACAGGCTCGCCGCGGTGCGCGACACGCTGGGGGAGCCCGCCGCCGACTGGCCGCTCATCCGCGCCGACGCCACCGACCCGGACTCGCTGGCGGCGATGGCCGAACGCACCCGGGTGGTGGTGACCACGGTGGGCCCGTACCTGCGCTACGGCATGCCGCTGGTGGCCGCCTGCGCGGCGGCGGGCACCGACTACGCCGACCTGACCGGGGAGACGCTGTTCATCCGCGACAGCATCGACCGCTACCACAAGCAGGCCGCCGACACCGGCGCCCGGATCGTGCACTCGTGCGGATTCGACTCCATCCCTTCCGATCTCACCGTCTACGCGCTCTACAAGCAGGTCACCGCCGACGGCGCGGGGCAGCTGTGCGACACCGATCTGGTGGTGCGCTCGTTCGCCGGCGGGGTGTCCGGCGGCACCGCCGCCTCGATGCTGGAGTTGCTGCGGGCCGCCGCGGACGACCCCGAGGCCTACCGGCTGATGACCGACCCGTACACGCTGTCGCCGGACCGCGCGGCCGAACCGGAGCTGGGCGGCCAGCCCGACATCCGGTGGCGCCGCGGCGCCGAGATCGCCCCGGAACTGGCCGGCTACTGGACCGGGGCGTTCGTGATGGCCCCGGCCAACACCCGGATCGTGCGGCGCAGCAACGCACTGCTCGGGTACGCCTACGGCCGGCGTTTCGAGTACGCCGAGCAGATGAGTGTGGGCCGCTCGCCGCTGGCCCCGGTGGCCGCGGCGCTGACCACCGCCGGCAACGCACTGGCCTTCGGGTTGGGGGCGAAGGTCGTCAACCGGCTGCCGGGCCGACTGCTGGAGCGGGTGCTGCCCAAGCCGGGCACCGGCCCGGGCGAGCGCACCCGGGAGCAGGGGCACTACACCGTCGAGACCTACGCCACCACCTCCACCGGGGCGCGCTACGTGGCGCGGATGTCCCAGCAGGGCGACCCCGGCTACAAGGCCACCTCGGTGCTGCTCGGCGAGTCTGGGCTGGCGCTGGCGCACGACCGCGACAAGCTGTCCGACCTGCGCGGCGTGCTCACCCCGGCCGCGGCGATGGGGGACGCCCTGCTGGACCGGTTCGGTCCGGCCGGGGTTTCGCTGACGGTGACCCGGCTGGCCTGACCGCCGCCGCTCGGGGCGTTTCACGGTCCGCGCGCGGCGCTTCCTAGAATGTGGCGGTGACCGCCAGCCCGAACCCCGATGCGCAATCCCTGCCCAAGACCTGGGACCCGAGCGCGGTAGAGGCCGAGCTGTACGAGGGCTGGGTCCGCGCCGGCTACTTCACCGCCGACCCGTCCAGCGACAAGCCCCCGTACGCCATCGTGCTGCCGCCGCCGAACGTGACCGGCAGCCTGCACATGGGCCACGCGCTCGACCACACCCTGATGGACGCGCTGACCCGCCGCAAGCGGATGCAGGGCTACGAGGTGCTGTGGCTGCCCGGCACCGACCATGCCGGCATCGCCACCCAGGTGGTGGTGGAGAAGCAACTCGCCGCCAAGGGCGTGACCAAGCAGGACCTCGGCCGCGAGGCCTTCGTGGAGAAGGTCTGGGAGTGGAAGCGCGAGTCCGGCGGCACCATCGCCGGGCAGATGCGCCGCATCGGCGACGGCGTGGACTGGAGCCGGGACCGGTTCACCATGGACGAGGGCCTGTCCCGGGCGGTGCGCACCATCTTCAAACGGCTCTACGACGCCGGCCTGATCTACCGGGCCGAGCGGCTGGTGAACTGGTCGCCGGTGCTGCAGACCGCGATCAGCGACCTCGAGGTCAAGTACGAGGACGTCGAGGGCGAGCTGGTGTCGTTCCGGTACGGCTCGATGAACGACGACGAGCCGCACATCGTGGTGGCGACCACCCGGTTGGAGACGATGCTCGGCGACACCGCCATCGCGGTGCACCCCGACGACGACCGCTACCGGCATCTGGTCGGCAAGAAACTGCCGCACCCGTTCCTGGACCGGGACGTGGTGATCGTCGCCGACGAGCACGTCGACCCCGAGTTCGGCACCGGCGCGGTCAAGGTGACCCCGGCGCACGACCCGAACGACTTCGAGATCGGCCTGCGGCACCGGCTGCCGATGCCGACGATCATGGACGAGCAGGCCCGGATCGCCAACACCGGTACCCAGTTCGACGGGATGGACCGGTTCGAGGCCCGGGTCAAGGTGCGCGAGGCGCTGGCCGCCCAGGGCCGCATCGTCAAGGAGATCCGGCCCTACGTCCACTCGGTGGGCCACTCCGAGCGCAGCGGCGAGCCGATCGAGCCGCGGCTGAGCATGCAGTGGTGGGTCAAGGTCGAGGCGCTGGCCAAGGCCGCCGGCGACGCGGTGCGCAACGGCGAGACCGTGATCCACCCCAAGAGCCTGGAACCGCGCTGGTTCGAGTGGGTGGACAACATGCACGACTGGTGCATCTCGCGCCAGCTGTGGTGGGGCCACCGCATCCCGATCTGGCACGGCCCGAACGGCGAGACCGTGTGCGTCGGCCCGGACGAGACCCCGCCGGAGGGCTGGGAGCAGGACCCCGACGTGCTGGACACGTGGTTCTCCTCGGCGCTGTGGCCGTTCTCCACCATGGGCTGGCCGGACCACACCCCCGAGCTGGCCAAGTTCTATCCGACGACGGTGCTGGTCACCGGGTACGACATCCTGTTCTTCTGGGTGGCCCGGATGATGATGTTCGGCACCTTCGTCGGCAACGACCCGGCCATCACGCTCGACGGCAGCCGCGGGCCGCAGGTGCCGTTCAAGAACGTCTTCCTGCACGGCCTGATCCGCGACGAGCACGGCCGCAAGATGAGCAAGTCGCGCGGCAACGGCATCGACCCGCTGGAGTGGGTGGAGAAGTACGGCGCCGACGCGCTGCGGTTCACCCTGGCCCGCGGCGCCAGCCCGGGCGGTGATCTGTCCATCGGCGAGGACCACGCCCGCGCGTCGCGCAACTTCGCCACCAAGCTGTTCAA
>NZ_CALDGS010000113.1 GCF_937941905.1 uncultured Mycolicibacterium sp. | reverse complement strand
GCAAGCTGGTGCACGCCGACATCGACGGCGAGAAGCTCTCCGAGGACGAGTTCGGCTTCTTCGTGGTCATGCTCGCGGTGGCCGGCAACGAGACCACCCGCAACTCGATCACCCACGGCATGATCGCCTTCACCCAGTACCCCGATCAGTGGGAGCTCTACAAGCGGGAGCGCCCGGAGACCGCCGCCGACGAGATCGTGCGCTGGGCCACCCCGGTGTCGGCCTTCCAGCGCACCGCCCTGGAGGACGTCGAGCTGGGCGGGGTGAAGATCAAGAAGGGCGAGCGCGTGGTGATGTCCTACCGCTCGGCCAACTTCGACGAGGAGGTGTTCGAGGATCCGTACACCTTCAACATCCTGCGCAACCCGAACCCGCACGTCGGCTTCGGCGGCACCGGTGCGCACTACTGCATCGGCGCCAACCTGGCCAAGCTGAGCATCAACCTGATGTTCAACGCGATCGCCGACCATCTGCCCGATCTCAAGCCGGTCGGCGAGCCGGAGCGGCTAAAGTCGGGCTGGCTCAACGGCATCAAGCACTGGCAGGTGGACTACACCGGCAAATGCCCGGTGGCGCACTGACGATCGGATAGCTCCCCCGACGCGGAGCCGAACCCGCCGCCCGGCGCGACGCTGTGTCGCGCCGGGCGCGGACATGCAGTGAGGAGGATTCGGGTGGATTTCAGTCCCACACCGGAGCAGCAGGCCGTCGCCGACGTGGTCGGATCGGTGCTGGAGCGCGAGAACAGCTGGGATGCACTGGTTTCCGGTGGCGTTGCCGCGCTCGGTGTGCCCGACCGGCTCGGCGGTGACGGCGTCGGGCTGCTCGAGGTGTCGACCGCGCTGACCGAGATCGGCCGGCGCGGTACCGTCGGCCCCGCCCTGGCCACCCTGGGCCTGGGTCTGGTGCCGCTGCTGGAGCTGGCGACCGACGAGCAGCAGGACCGCTACCTGGCCGGCGTGGCCAAGGGCGCGCTGCTGACCGCCGCGCTCAACGAGCCGCGGGCCGCGCTGCCGGACCGGCCGGCCACCACGTTCGCCGGCGGGAAGCTCAACGGCACCAAGATCGGTGTGGGCTACGCCGACCAGGCCGAGTGGATCCTGGTCACCGCCGATACCGCGGTGGTCGTGGTGCCGCGCTCGGCGGCCGGGGTGAGCGTCACCAAGACCCCGACCGCCAACCACACCGACGAGTACGCGGTGACCTTCACCGACGTCGCGGTGCCCGAGCAGGACGTGCTCGCCGGCGCGACCGCACGGCGGGTCAACCAGCTCGCGCTGGCCGCCATCGGCGCCTACGCCGCCGGGCTGGTGGCCGGGGCGCTGCGGCTGACCGCCGACTACGTCGCCACCCGCGAGCAGTTCGGCAAGCCGCTGTCGACGTTCCAGACCGTGGCCGCGCAGTTGTCGGAGGTCTACATCGCGTCGCGGACGCTGGACCTGGTGTCCACCGCGGTGGTGTGGAAGCTTTCGGAGGGGCTCGACGCCGACGAGGACCTCGACATCCTCGGCTTCTGGCTGACCTCGCAGGCCCCGCCGGCCATGCGCACCTGTCACCACCTGCACGGCGGTATGGGTATGGACATCACCTACCCGATGGACCGCTACTACTCGACGATCAAGGACCTGTCGCGGTTGCTGGGCGGCCCGTCGCACCGGCTCGAACTCGTGGGAGCGCAATGTTCATCGAACTGACCCCGGAGCAGCGCAAGCTGCAGGCCGAACTGCGGGAGTACTTCTCCACGCTCATCACCCCCGAGGAACGGGCCGCGATGGAGACCGACCGGCACAACGCGGCCTACCGCGCGGTGATCCGGCGGATGGGTGCCGACGGCAAGCTCGGGGTGGGCTGGCCCAAGGAGTACGGCGGGCTGGGGTACGGCCCGGTCGAGCAGAGCATCTTCGTCAACGAGGCGGCGCGCGCCGACGTCCCGTTGCCGGCGGTGACGCTGCAGACGGTGGGCCCCACCCTGCAGCAGTACGGCACCGAGGAGCAGAAGAAGAAGTTCCTGCCGGCGATCCTGGCCGGCGAGGTGCACTTCGCGATCGGCTACACCGAGCCGGACGCCGGCACCGACCTGGCGTCGCTGCGCACCACCGCGGTCCGCGACGGCGACCACTACATCGTCAACGGCCAGAAGATCTTCACCACCGGTGCCCACGACGCCGACTACATCTGGCTGGCCGCCCGCACCGACCCGAATGCGCCCAAGCACAAGGGCATCTCGATCCTGATCGTGGACACCAAGGATCCCGGCTACTCGTGGACGCCGATCATCCTGTCCGACGGCGCGCACCACACCAACGCCACCTACTACAACGATGTGCGGGTGCCGGCGAACATGCTCGTCGGTGAGGAGAACGGCGGCTGGAAGCTGATCACCACCCAGCTCAACCACGAGCGGGTGATGCTCGGCCCGTACGGCCGGGTCGCGGGCATCTACGACAAGGTGCACGCCTGGGCGGTCAAGCCGGGCAGCGACGGGGTGGCGCCGATCGAGCACCCCAACGTGCGTCGGGCGTTGGCCGAGATCCGGTCGGTGTGGCGGATCAACGAGCTGCTGAACTGGCAGGTCGCCGCGGCGGGCGAGACCATCGACGTCGCCGACGCGGCCGCCACCAAGGTGTTCTCCACCGAACAGATCCAGCGGGTGGGCCGGCTGGCCGAGGAGATCGTCGGCGGCTACGGCAATCCGGCCGACCCGGAGACCGCCGAGCTGCTGGTCTGGCTGGACAAGCAGACCAAGCGCAACCTGGTGATCACGTTCGGCGGCGGAGTCAACGAGGTGATGCGGGAGATGATCGCTGCGTACGGGCTGAAGGTTCCGAGGGTGCCGCGATGAGTACCACGACGAGTGACACGACGAGTGCCACGATGACCCCCGAGGAACTGCGCAAGGGCATCGACGCGATCCTGGCCGACGGCAGGAGCAAACCGCGCACCGGCCGGGATCCGGTGAACCTGCCCATGATCCACCACTGGGTGGACGCGATCGGCGACCGGAACCCGATCTACGTCGACGAGCAGGCCGCCCGCGACGCCGGGCACGACGGCGTCGTGGCGCCGCCGGCGATGATCCAGGTGTGGACCATGGGCGGGCTCGGCGAGGGCCGCCCGGTCGACGACCCGCTGTCGAGGATCATGCAGCTCTTCGACGACGCCGGGTACGTGGGGGTGGTCGCCACCAACTGCGAGCAGACCTACCACCGCTACCTGCGGCCCGGCGAGGAGGTCACCATCCACGCCGAGCTCACCGACGTCGTCGGGCCCAAGCAGACCGCGCTGGGCGAGGGCTACTTCATCAACCAGCTCATCACCTGGACCGTCCCCGGTGCCGACGGCGACGAGACCGTCGCCGAGATGAACTGGCGCATCATGAAGTTCAAGCCGCGCGAGAAGCCCAAGCCGGCGGTGCCGGAGGACCTCGACCCGGCCAGGCTGATGCGGCCGGCCGCCTCCCGCGACACCCAGTTCTTCTGGGACGGCGTCAACGCGCACGAACTGCGCATCCAGCGGCTGCCGGACGGCCGGCTGCAGCACCCGCCGGTGCCGGCGGTGTGGCAGGACAAACAGGCCCCGGTCGACTACGTGGTGTCCTCCGGGCGCGGCACGGTGTTCAGCTTCGTGGTGCACCACGCCCCGCAGGTGCCGGGCCGCACCCTGCCGTTCGTCATCGCGCTGGTCGAGCTCGAGGAGGGCGTGCGGATGCTCGGCGAGCTCCGCAACGTCGACCCCGCCGAGGTGCACATCGGCATGCCGGTGCAGGCGATCTACATCGACCTGCCGGAGACCGAGGCCGGGCCGGCCTGGACGCTGTACGCCTGGGAACCCCGTCGAGGAGATGCATGAGCGCGCCCGTTGTCGAGGTCGGCACCAAGCTGCCCGAGCTGAAGCTCTACGCCGACCCCACCTTCATCGTGTCGACGGCCCTGGCCACCCGCGACTTCCAGGACGTGCACCACGACCGGGACAAGGCACAGGCCAAGGGCTCCAAGGACATCTTCGTCAACATCCTCACCGACACCGGTCTGGTGCAGCGGTTCCTCACCGACTGGGCCGGTCCGAAGGCCCGGATCCGGTCGATCAAGCTGCGGCTGGGCGTGCCCTGGTACGCCTACGACACCGTCACGTTCAGCGGTGAGGTGACCGAGGTCGACGGCGACCTGGTGACGGTGAAGGTGACGGGTTCCAACAGTCTCGGTGACCACGTCGTCGCGACCGCGACGCTGACCCTGGGGGAGCAGTGATGTTGTCCGGCAAGGCCGCGATCGTCGGCATCGGCGCGACCGACTTCTCCAAGAACTCCGGGCGCAGCGAGCTGCGGCTGGCCGCCGAGGCGGTGCTCGACGCCCTGGCCGACGCCGGGCTCACCCCGGCCGACGTCGACGGGCTGACCACCTTCACGATGGACACCAACACCGAGGTGGCGGTGGCCCGCGCGGTGGGCATCCCGGAGCTGAAGTTCTTCTCCAAGATCCACTACGGCGGCGGCGCGGCGTGCGCGACCATCCAGCAGGCCGCGATGGCGGTGGCCACCGGGGTGGCCGACGTGGTGGTGGCCTACCGGGCGTTCAACGAGCGGTCCGGGATGCGGTTCGGCCAGGTGCAGACCCGGCTCATCGCCGGGGCCGACTCCACCAGCGTGGACAACAGCTTCTCCTACCCGCACGGGCTGTCCACGCCGGCGGCGCAGGTCGCGATGATCGCCCGGCGCTACATGCACCTGTCCGGGGCGACCAGCCGGGACTTCGGCATGGTGTCGGTGGCCGACCGCCGGCACGCCGCCAACAACCCGAACGCCTACTTCTACGGCAAGCCGATCACCATCGAGGACCACCAGAACTCGCGCTGGATCGCCGAGCCGCTGCGGCTGCTGGACTGCTGCCAGGAGACCGACGGCGCGGTGGCCATCGTGGTGACCTCGCTGGAGCGGGCCCGCGACCTCAAGCACCGCCCGGCGGTGATCGAGGCCGCCGCGCAGGGTTCGAGTGCCGACCAGTACACGATGACCAGCTACTACCGGCCGGAGCTGGACGGGCTGCCGGAGATGGGGCTGGTCGGCCGGCAGCTGTGGGCGCAGTCGGGGCTGCGGCCCGACGACATCCGGACCGCGATCCTCTACGACCACTTCACCCCGTTCACCCTGATCCAGCTCGAGGAGCTGGGCTTCTGCGACAAGGGCGACGCGAAGGACTTCGTCGCCGACGGGGCCATCGAGATCGGCGGCCGGCTGCCCATCAACACCCACGGCGGCCAGCTCGGCGAGGCCTACATCCACGGCATGAACGGCATTTCCGAGGCGGTGCGCCAGCTGCGCGGCACCTCGGTGAACCAGGTCGACGGCGTGGAGCACGTGCTGGTCACCGCCGGCACCGGGGTGCCCACCTCGGGGCTGATCCTCGGCGCCGCCTAGCCCCGGTTCGGAAGACGAACGCCCCGCCACCTGCTGCCTGGTGGCGGGGCGTTCGCTCCCGGTGGGGAGAAAGGGAGAGACCTAGGCGGGCACCAGCTCCACGCCGGAGAGCACCACCTCGTTGTTGCGTTCGGGCACGGTGACGACGCCGACGTAGCCGTCGCCCTCCTTCCAGACGTTGGCGCGCAACGTCTCGCCGGGGTACACCACGCCGGCGAACCGGGCCCCGTAGCTGCGCAGCCCGGTCACGTCGCCGTCGAGCAGCGCGTCGACGAGGTTCTTGCAGGTGATGCCGTAGGTGCACAGCCCGTGCAGGATCGGCCGCGGGAAGCCCATGTTCGCGGCGAACTCCGGATCGGAGTGCAGCGGGTTGCGGTCGCCGCAGAGCCGGTACAGCAGCGCCTGCTGCGGCAGCGTGGGCATGGTGAGCTCGAGGTCCGGCGCCCGGTCCGGGATCGGGTTGGACGTCGACGGGCCGCGGTCGCCGCCGAAGCCGCCCTCGCCGCGGGCGTAGATGGACCGCTTCTGCGTCCACAGCAGGTTGCCGTCCGGGTCGGTGACGGTGGTCTCCGACCAGATCACCGCGGCCTTGCCCTTGTCCCAGATCTCGGTGAACTTCTGCACCGCCCGGCCCGATCCGCTCGGCGGCAGCGGCCCGGGCACGCTGATCGCCTCGGAGGCGTGCAGCACCTTGTTCAGCTCGATGTCGATGCCGGGGAACTTCACCTTCGGCGGCTCGGTCATGTGGAAGCTGGCCGCGACGTTGCCGAAGGTCGGCAGGACCTGCGGGGTGTCGTCGACCAGGTAGCGCAGCTCGCGCGGGTCCACCGGATCCGCCCCCGCGCCCAGCGCGAGGTGGTAGAGCTGCACGTCGGTGCTGGTCCAGGAGAACTCGACCGGTTCGAGTTCCGCGCCCAGCGCCTCGTCGAGATTGATCGGCATGTATCACACCTTCCCGGCAATATGCAGAGCTGCCAGATATCCGAATGTCATTGCGGGGCCGATTGTTCCACCCGGCCCGGGATAGGTGTGACCCATCACCGGGGAACTGACGTTGCCGGCCGCGTACAGGCCCTCGATGACCGAGCCGTCGTCGCGCAGCGCGCGGGCGTGGACGTCGGTGCGGATGCCGCCCTTGGTGCCCAGGTCGCCCGGCACCATCTTGGCCGCGTAGAACGGCGCCTGGCTGATCTCGCCGAGGTTGGGGTTGGGCTTGTTGGTCGGGTCGCCGTAGTAGCGGTCGTAGGCCGAGTCGCCGCGGTGGAAGTCCTCGTCCACCCCGGTGCGGGCGAACCCGTTGAACCGCTCCACGGTGGCCAGGAACTCCTGCTGCGGCACGCCGATCTGCTCGGCCAGTCCGGCCAGCGTGTCGGCCTTGACGATGACGCCGGAGTCCAGCCACTTCTTCGGGATACGCTGGCCGGGCTGCAGGCCGGCGAACAGGTAGCGGTTGCGGTAGCGCTGGTCGAAGATCAGCCACGCCGGGATGTTCTCGCCCGGGCCGGGGCCCTGGCCGTACTGCCCGCCGTACATGTGGTGCACGGCCTCGACGTAGGGCATCGACTCGTTCATGAACCGCTTGCCGGCCATGTTGACGATGATCGAGCCGGGCGAGTTGCGCTCCGACAGGGCGAACCACGGCGCGCCGGGCAGCGGGATGGTCGGCCCCCACCAGGCGTCCTCCATGATCTCCAGCGCGGCGCCGAGCTTCTCGGCGGCCAGGATGCCGTCACCGGTGTTGGCCTTCGCGCCCACCGTCCACTCGGTGGTGATCGGCGGCCGCTGGTACTTCACCCGCATCTGCTCGTTGTGCTCGAAGCCGCCGGAGCCGAGGATGACGCCCTTGCGGGCGCGGATCAGCCGGGGCTCGGCGTCCTGCGGGCCGTTGGCGTCGCGGACGTAGATGCCGCGCACCGCGCCGTCCTCGACGTACAGGTCGGTCATCGCGGTGTTGAGCAGCACCGGCACCCCGGCCTCGCGCAGCGCGATGCGCAGCGGCGCGATGAGCGCCCGGCCCATGCCGACCAGGTTCTTGCCGGTGGCGTTGGCCCACATCGAGCGCATCCCCACCTTGAGGCTGCGCAGCACCCCGCGCGGGTGGCGCTTGAGCTGGTTGAGCCGGACGTAGTCCTGCTGCATCACCACCATGTTCATCGGCACCTTGCCGTACGGCGGCTCGAGCGTGTCCATGTCCGGGCCGAGCTTCTTGGCGTCGAACGGCTTGGGTTCGACCGAGCGGCCGATGGCCTTGCCGCCGGGCACCTCCGGGTAGTAGTCGGAGTAGCCCGGTACCCAGCACAGCTTCAGCGGGGAGTGCTTGAGCACGAACGACAGCATCTCCGGGCCGCGTTCGAGATAGATGTCGATCTTCTCGGGCGGGACGACGTCGCCGACGATGGCGTGCAGGTAGCGGCGGGCCTCCTCCGGGGTGTCCTTGATCCCGGCCCGCTTGAGTACCTCGTTGTTCGGGATCCACACGCCACCACCTGACCGCGCAGTGGAACCTCCGTAGTGCGGAGCCTTCTCCACGACTACTGTGGAAAGCCCCTGGTGAGCAGCGGTGAGGGCGGCGACCATGCCGGCACCACCGCTGCCCACCACGACAACGTCGTACTCCTGTCCCGTCATGTAGAACACGTTATAGAATTGCCCGGCCTTCCAACAACCGTGCACGACCGGCCGGGTCGGACCACACGAGGGGAATTCACTCAAGATGCTCAGTACCCAGGTCCGTCAGGAGCTGGCCGCCGAACTCGCCCAGGCCGAGCGCAGCCGGGTGCCGATCACGCCGCTGACGGACCGTCATCCCGACATCGACGTCGTGGACGCCTACGAGATCCAGCTGATCAACATCCGCCAGCGGGTGGCCGAGGGCGCCAGGGTGGTCGGGCACAAGGTCGGCCTGTCCAGCGAGGCGATGCAGAAGATGATGGGCGTCGACGAGCCGGACTACGGCCACCTGCTCGACGAGATGGAGGTCTTCGAGGACAAGCCGGTGCCCACCGGCCGCTACCTGTATCCGCGGGTGGAGGTCGAGGTCGGCTTCGTCCTGGCCGAGGACCTGCCCGGCGCGGGCTGCACCGAGGCGGACGTGCTCGCCGCGACCGAGGCGTTCGTCCCGGCGATCGAGCTGATCGACACCCGCATCACCGACTGGAAGATCAAGCTCTGCGACACCATCGCCGACAACGCCTCGTCGGCGGGATTCGTGCTCGGCAAGGCCCGGGTGGCGCCGAGCGACATCGACATCAAGGCCATCGACGCCGTGCTCACCCGCAACGGCGAGGTGGTGGCCGAGGGACGCAGCGACGCGGTGCTGGGCAACCCGGTGACCGCGGTGGCCTGGCTGGCGCGCAAGGTCGCCGACTTCGGCGTGCGCCTCAAGGCCGGCGACATCGTGCTCCCGGGCTCGTGCACCCGCGCGATCGACGCGCTGCCCGGCAGTCACTTCGTCGCCGACTTCACCGGGCTAGGTTCAGTTCAGCTGACTTTCGAATAAGGGAGCGCGCTCATGCCGGAGAAAGCATCCGTCGCCATCGTCGGATCCGGGAACATCAGTACCGATCTGCTCTACAAACTGCTGCGGTCGGAGTGGCTCGAGCCGCGCTGGATGATCGGCATCGATCCGGAAAGCGAGGGGCTGGCCCGGGCCCGCAAGCTCGGCCTGGAGACCTCGCACGAGGGGGTCGACTGGCTGCTCGCCCAGGACGAGCTGCCCGATCTGTTGTTCGAGGCCACCAGCGCCTACGTGCACAAGGCCGCCGCGCCGCGCTACGCCGAGGCCGGGATCCGCGCGATCGACCTCACCCCGGCCGCGGTCGGGCCGGGCGTCATCCCGCCGGCGAACCTGCGGGAGCACCTCGACGCCCCGAACATCAACATGGTCACCTGCGGCGGGCAGGCCACCATCCCGATCGTGCACGCGGTGGTGCGCGCGGTGGCCGCGCAGGGTGGCACCGTGCCCTACGCCGAGATCGTGGCCTCGGTGGCCTCGAAGTCGGCCGGGCCGGGCACCCGGGCCAACATCGACGAGTTCACCAAGACCACCAGCAAGGGCGTGGAGACCATCGGCGGCGCCGAGCGCGGCAAGGCGATCATCATCCTGAACCCGGCCGAGCCGCCGATGATCATGCGCGACACCATCTTCTGCGCCATCCCGGCCGATGCCGACCGGGACGCGATCACCCAGTCGATCCACGACGTGGTCGCCGAGGTGCAGACCTACGTGCCCGGGTACCGGCTGCTCAACGAGCCGCAGTTCGACGAGCCGTCGGTGGTCAACGGCAACCAGCACGTCGTCACCACCTTCATCGAGGTGGAGGGTGCCGGCGACTACCTGCCGCCGTACGCTGGGAATCTGGACATCATGACCGCGGCGGCCACCAAGGTCGGCGAGGAGATCGCCAAGGAGCGGCTGGCAGTGAAGGGGGCCCAGGCGTGAGCACCGACGTTTTCTTCAACCCGATCTGGGACGTCCGGATCACCGACACCTCGCTGCGCGACGGCAGCCACCACAAGCGGCACCAGTTCACCAAGGACGAGGTGCGCTCCATCGTCGCCGCCCTGGACGCGGCGGGCGTGCCGGTCATCGAGGTCACCCACGGTGACGGGCTCGGCGGGTCGAGCTTCAACTACGGGTTCTCCAAGGTGCCCGAGCAGGAGTTGATCAAGCTCGCGGCCGAGACCGCCAAGGAGTCCAAGATCGCCTTCCTGATGCTGCCCGGCGTGGGCACCAAGGAGGACATCAAGGAGGCCCGCGACAACGGCGGCTCGATCTGCCGCATCGCCACCCACTGCACCGAGGCCGACGTGTCCATCCAGCACTTCGGCCTGGCCCGCGAACTCGGCCTGGAGACGGTGGGCTTCCTGATGATGGCGCACACCATCCCGCCGGAGGCGCTGGCCAAGCAGGCCCGCATCATGGCCGACGCCGGCTGCCAGTGCGTCTACGTCGTCGACTCCGCGGGTGCCCTGGTGCTCGACGGGGTGCGCGACCGGGTCGCCGCACTGGTCGCCGAGCTCGGTGACGACGCCCAGGTCGGTTTCCACGGGCACGAGAATCTCGGCCTGGGGGTGGCGAATTCGGTCGAGGCGGTGCGGGCCGGCGCCAAGCAGATCGACGGCTCGTGCCGGCGGTTCGGCGCGGGCGCGGGCAACGCCCCGGTCGAGGCGCTGATCGGGGTGTTCGACAAGATCGGCGTCAAGACCGGCATCGACTTCTTCGACATCGCCGATGCCGCAGAGGAAGTCGTCGCCCCGGCGATGCCGGCCGAGTGCCTGCTGGACCGTAACGCCCTGATCATGGGCTACTCCGGCGTGTACTCGAGCTTCCTCAAGCACGCGATCCGCCAGTCCGAGCGGTACGGCGTCCCGGCGCACAAGCTGCTGCACCGTGCCGGCCAGCGCAAGCTCATCGGCGGTCAGGAGGACCAGCTCATCGACATCGCGCTCGAGCTCAAGCGCGAGATGGAACAGGAACAGGCCAAGGCTTAACTCCTCCGCGAACTGTTGCCCCTGCGGGAGATTCGCCGATCTCCCGCAGGGGCAACACCTTTTTGCGGCCCGGATCGCAAGGCCGTGTCAATTTGCGAGTCCGTAATTTCGTTGCCGGGCCGTCGGGAGCACCGATCCGCGCAGGTGCACGGCGGGTCGTCGACGGCGGTGTGAATCGCCGTTGCGGAGGGCCGGCTGGTATCGCGATTCACCCTCGCGCCCCCGTTAATTTTTGCTGAAATCCCTGCTATCGTGCCTGCCGGAGACGCTGTCTCCAGATCGGGAATCTCCAGAAGGGATGAAATTGGCTGAGACCAAGCATGTTCGACGCCGATCCGTCTTGAGATATGCGATGGGTGGTGCCGCGCTCATCGGCGGGGCCGCGTTGCTGGTTGCGGGCCCCGGTAGCGTCTCTGCGCTGGAGGTCGGCGATGAAGCGCGCCGGACGGTGAGCCACGAGTACCGGCTCGTCGCCTGCGAGAGCGTGCTTCCGCTGACCTGCGGGGCCGGCGGGTCGACCGCGGGGCTGTTCAACGCCCCGCAGGGCATTTCGGTGGACGTCTCCGCGTTCACGGCGGCCCTGAGCCCCAACGGCGCGTTCCTCGGGCTCATCGGCCCGGGCGGGCTGCTGATCGGTGACGGGCTCGACGGCCACGACGCCTACGTCGACGAGAACGGCGTGTTCCACGCGGCCACCGCCGGCGGCAACGGCGGTCTGCTGTGGGGCAACGGCGGCAACGGCGGCAGAGGCCTCGACGCCGGCGTCTACACGGTGCTCGACCCGGAGACCGGTGAGCTCGTGGAGAAGTTCCTCCACGCCACCGACGGCGCCGACGGCGGCCGGGGCGGCCTGCTGTGGGGCAACGGCGGTAACGGCGGCAACGGCGGGAACGTCGGTGCCTTCGGCGATCCGGTGCGCGCCGACGCCGCCGGGGAGGACGTCGACCGGCTCGTCGCCGGCAACGGCGGCAACGGCGGCCGGGCCGGCATCCTGTGGGGCTTCGGCGGTAACGGCGGCAACGGCGGTCAGAGCCACACCTCCTACGCCGATGCGGTCGCCGGCAACGGCGGCGACGGCGGGTGGGCCAGCTGGGCCACCCTGCTGAGTCTGCCGGCCCTGTTCGGTGTGGACATCGTCGGCGGCAACGGTGGCAACGGCGGCCTGGCCATCGCCAACCACTGGCACGGTGTCACCCCCGGCGAGGTGCCGAGCCCGGGCGACGAGGACGTGGAAAGCACCAGCGCCTACGGCGGCCACGGCGGCCGCGGCTACGGACCGGGCAGCGGCGGTAACGGCGGCCAGGCCGTGTCCAACGGTATGGGCAACACCGTCGGCGGCAACGGCGGCGACGGCGGGTTCATGATCATCGGCAAGGCCGGCCATGGTGGCAACGGCGGCCGCGCCTGGTCGGTGAGCGTGTACGAGAACGGCCACTACGGCAACGTCGGTGACGCCACCGGCGGCAACGGCGGCAACGGCGGGACCGCGCTGGTGGGCGACGCCGGCAACGGCGGCAACGGCGGCGAGGCCGAGGCGAACGCCGCGAATCGCACCGCCCGCGGCGGGGCCGGCGGTAACGGTGGCGACGTCGTCGGCGGCGGCACCGCGGGCAACGGCGGCAACGGCGGCAAGGCGTCGTCCAAGCCGTGGGACCGCGAGCCCGCCTACGTGCCGGGCAACGAGATCCCGAAGGCCGAGGACGGCAAGGCGATCGGCGGTAAGGGCGGCCGTGGCGGCAAGGGCGTGATCCTGGGCGGCGGCGGCAACGGTGGCAACGGCGGCGACAGCGAGGCGCTCGGTGTCGGCGGCAAGGCGACTGCCGGTGCCAAGGGGGTCGGCGGCCGCGGCGGGCTCTTCAGCAAGTCCGGCCAGGACGGCACCAAGGGCTCGAAGCAGGACGGGCCGAGCGGCGGTATCGACTGATCCGTCCGAACGACAACCGATGCCGGGGTGGTGGCGACCGTCGCGCGACGGCCGCCACCACCCCGGTGCGTTTCGGTGGGTGCCTTTCGGCCGGAGCCCGATGAATCGGGACGGACCCGAACTAGGCTGGGCCCGAATCCGATCGACACAAGAAACGAGGAGTGATGGTGGCTGAGTCAGCCCCCCGGCCGGCCCCGGAGTCGGCGCGGCCCGGGACCGGTGCGACGCACCGTGGGCCGGTGGTGGTCTCGGCGGTCGCGCTGGTGGTCGCGCTCGTGGCGTTGGCGGTTGCCGGTTGGGCGGCCCTGTCCGGCGGCGGCGACGGCGGGGCCGAGCAGGCACCGACCTACAGCGACGAGGAGCGCGCCGCGGCCGGGCAGCGGCTGTGCGCCGCGGTCGACACCGTGCGGCGGGGGGTGTCGCTGAATGTCAACGCCGCACCGCCCGGCGGTGAGGACGACGTCGCCGGTGGGATCGCGGTGATGGCCAACGCCCGGCTGGCGCTGTCCGTCGGCGGTCAGTACCTGCTGTCCGAGATCGGCCCGGCCACCCCGGAGGAGCTCGCCGGCCCGGCCACCGATCTGGCGCGCAAGCTGATCGAGATCGGCGCCGCCGCCACCGCGGGTGTCCCGGTGAGCGACCCGCAGCAGCGGGACCGCATGGAGACCGCGGAGAAGCTCACCGCCACGCTGGTGGCGGAGTGCGCGCGGGACTGACCCGCCGCTGACCGGCTGTCGGGGCCGGCGGGCACGATAACGCCCATGGCCACCAGAGAGCAGGCGCAGGCGCTGCTGGAACGGCTCGCCGGGCCGGACGCCCGGCTGCGCGACGACCAGTGGACCGCGATCGAGGCGCTGGTCGTGCACCGCAGGCGGGTGCTGATGGTGCAGCGCACCGGCTGGGGCAAGTCCGCGGTGTACTTCATCGCGGCCAAACTGTTGCGCGGTGCCGGGCTGGGCCCGACGGTGATCGTCTCGCCGCTGCTGGCGCTGATGCGCAACCAGGTGGCCGCCGCCGAGCGGGCCGGCGTGCACGCCGCGACCATCAACTCGGCCAACGTCGCCGACTGGGACGACATCCGGGCCAGGGTCCGGGCGGGCGCGGTCGACGTGCTGCTGGTCAGCCCGGAACGGCTGAACAACCCCGACTTCCGGGACAACCTGCTGCCCGCGTTGGCCCGCGACGCCGGGCTGGTGGTGGTCGACGAGGCGCACTGCGTGTCGGACTGGGGCCACGACTTCCGCCCCGACTACCGGCGCATCCGCACCCTGATCGCCGACCTCGGCGCGGACGTCCCGGTGCTGGCCACCACCGCCACCGCCAACGACCGGGTGGTGCGCGACGTCGTCGCCCAGCTCGGCGTCGGCGACGCCGACACCGTGGTGCTGCGCGGCGGGCTGGACCGCGAGTCGCTGCGGCTGTCGGTGGTCAAGGTCGCCGACCCGGCCCGGCGCGCGGCCTGGCTGGCCCAGCACCTCGGCGAGCTGCCCGGCTCCGGGATCGTCTACACCCTGACCGTCGCCGGCGCCCACAACGTCGCGGCCCTGCTGCGTGAGCACGGGTACCCGGTGGCCGCCTACACCGGGGCGACCGAGGCCGCCGAACGCGAGGCGCTGGAGGCCGACCTGCTGGCCAACCGGGTCAAGGCCCTGGTGGCCACCTCCGCGCTGGGCATGGGATTCGACAAACCCGACCTGGGATTCGTCGTCCACCTGGGCGCCCCGGCCTCGCCCATCGCCTACTACCAGCAGGTCGGGCGCGCCGGCCGGGCCACCGCGGCGGCCGAGGTCGTGCTGCTGCCGGGCGCGGAGGACCAGCAGGTGTGGCGGTACTTCGCCGCGGTCGCCTTCCCGCCGGAGGCGGTGGTGCGCCGGGTGATCGGCGCGCTCGAGCCGGACCGGCCGCAGTCCACCCAGGCGCTCGAGCCGCTGGTGGACCTCAACCGCACCCGGCTGGAGATGGTGCTCAAGGTGCTCGACGTCGACGGCGCGGTGCGCCGGGTCAAGGGCGGCTGGATCGCCACCGGGCAGCCGTGGTCCTACGACGCCGAGCGCTACCGCCGGCTGGAGGAGGCGCGCCGGCGCGAACAGCAGGCCATGCTCGACTACGTCGACACCGACGAGTGCCGGATGGCGTTCCTGCGCCGCCAGCTCGACGACCCGCAGCTGCGGCCGGGGCAGCGCTGCGGCCGCTGCGACAACTGCACCGGGGTGCGCTACCCGGCGGAGGTCGACGCCGCCGCGGCCGACGCGGTGCGCCGGCGGTTGCTGCGCCCCGGGGTGGAGCTCGCCCCGCGCCGGCAGTGGCCCACCGGGTTGGCGAAGCTCGGGGTGCCGCTGTCCGGCCGGATCGCCGACGGGCCGGCCGCCGGCCGCGCCGTCGGCCGGCTCACCGACCTCGGTTGGGGCCCGAGGCTGCGGGCGCTGCTGGACGGCCCGGACGCCGAGGTGCCCGACGACGTGCTGCGCGCCGCCGTACAGGTGCTCGCCGCCTGGGACTGGGAGACCCGGCCGACCGCCGTCGCCGCGGTGGACTCGGCCACGCATCCGGTGCTGATCGGTTCGCTGGCGGCCCGGCTGGCCCGGCTGGGCCGGCTGACCGACCTCGGCGTGCTGCGCTACCGGCCGGAGCACCGCCCGGTGCGGGCGGCGAACTCCGCCTACCGGGTGGCCGCCCTGCACGACTGCTGGCAACCGCCGGAGGCCGCGGTGCCGGCCGGGCCGGTGCTGCTCGTCGACGACGTCACCGACACCGGTTGGACGCTGACCACCGCCGCGCGGGTGCTGCGGCAGGCCGGTGCGGCGGCGGTGCTCCCGTTCACGCTGGCCACGGTGAGCTGACCGGCGTCACGCGCTGCCCGGCTTGACCCCGCCGAGCTGGGCGGTCACCGCGTCGGCCGCGGCGACCAGCGCCGCCGCCCGGTCGCGGATCTGGGCGTCGGTGAGCGCGGTCCCGACGTGCATCGAGGCCACCATCACCTGGCGGCCGGCGTGGTCGAAGACCGGCGCGGAGATGACGCTGATGTCGTGGCGGGCCGCGCGCCGTTCCCCGGGCAGGTACACGCGCTCGCCGATGTCGCTCACCAGCTCGCCCAGCAGTGCCCGCAGTTCGTCGGGCAGGTCGGTGGGCATCCCGGCCAGCAGCGCGTAGAGCCGCCGCCCCGCCGGGGTGAGCCGTTCCACCAGGTAGCCGTCGGCGCGGCAGCGGGTGACCACCCGGCGCAGCCGGTCGGATCCGGTGCGCAGCGGGACGGTGGGCTGCCGGCTCAGCCACTCCCGGGTGGCCGCGTCGTCCCAGAGCACGAACATCAGCCCGACCGGCGGGGCGAACGGATAGCTCTGGCCGATCTCCACCCCGGGGTGGGCGCCCGGTGGGGCGACCAGGTCCAGCACGGTGATCCGGTCGTCGACCACCCCGGACAGCGCCACCGCCGCACCGAACCGGGAGGCGAGCTGCCGCAGCTCCTCCCGGGCGGCCGGGCTGACCCGCAGTGCCTCCTGGGCCCGCTGCCCGAGCGTGATCAGTGCCGGGCCCAGCCGGTAGGTCTTGTCGGCCGGGTCGCGCACCAGGTAGCCGGCGTCGGCGAGCGCGGTGACGATGCCCAGGCAGGTGGGCTTGCTCAGCCCGATCCGGCGGGCCAGCTCCGACACCCCGAACCGCTCACGGGGGCGGGCGGCCAGGAAGTCCAGCACCCGGATCACCCGGTCCGTCGGCGGGGAGGACCGCCCGGTCGTCTCGGTCGCCACCCGCACAGCCTAACCGGTGGTTCATATTTGTACCGTGGTGGTCGATATATTGACTCAACGCTGGAACGCGTTCTAGTTTCGAGGCGTGTACTCGCAGCCGTTGACCGATGCGATCGCCGAGGCCGAGCGCCTGGTCGCCGAGGCGCCGTTCATCGAATCGGAGGCCGACCTGCTCGAGGGCCTGCAGTACCTCGCGGGCTGCATCTCGGCCTGTATCCACGTCGCCTTCGACTACGAACGCGACCACCCGTTCCTGCACAGCGGCACCGGCCCGTTCACCAAGATGGGCCTGGACAACCCGGACACCCTGTACTTCGGCACCCGGGTGGTGGCCGGTCACGAGTACGTCGTCAGCGGCGTACGCGGCACCACCACCGACCTGAGCTTCCAGCTGCTCGGCGGCGAATACACCGACGAGGGCGTGCCGGAGAGCCAAGCCGCCTTCGACGACCGTGAGCTCGACATCGACGAGGACGGCCGGTTCGAGTGGCGGTTCGTGCCGAAGACCAACGCCCAGTTGGTGATCCGCGAGGTCTACGGCGACTGGGACCAGCGCCGCGGCACGGTCGCGATCGCGCGCACCGACACGGCCGGCACCGCCCCGCCGCCGCTGTCGGCGCAGACCATCGAGAAGCGCTGGGCCACCGCCGGAAAGCAGCTGGTGCAGCGGGTCAAGACCTGGCTGCAGTTCCCGCAGTGGTTCTACTTCAACATCCCGGTCAACACCCTGGTGCCGCCGCGCAGCACCCCCGGTGGGCTGACCACCCAGTACTCCTCGGCCGGCCACTACGAGCTCGCGCCGGACCAGGCACTGGTGATCACCGTGCCGGTCAGCGACGCCCCGTACATGGGGTTCCAGCTCGGCAGCCTGTGGTACATCTCGCTGGACTACATCAATCACCAGACCTCGCTGAACGCCGCTCAGGCGCAGGCGGATCCGGACGGCAAGATCCGGATCGTGGTGTCCGACCGCAATCCCGGGGTGACCAACTGGGTGGAGACCCTCGGACACCGCCGCGGCATCATGCAGTTCCGCTGGCAGCGGGTGTCGCGACCGCTCACCGAGGCCGACGGGCCGACCACCGAGGTGGTCGACATCGACGCGGTACCCGACGTGCTGCCGTTCTACGAACACAACAGGATCAGCGACGAGGAGTGGCGCCGGCGCATCGCGCGGCGGCAGATCCAGATCGCCAACCGGATGCTGGGGTAGTCATGCTCACCGACAAAGTCGTCGTCATCAGCGGCGTCGGGCCCGCGCTGGGCACCACGCTGGCCCGTCGTTGCGCCCGGGCCGGCGCGGATCTGGTGCTGGCCGCCCGCACCGCGGAGCGGTTGGAGCAGGTGGCCGGGGAGGTCACCGCGGCCGGGCGCCGGGCGCTGGCGGTGCCCACCGACATCACCGATCCCGCGCAGGTCGACAACCTCGTCGACCGTGCCCTGCAGACCTACGGCCGGGTGGACGTGTTGATCAACAACGCGTTCAAGGTGCCGTCGATGAAGCCGCTGGCCAACACCGACTACGACCACATCCGCGAGGCCATCGAGCTGACCGTGCTCGGCGCGCTGCGGCTCACCCAGGCGTTCACCCCGGCGCTGGCCGAGGCCAAGGGTGCGGTGGTCAACGTCAACTCCATGGTGATCCGGCACTCCCAGCCCAAGTACGGCGCCTACAAGATGGCCAAGTCCGCGCTGCTGGCCATGTCCCAGTCCCTGGCCTCCGAGCTCGGCGAGCTCGGCATCCGGGTGAATTCCGTTGTGCCCGGCTATATCTGGGGTGAGACGCTGAAGGCCTACTTCACCTACCAGGCCGGCAAGTACGGCACCACGGTGGAGCAGATCTACCAGGCCACCGCCGCCCAGTCCGACCTGAAACGCCTGCCCACCGAGGACGAGGTGGCCTCGGCGATCCTGTTTCTGGCCAGCGACCTGGCCAGCGGGATCACCGGCCAGACCCTCGACGTCAACTGCGGAGAGTACAAAGTCTGATGGCACCACGCACCGATGTCGGCACCGTCGAGGACCTGCACGCCTCGGCCGTGAAAGCCTGCGGTCTGGAGGATTTCGGCAGCGACGACGACAACTACCGCGAGGCGCTGGCGGTGCTGCTGGAGTCCTACCAGCGCGAGGCCGGCCTGACCGAGCTGGGCAGCAAGATGTCGCGGTTCTTCCTGCGCAACGCGCTGGTGGCCCGGCTGGTCAGCGAGGCGGCGTTCAAGCAGTACCCGCAGCACGCCGACGTGGTCATCGAGCGACCCATCTTCGTCACCGGTCTGCCCCGCACCGGCACCACCGCGCTGCACCGGCTGCTGTCGGCCGATCCGGCCAACCAGGGCCTGGAGCTGTGGCTGGCCGAGTTCCCGCAGCCCCGCCCGCCGCGGGAGACCTGGGCCGACAACCCGCTCTACACCCGGCTCGAGGCGCAGTACGCCCAGCACCACAACGAGAACCCCGAGTACATGGGCCTGCACTACATGACCGCCGGCGAGGTGGAGGAGTGCTGGCAGCTGCTGCGTCAGTCGGTGCACTCGGTGTCCTACGAGACGCTGGCGCACATCCCGGGCTACGCCCACTGGCTGGACCGGCAGGACTGGACCAAGTCGTATCAGCGGCACAAGAAGAACCTGCAGCTGATCGGGCTGAACGACCCAGAGAAGCGCTGGGTGCTCAAGAACCCCAGCCACCTGTTCGCGCTGGACGCGCTGATGGCGGTGTACCCGGACGCGCTGGTGGTGGTCTGCCACCGGCCGGCCGAGACCATCCTGGCGTCGATGTGCTCGCTGTCGCAGCACACCACGGCCGGCTGGTCCACCACGTTCGTCGGTGCCCAGATCGGCGAGGACGCCCTGGACACCTGGACCCGCGGGCTGGCCAAGTTCAAGGCGGCCCGGCCCAAGTACGACCCGGCGCAGTTCTGCGACGTGGACTACCAGGACTTCGTCGACGACCCGATCGGCACCGTCGCCGGGATCTACCGCCACTTCGGCCTCGAGCTCACCGACGAGGCCCGGGCCGCGATGGAGCGGATGCACGCCGAGAGCCGGCAGGGCCCGCGCGCCCCGAAGCACACCTACTCGCTGGCCGACTACGGCCTGACCGCCGAGCAGGTGCGGGAGCGGTTCGCCGGGCTGTAGCGGACCCGGGGCTCAGGCCCCGACGGCCGGCTCGCGGTCGTCGGGGCCCCAGTTGTCGGGCTCCCCGTCCCCGGGTGCCGGGGCGCTGGAGAACTCCTCCAGGCAGCCCTCGGCGATGGCGTGCCGGATGCTGTCGGCCAGCCGCGGGCAGCCGCGCTCCCGGGCCGGGTTGCCGCCGGCGGCCCGGATCTCGGCGAAGTGGGCGCAGCGGGCGGTCGACGTCGGGTCCCACTGCACCATGGTGTGTCCCGGGCCGAGCTTCTTGACCAGCACCGAGACGTGGCAGAACCGGCAGTCCACCGGCACCAGCCCGGAGCGCAGGTAGCGCTCCCGGTCGCGGCGGGTGGCCTCGGCCAGGGCGGCGGCGCGCTCCCCGGTCAGCTGCGGGGCCTTGATCCAGTGCGGCCGTCCGCCGGGTGCGTCCGGGCCCGGACGGTGCTCATCGTGGTGGGCGTCCCCGTGCTGGGCCTCCCCGTGATGAGCCTCGTCCGGGCCCTGGAACTGCAGCATGGACCGGGCGATCCGTTCGACGTCCGGTGCCTCGCGTCCGCTGCCGGAGGTCATGCCTGCTGCTCTGCCTTTTCCTTCTCCTCGGCCTGACGCTGCAGGTTCTCCTGGATCTCCTTCTGCCAGTACTCGTTGGCAGCGGTGGTGTCCACCTCGATCTCGAACCGGGCGGTCATGTCCGGGGTGATGTCGGCGACGTCGACGTAGAACTGCTGGTACCAGCGGCGCAGCTGGTAGACCGCGCCGTCCTCCTCGACCAGCAGCGGGTTCTCGATCCGGGTCTTGTACTTCCAGACCTCGACGTCCTGCAGGAAGCCCTTGCTGACGCCCTCGGTGAAGATGTCGGCGAGCTTGTTGGTCATCTCCTCGTCGAGGCCCTTGGGCTTCTGCACGATGACGCCCCACTGCAGCACGAACGAGTCCTGGGTGACCGGGTAGTGGCAGTTGATCAGGATCGACTCGGACTTGTAGTCGCCGTAGGTGTTGTGCAGCCAGTTGATCATGAACGACGGCCCGAAGTAGGAGGCCTCCGACTCCAGCCGGGACTCGCTGTAGTGGCCGCCGAGGCCCTCGACGTCCGGCCGGCCCACGTTGTGCAGGTACTGCGAGGCGATGTGGCCCTCGAAGACGTTCTTGAAGTACGTCGGCCGCCCGAAGTGGATGTAGAAGAAGTGGGCCATGTCGACGATGTTGTCGATGATCTCGCGGCAGTTGCTGCCCTCGATCAGCAGCGAGTTCCACCGCCAGTCGGTCCACTCGTCGCTGTAGGCCTCCGGGATGTCCGGGATGCGCACCTCCGGCTGCGGCGGGTTGCCCTCGTGGTCGTGCCAGACGAACAGCAGCCCACCGCGCACATCGGTGTGCCAGGACCGGGTGCGGGCCAGGCGCGGGGCGCGCTTGGCGTACGGCACCAGCTTGCACTTGCCGTCGCCGCCCCAGCGCCAGTCGTGGAACGGGCAGGCCACCTCGTCGCCCTTGATGGTGCCCTGCGACAGGTCGCCGCCGAGGTGCCGGCAGTACGCGTCGAGCACCTTGAGCTCGCCCTTGGAGTCGGCGAACACCACCAATTTGGTGCCGAACGCATGGATACCATGCGGTTTGCCGTCCAGGAAGTTCTGCACCGGGCCCAGGCAGTGCCAGCCCCGGGCATAGCGGTCCGGCAGGGTACCGGTGTCGATCTCGCGGATGCCGCCGGTGGTGTCCGTAGTCACGTCGCGCCTCCAAACCCTTCGCTTCTAACTAGAACACGTTACAGTTTTTAGGCGGGTTATGGCAATGAAGGCCCGCGTGACCTGCGGCATACCCACCGCGGTGCCGATGTGAACCGGTGTTTGGTCAGGATTGCACCGGGCGCATGGTGGCCGCCGCCTTGTCCATCTCCCAGTAGGCGCGCAGCGCCACCAGCCGGCCCTCGTCGTCCACCCGGTAGGTGAACACCCCCTCGGCGGTGATCTCGTGGCCGGCCATCGTGGTCACGATGCAGCCGACGTTGGCCTCCTCGTTGCCGCACCGGTAGCTGCGCTCGAACCGGAACTCGATCCGGTCGGTCGGGGCGATCACGTTGTCCCAGAACCGCGAGATCTCGTCCTTGCCCCGGTGGCCCTTGCCCTCCGGGTCGAAGGCCGACGGGCCGATCGGGTCCTCGACGATAGCGTCGTCGGCGAACACCGCCAGCCAGGCCTGCTTGTCGCGGGCCATCACCGCCTCCCGGGAGCGCTTGCCGGCCAGGTGGGCGGGGTGGTCGATCTGTTCGGTCTGTTCGGTCTGTTCGGTCATGGTCACCGCTTCCCTTCGTCGTTCGGTTGAAAGTGCGGCGGCGCGCCGATGGAGTCCATCGACGCGCCGCCGGGTCGGTTCCGGATGGGTCAGTCGCGAGCGGGCTTGTCGGCCCCGACCACCCACATGGAGAAGTACTGCGAGCCGCCGCCGTAGGCGTGCCCGAGCGCCTTGCGCGCGCCCGGCACCTGGTGCGCCCCGGCCTTGCCCATCACCTGGATGGCCGATTCGGCGAACCGGATCATCCCGGAGGCGCCGATCGGGTTGCTCGACAGCACGCCGCCGGACGGGTTGAACGGGATCTTGCCGCCGATCGCGGTCTCCCCGGCCTCGGTCAGCTTCCAGCCCTCGCCCTCGGGCGCGAAGCCGAGGTTCTCCAGCCACATCGGCTCGAACCAGGAGAACGGCACGTACACCTCGGCCACGTCGATCTCGTCGATCGGGCTCTTGATCCCGGCCGCCTGCCACAGCGCCTTGGCGCACTCCCGGCCGGCCTGCGGGTTGACCTGGTCGCGGCCGGCGTAGGCCAGCGGCTCGGTGCGCAGCGAGGTGGCGTGGATCCAGGCCACCGGATGCCCCTCGGCCACCCGGGCGTCGGCGATCTGCTCGTCGCCGATCACCATGGCGCAGGCGCCGTCGGAGGACGGGCAGGTCTCGTCGAACCGGATCGGGTCCCACAGCATCTGCGAGCTGAGCACCTTCTCCAGGGTGATGTCGGGCTGCTGCAGGTGCGCCAGCGGGTTCTTGGCGCCGTTGAGCCGGTCCTTGACCGCCACCATCGCGCCGATGTGGGTCGGCGCGCCGGAACGGCGGATGTAGGCCCGCACGTGCGGGGCGAAGTAGCCGCCCGCGCCCGCGCCCACCGGCTTGGTGAACGGCACCGGGATGCTCAGTGCCCACATGGCGTTGGACTCGGACTGCTTCTCCCAGGCCATGGTCAGCACCCGGCGGTACTTGCCGGACTGCACCAGGCTGGCGGCCACGATCGCGGTCGAGCCACCCACCGAGCCGGCGGTGTGCACCCGGATCAGCGGCTTGCCGGTCGCCCCCACCGCGTCGGCGAGGAACAGCTCCGGCATCATCGCGCCCTCGAAGAAGTCGGGGGCCTTGCCCACCACCACGGCCTCGATGTCGGCCATGGTGGTGCCGGAGTCGGCCAGCGCCCGGTCGATGGCCTCGCGCACCATGCCGTGCATCGAGACGTCCTGGCGCTTGGAGACGTACTTGGTCTGCCCGGTGCCCAGCACCGCGGCCAGCTTCTTGCTCATGGGCGCCCCTCCATGACCGCGACCAGATTCTGTTGCAGCGCAGGCCCGCTCGTCGCATGGGCGAGCACCCGCTGTGCGGAGCCGTCGAAGATGTGCCGGGCGGCGAAGCCGATGCGCTCCAGGCCCGCCGAGAACATCGGGTTGGCCGACAGCGCGCCGCCGGACGGGTTGATCCGCGTGGTCTCACCCAGCCCGATCGCATCGGCGAGGATCAGCTGCTGGTGGGAGAACGGCGCGTGCAGCTCGGCCACCTCGATGGACTTGGCGTCACCGCCGGTGGCGACCTGGGCGGAGACGGCCGTCGACGCCGAGGTGGTCAGATCGCGCGCGCCCAGCGCCGGGGTCTCGATGCGGTGCTCGATGCCGGTGATCCAGGCCGGCCGCTCGCGCAGCTCGCGGGCCTTGTCGTCGGCGGCGAGCACGATCGCCGAGGCGCCGTCGGTGATCGGCGCGATGTCGTGCCGGCGCAGCGGATCGGCGAAGTACGGCCGGGCCAGCAGCTCCTCGACGCTGGTGGCCGGCTCCACCGAGTCGGTGCGGCCGGCGGCGGTCATCGCGTCCAGCGCCACCTGCGCCATCTGCTCGGCGGTCCACTTGCCGGCGTCCAGGCCGAGCCGGGCCTGCAGCCCGGCGATCGCGATCGAGTCCGGCCACAGCGGGGCGACCGCGTACGGGTCGGTCTGCAGCGCCAGGGTGCGCCGCAGCACGCCCGCGCTGGACTTGCCGAAGCCGTAGACCAGCGCGGTGTCGACCTCGCCGGTCAGGATCTTGATGTAGGCCTCGTACAGTGCCCAGGCGCCGTCCATCTCCACGTGGCTCTCGTTGATCGGCGGTACCGCGCCGATCGAGTCGATCGCCGAGATGAACGAGAACGCCCGGCCGGCAAGGTAATCCGACGAGCCCGAGCACCAGAAGTCGATGTCGGTGCGGGTGATGCCGAGCTCCTCGTAGAGTTCGGCGAAGCACGGCATCAACATCTCGACGCCGTTGGTGGTGCCGTCGGTGCGGCGGACGTGCGGCGCGTGCGCGAAGCCCACCACCGCGACGTTGCGTTCGGTCATGACGAAAAGTCCCTCACAGGTGGTGCTTGTAGGTCTCGTAGTCGGCGTCGGGCTCACCGGTGGGGCGGAAGTGGCTGATGTTGTCGATGCCCAGGCCCCACTCCTCGCGCGGCCGCCACACGGCCTGCACCCGCATGCCCATCCGGACCTCCGACGCGTCGCAGTCGGTGACCAGGTGCAGGAACGGGATGTCGGCCCCGTCGAGCAGCACGTAGGCCGCGACGTACGGCGGCTTGATGCGCTGCCCGGCGAACGGGATGTTGACGATCCCGAACGTCGTCACCGTGCCCTTGTCGGAGAGCTCGACGAACTCGTCGAGCGGCAGCCCGGTGGCCGGATCCGCCTCGCGCGGCGGGAAGTACACCTTGCCCGCCGGGCGGCCGTCGCGGGCGGCGGTGCGCGCCCCGATCAGCCGGCCCTCCTGCAGGGCCCGCAGGTAGACGCTCTCGGGGTGCGAGGCCGAGTGCTGGATCTCCAGCTCGATCGGGGTGACCAGGATCTTGACCGGCTCGCGGTCGTCGCTGCCGGGTTCGGCGGCCGGCTCGGCCTGTTCGCCGGGGGCGAAGTAGGCGATGTCGGTGATCGCCCCGACCGGTTCGTCGACCCAGTGCGCGTGCACCCGGGTACCGGTGCCGATCTGGTCGGGGGAGTCGACCGCGACCGCGTGCAGCAGCGGGGTGTCGGCGCCGTCGAGTTTGATCAGCGCCCAGGCGAACGGCCGGTCCAGCGGCTGACCGGGCAGCGGCTCGGCGTTCCAGGTCCAGGAAACGACGGTGCCGACGCTGCTCACCGGTACGATCTCGGTCAACCGTTCGTAGGTGACCGGGTCGTATTCGGCCGGCGGCACGTGCACGCGGCCGTCGGAACCCCGGGTGCCGACGATGCGCCGTTCGCGCAGGGCGGTGAAGAACTCACCGAGCACGGGGCCGACCGAACGGGTGTAGTCGAAGGACAGTTTCAGTGGCGCGGAAAGTGGCGGCTCACGATGATCCGTCGAGGCCGGGCGGCTTTGGCTGGCTGTCACAAGACGAGTAGAACAGGTTCTAAGAATCGTGGCAAGGACCGCCCTCGGTCCGGGAAGGTGACGAGAGATGAAGTTGGGTCTGCAGCTCGGCTACTGGGGCGCCAAGCCGCCGGAGAACCACGCCGAACTCGTGGCCGCGGCCGAGGAGGCCGGCTTCGACACCGTGTTCACCGCCGAGGCCTGGGGGTCGGACGCCTTCACCCCGCTGGCCTGGTGGGGCCGGGAGACCAAGCGGCTGCGGCTGGGCACCTCGGTGGTGCAGCTGTCGGCGCGCACCCCGACCGCCTGCGCGATGGCCTCGCTGACCCTGGACCACCTCTCCGGGGGCCGGCACATCCTCGGGCTGGGGGTGTCCGGCCCGCAGGTCGTCGAGGGCTGGTACGGGCAGCGCTTCCCCAAGCCGCTGGCGCGCACCCGCGAGTACATCGACATCATCCGGCAGGTGTGGGCCCGCGAGGCGCCGGTGACCAGCCCCGGTCCGCACTACCCGCTGCCGTTGACCGGTGAGGGCACCACCGGGCTGGGCAAGGCGCTCAAGCCGATCACCCACCCGCTGCGCGCCGACATCCCGATCCTGCTCGGCGCGGAGGGTCCGAAGAACGTCGCGCTGGCCGCCGAGATCTGCGACGGCTGGCTGCCGATCTTCTACTCGCCGCGGCTGGCCGACATGTACAACGAGTGGCTCGACGAGGGGTTCTCCCGGCCCGGCGCCCGCCGGACCCGGGAGACCTTCGAGATCTGCGCGACGGCGCAGGTCGTGGTCACCGACGACCGGCCGGCCATGTTCGAGATGATCAAGCCGTTCTTGGCCCTCTACATCGGCGGGATGGGTGCCGAGGAGCTCAACTTCCACGCCGACGTCTACCGGCGGATGGGCTACAGCGAGGTCGTCGACGATGTCACCCGGCTGTTCCGCAGCGGCCGCAAGGACGAGGCCGCCAAGGCCATCCCGGACGAACTCGTCGACGACGCGGCGATCGTCGGCGACGAGGCCTACGTGCGCGAGCAGATCAAGCGCTGGGAGGCCGCCGGCGTGACGATGATGGTGGTCGGCGCCCGCTCGGTGGAACAGATCCGGGATCTGGCCCGGCTCATCTCGGAATCGGAGGGCTGATCGGCGAATCCCTTGGCGTCGAATTAGAACGCGTTCTACAGTGAGCGCCATGGCAGCCTCGCAGCACACCATCGCCGGGACCGTGCTCACCATGCCGGTGCGGATCCGGCGGGCCACCCAGCACACCGCGATCTTCACCGTCGACGCCGACGCCGCGCAGCGGATGATCGACTACAGCGGACTGCAGGTGTGTCGGTTCGGGCGCAACCGGGCGATGGTCGTGCTCATCCTGATGCACTACATCGACGGCGATCTCGGGCCGTACTACGAGTACGGCACCAACGTCATGGTCAACCCGCCCGGTTCGCAGGCGCGCGGGCTGCGGGCGCTGCAGTCGGCCGGGGCGTTCGTGCACCACCTGCCGGTGGACCAGTCGTTCACCCTCGAGGCCGGCCGGAAGATCTGGGGCTACCCGAAGGTGATGGCGGACTTCACCGTTCGCGAGGGCCGCCGGTTCGGCTTCGATCTCACGGTGGACGGGCAGTTCGCCGTCGGGATGGAATTCCGTCCGGGGCTGCCGGTTCCGTCCCGGTTCGTCGGAAAGCCGCAGGTGCACAACACCTACTCGTTCCTCGACGGGGTGCTGCGCGAGACGCCCGGCGAGATGCGGCTGACCGGGGTGCGCTACCGCCCCGGCGGTGCCACCGTGCGCCTCGGTGATCACCCGTACGCCAAAGAGCTTGCCGCGCTTGGCCTGCCCAAGCGTGCGGTGATGACGACCTCGGCCGAGCAGGTCGAGATGACGTTCGGTGACGCGAAGATCCTGAGCTGAAAGGGGCGGCCGTGACCGCGACCAGGCCCGACATCGACCTGACCGACGGCAAGTTCTACGCCGACAGCCCATCGGCCCGTGCGGCATACGCGTGGATGCGCGAGCACGAGCCGGTGTTCCGCGACCGCAACGGCCTGGCCGCCGCGGCGACCTACCAGGCCATCGTGGAGGCGGAGCGCAATCCGGAGCTGTTCTCCAACACCGGCGGCATCCGCCCCGAGCATCCGGCGTTCCCGTACATGATCGACATGGACGACCCGGAGCACCTGCTGCGGCGCAAGCTGGTCAACCACGGCTTCACCCGCAAGCGGGTGCGCGACCGGGAGGCGTCGATCGCCCGGATCTGCGACACCCTCATCGACAACGTGTGCGAGCGCGGTGAGTGCGACTTCGTCCGCGACATCGCCGCCCCGCTGCCGATGGCCGTCATCGGCGACATGCTCGGGGTGGCGCCGGAGGACCGCGGCCAGTTGCTGAAGTGGTCCGACGACCTGGTGACCGGGCTGAGCGCGACCGCCGACGAGTCGATGCTGCAGGCGGTGACCGAGGCGTTCGCCGGCTACACCACCTACACCATGGACATCATCGGCAAGCGCCGCGCCGAGCCCACCGACGACCTGTTCTCCATCCTGATCAACGCCGAGGTCGACGGGCAGCGCATGAGCGACGACGAGATCGTCTTCGAGACGCTGCTCATCCTGATCGGCGGCGACGAGACGACCCGGCACACCCTGTCCGGCGGGGTGGAGCAGCTGCTGCGCCACCCGGACCAGTGGCAGCGGCTCGTCGACAACCCCGATCTCGTCCCCGGCGCGATCGAGGAGATGCTGCGCTGGACCTCGCCGGTGAAGAACATGTGCCGGACGCTGACCGCCGACACCGAGTTCCACGGCACGCAGCTGCGCAAGGGCGAGAAGATGCTGCTGCTGTTCGAGTCGGCCAACTTCGACGAGCGGGTGTTCGGCGACCCGGAGAACTTCCGCATCGACCGGGATCCGAACAACCACATCGCCTTCGGCTTCGGCACGCATTTCTGCCTCGGCAACCAGCTGGCCCGGCTGGAGCTGACGCTGATGCTGCGGCGGCTGCTGCAGCGGCTGCCGGACCTGCGGCTGGCCAACGACGACCCGCTGCCGCTGCGGGCGGCCAACTTCGTCTCCGGCCCGGAGGCGATGCCGGTGGTGTTCACCCCGACCAGGCCGGTGCTCGCCTGACGCGCTCCCGGCGCGCTCCCGCGCGAACGTGAAACGGCTGCGGAGAATCGCCCGGTTGTCCGCAGCCGTTTCGCATTCGGCGCTGCGGTCGGGGGGCGGCGGCATGCTGCGCATGCTCGACGACGCCCGGGCCGAACGCACGTGAAGCCGCCGCGGGAATCCGGTCGATTCGCCGCAGCGGCTTCACGCTCGGTGCGAGAGAGAGGAGAGAGGTCTGGGGGTTACCGGCCCTTGAACTCCGGCTTGCGCTTCTCCTTGAACGCCCGCGGGCCCTCCTTGGCGTCCTCGGAGACGAACACCTCGATGCCGATCTTGGTGTCGATCTTGAACGCCTCGTCCTCCGGGAGGCCCTCGGTCTCGCGGATCGAGCGCAGGATCGCCTGCACGGCCAGCGGGCCGTTGTTGTTGATCACCTCGGCGATCTCCAGCGCCTTGTCCAGCGCGGTGCCGTCCGGGACCACGTAGCCGATCAGCCCAATCTCCTTGGCCTCGGCGGCGGTGATGTGCCGGCCGGTCAGCAGCAGATCGCAGGCGATGGTGTAGGGGATCTGGCGCACCAGGCGCACCGCCGAGCCGCCCATCGGGTACAGGCTCCACTTCGCCTCGGAGATGCCGAACTTGGCGCTCTCACCGGCGATCCGGATGTCGGTCGCCTGCAGGATCTCGGTCCCGCCGGCGATCGCCGGGCCCTCCACGGCGGCGATCAGCGGCTTCTTCAGCCGCCGGCCCTTGAGCAGCGCGGGGATCTTCGACGGGTCGTAGGAGCCGTCCTTGAACGAGTCCCCCGGCGGCTTGGCGCTGGCCGCCTTGAGGTCCATGCCCGCGCAGAAGTACCCGCCGGCGCCGGTCAGGATGACCGAGCGGATCTCGGGATCGTTGTCGGCGCGGTCCCAGGCCTCGACCATGATCGAGAGCATCTCGCTGGACAGCGCGTTGCGGGCCTCGGGTCGGTTCAGCGTCAGGATCAGGGTATGTCCGCGCTGCTCGATGAGGGCGTGCGGCTGCGATCCGGATTCGCTCACGCGTTCCTGCCTTCCTGCATCCACCGGGAACTTGTCAAGAAATGTAACACGTTCTAATTTGGGTCTGTGGCCCTGAACATCGCCGATCTCGCCGAGCATGCCATCGACGCCGTGCCCGACCGCGTTGCCCTGATCTGTGGCGACGAGCAGTTGACGTACGGCCAGCTCGAGGAAAAAGCCAACCGTTTCGCGCACTACCTGCTCGACCAGGGCGTCAAGAAGGACGACAAGGTCGGGTTGTACTGCCGCAACCGCATCGAGATCGTCATCGCGATGCTCGGTGTCGTGAAGGCCGGCGCGATCGCGGTCAACGTCAACTTCCGCTACGTCGAGAGCGAACTGAAGTACCTGTTCGAGAACTCCGACATGGTCGCCCTGGTGCACGAGCGCCAGTACAGCGACCGGGTGGCCAACGTGCTGCCGGAGACGCCGCTGCTGAAGACCATCCTGGTGGTCGAGGACGGCAGCGACGCCGACTTCCAGCGCTACGGCGGGGTGGAGTTCGAGACCGCCCTCGCGAGCGCCTCGCCGGAGCGGGATTTCGCGCCGCGCAGCGCCGACGACATCTATCTGCTCTACACCGGCGGCACCACCGGTTTCCCGAAGGGCGTGATGTGGCGCCACGAGGACATCTACCGGGTGCTGTTCGGTGGCATCGACTTCGCCACCGGCGAGTACGTCAAGGACGAGTACGACCACGCCCGGCAGGCCGTCGAGAAGACGCCGATGGTGCGCTACCCGATCCCGCCGATGATCCACGGCGCCACCCAGTCGGCGACCTGGCAGGCGCTCATCGGCGGTGACACCGTCGTGCTGGCGCCGGAGTTCGAGCCGGAGCAGGTGTGGGCCACCTGCGAGAAGCACAAGGTCAACCTGCTGTTCTTCACCGGTGACGCGATGGCCCGGCCGCTGCTGGACGCGCTCACCGCGCCCGGCGCGAACTACGACCTGTCGAACCTGTTCCTGCTGGCCAGCACCGCCGCGCTGTTCTCGCCGGCACTCAAGGAGCAGCTGCTCGAGCTGCTGCCGAACCGCATCATCACCGACTCCATCGGCTCGTCGGAGACCGGCTTCGGCGGCACCAGCGTCGTCGCCAAGGGGCAGGCCAACACCGGCGGCCCGCGCGTGACCATCGACAAGAACGTCGTGGTGCTCGACGAGAACGGCAACGAGGTCCAGCCGGGCTCGGGCGTGCGCGGCATGATCGCCAAGCGCGGCCACATCCCGCTGGGCTACTACAAGGACGAGAAGAAGACGGCCGAGACGTTCAAGGTCATCAACGGGGTGCGCTACGCGATCCCCGGCGACTGGGCCACCGTCGAGGCCGACGGCACCGTGACGATGCTGGGCCGCGGCTCGCAGTCGATCAACTCCGGCGGGGAGAAGATCTACCCCGAGGAGGTCGAGGGCGCGCTCAAGGCCCACCCGGACGTCTTCGACGCCCTGGTGGTCGGGGTGCCCGACGAACGGTTCGGCCAGCTGGTGGCCGCCGTCGTGCAGCGCCGTCCCGGCACCAACCCGACCCTGGCCGAACTCGACGCGTTCGTGCGCAAGGAGATCGCCGGGTACAAGGTGCCGCGCAAGATCTGGTGGGTCGACGAGATCGGCCGCACCCCCGCCGGTAAGCCCGACTACCGGTGGGCCAAAGAGGTCACCGAGTCGCGTCCGGCCGACGAGGTGCACGCCAACCATGTGGGAGCCAAGGCCTGATGCGTACCGATCTGTGTGACCGCTTCGGTATCGAGTACCCGATCTTCGTCTTCACCCCCTCGGAACGGGTGGCCGCCGCGGTCAGCCGGGTCGGCGGGTTCGGGGTGCTCGGGTGCGTGCGGTTCAACGACCCAGAGGACCTCGACCAGGTCCTGACCTGGATGGACGAGAACACCGACGGCAAGCCCTACGGGGTCGACGTGGTGATGCCCGCCAAGGTGCCGCAGGAGGGCACCGCGGTCGACATCGCCAAGCTCATCCCGCAGGGCCACCGGGACTTCGTCGAGAAGACCCTGGCCGACCTCGGGGTTCCGCCGCTGTCGGAGGACAAGGAGCGCAACGAGGGTGTGCTGGGGTGGCTGCACTCGGTGGCCCGCAGCCACGTCGAGGTCGCGCTCGGCCACCCGATCAAGCTGATCGCCAACGCGCTCGGCTCCCCGCCGGTCGACGTCATCGAGCAGGTGCACAAGGCCGGGGTGCCGGTGGCCGCACTGGCCGGCAGCGCCAAGCACGCCCAGCGCCATGTCGACAACGGGGTCGACATCGTCGTCGCGCAGGGGCACGAGGCCGGCGGGCACACCGGTGAGATCGGCTCGGTGGTGCTGTGGCCGGAGATCGTCGACGCCGTCGGCGATCAGGTGCCCGTGCTCGCCGCCGGCGGCATCGGCACCGGCCGCCAGGTCGCCGCGGCGCTCGCGCTGGGCGCCCAGGGCGTGTGGATGGGCTCGCTGTTCCTCACCTCCGCCGAGTACCACCTCGGCCACCGCAAGCCCAGCGGCATCTCCACCATCCAGGAGGCGCTGCTGCGCGCCACCTCGGCCGACACCGTGCGCCGCCGGATCTACACCGGCAAGCCGGCCCGGCTGCTCAAGACCAAGTGGACCGACGCCTGGGACGCCCCGGGCGCGCCGGAGCCGCTGCCGATGCCGCTGCAGAACATCCTGGTCAGCGAGGCACACCAGCGGATGAACGAGTCGGACAACCCCGACACGGTGTCCATGCCGGTCGGGCAGATCGTCGGCCGGATGAACGAGATCCGCCCGGTCGCCGACATCATCGCCGACCTGGTCGCCGAGTTCGAGACGGCCACCCGCCGGCTCGACGACATCCGGGACCGCTGAACCCGTCCGGTCCGGGACGGCCGCGGCGGTTCTCGAGCCGGAATTCGCCGGTAACCCCTCCCGTCGGTGGCGGCTGAGGCCTACCATCGAGGCAAGCCGACCTGACTTGGGGGGTGCGGCATGACCGCAGACGCACCGGCGAAAATCGAACAGCTCGAGGTCCGGCGGCCGTTCCCGGCCCGTCTCGGGCCGCGGGGCAACCTGATCTACCGGCTGATCACGACGACCGATCACAAGCTGATCGGGATCATGTACGTGGTCACCTGCTTCGTGTTCTTCTTCGTCGGCGGCCTGATGGCGCTGCTGATGCGGGCCGAGCTCACCGCGCCGGGACTGCAGTTCCTGTCCACCGAGCAGTACAACCAGCTGTTCACCATGCACGGCACGGTGATGCTGCTGTTCTACGCGACCCCGGTCGTGTTCGGCTTCGCCAACCTGGTGCTGCCGCTGCAGATCGGCGCCCCCGACGTGGCCTTCCCGCGGCTGAACGCGTTCAGCTACTGGCTGTTCCTGTTCGGCGCGCTGATCGCGCTGAGCGGGTTCATCACCCCGGGCGGGGCGGCGGACTTCGGCTGGACCGCCTACACCCCGCTGTCGGGCGTGGTCGCCTCACCCGGGGTGGGCGCGAATCTGTGGATCATGGGCCTGGCGGTGGCCGGCCTGGGCACCATCCTCGGTGCGGTCAACATGATCACCACCGTGGTGTGCATGCGCGCCCCGGGCATGACCATGTTCCGGATGCCGGTGTTCACCTGGAACATCCTGGTGACCTCGATCCTGGTGCTCATCGCCTTCCCGCTGCTGACCGCGGCGCTGTTCGCGCTGGCCGCCGACCGTAAGCTGGGCGCCCACATCTACGACCCGGGCAACGGCGGGGTGATCCTCTACCAGCACCTGTTCTGGTTCTTCGGCCACCCCGAGGTGTACATCATCGCGCTGCCGTTCTTCGGCATCGTCAGCGAGATCTTCCCGGTGTTCAGCCGCAAGCCGATCTTCGGCTACACCACGCTGATCTACGCCACCATCGGCATCGCGGCGCTGTCGGTCGCGGTGTGGGCGCACCACATGTACGCCACCGGCGCGGTGCTGCTGCCGTTCTTCTCCTTCATGACCTTCCTCATCGCCGTGCCGACCGGCATCAAGTTCTTCAACTGGATCGGCACCATGTGGAAGGGGCAGCTGACCTTCGAGTCGCCGATGCTGTTCTCGATCGGCTTCCTGGTCACCTTCCTGCTCGGCGGTCTGTCGGGCGTGCTGCTGGCCAGCCCGCCGCTGGACTTCCACATCAGCGACACCTACTGGGTGGTGGCGCACTTCCACTACGTGCTGTTCGGCACCATCGTGTTCGCCACCTACGCCGGGGTGTACTTCTGGTTCCCGAAGATGACCGGCCGGATGCTCGACGAGCGGCTGGGCAAGTGGCATTTCTGGTTGACGCTGATCGGCTTCCACACCACGTTCCTGGTGCAGCACTGGCTGGGCGACGAGGGCATGCCGCGCCGCTACGCCGACTACCTGCCGTCGGACGGGTTCACCGAACTGAACGTGGTGGCCACGGTCGGGGCGTTCATCCTGGGTATCTCGGTGCTGCCGTTCACCTGGAACGTCTTCAAGAGCTGGCGCTACGGCGAGCCGGTGACCGTCGACGATCCGTGGGGCTACGGCAACTCGCTGGAGTGGGCGACCTCCTGCCCGCCGCCGCGGCACAACTTCACCGAGCTGCCGCGGATCCGCTCCGAGCGGCCGGCGTTCGAGCTGCACTACCCGCACATGGTGGCGCGGATGCGGGCCGAGTCGCACGTCGGCCGCCGCCACGAGCCGGCACCGGCCGAGCAGCGGTGAACCGGGTCAGGCGAACGACTCCTTGATCGCCTGCACCGGGTCCCGCCAGGCGATGCCGAGTTCGGCGCGGGTCTGCGAGTCGTCGGTCGGGGTGGCCGCGGTGAGCATGACCGCCGCCTCGTAGCTGAGCCCGTCGCCGAGCGGCAGCACCGGCGCCACCAGGTCGGCGATCCGGCCCACCGCGCGGAACGCGGCCTGCGGCAGCGGGATGCGCCGGATCGGCTGCCCCAGACCGGCTTCCAGCGCGTCGATCATCTGGTTGAAGGTCAGCAGTTCGCCGCCGCAGATGTAGCGCTTCGGCCCGCGGCCCGGCACCATCAGCCGGGCGTGCACCTCGGCGACGTCGCGCACGTCGATCATCTGCATGCCGCCGTCCATCCGCGGGGCGACCCGCCGGCGCACCATCGGCGCCCAGCCCTGCTCGGTGACGCCGGGGGCGGACAGGAAGGGCCGGCCCACCACGCTGGACGGGTAGGTGACCACCACCGGGGCGCCCTCGGCCTGCAGCTTGCGGGCCACCCCGTCGGCGTAGGCCTTGGTCTTGGCGTACGGGCTGCGCCCGGGCGCGGGCGGGGTGTCCGGGCCGATGACGCCGTTCGGCGGCGGGAACAGTGCCGCGTAGCTGCTCACCGAGACCACCGGGTCCAGGCCCGCCGTCACCGCCCGGCGCAGCAGCTGCTCGGTGGCGTAGGCGTTGATCTCCCACATCAGCCGGGTGCGCCGGTAGTCGGTGCCGACCACCCCGGCGGCGTGCCAGACCGCGTCGGCGCCGTCGAGCAGGTCGGCGACGGTGCCCTCGTCACGCACGTCGCCGCGCAGCGTCTCCACCTCGCCGTGCTCGGCGAGCCGCTCGGCGATCTCGGCGTCGGTGGGGGAGTCGGTGATCAGCAGCCGCACCTGGTGGCCGGCCGCCAGGAACGCCCGCACGGTGTGGGTGCCCACGTAACCGGTGCCGCCGGTGACCGCAATGCGCATCTGATGTCCTTCCTGTCCGCCGCCGAGATCGACGAAATGGCGGATCCTTCTCGCACTTTTCCGCCCGTTTGTGCCTTTGGGCGGCTCCGGGCGTCAGACCCGGTGGACCGGGTCGGGGCAGTCCAGGCCCTCGGCCTGCAGCACCCGCTTGAGCACCTTGAACGTCTCGGTGCGGGGCAGGCTGCGGGCCACCCGCACGTACGACGGCCACTGCTTGGGACCGAGATCGTCCTGGGCGGAAAGGAACTCGCGGAACGCCGCGACATCGAACTCCGCCCCGTCGACCAGCACCAGCGCGGCCATCACCTGGTCGCCCACATCCGGCGCCGGGATGCCGTAGACCGCCGCCTCGACGACGTCGGGGTGGCGCAACAGGACCCGCTCGATGGGCGCGGTGCCGAGGTTCTCGCCGTCGACCCGCAGCCAGTCGCCGAGCCGGCCGGCGAAGTAGACGTAGCCCCGCTCGTCGGTGTAGCCGAGGTCCCCGCTGTGGTAGACACCGCCGGCCATCCGCTGCGCCTCGGCCTCCGGGTCGTTGTAGTAGCCGCGGAACCAGCCGCGGCCCTTGGGATTCACGATCTCGCCGATCTTCCCGGGCGGGCACGGCTCGCCGGTGTCGACGTCGACGACGGCCAGTTCCTCGGTCAGCGGGCCCAGCGCGCCCGGCGGGGTGTCCGGGGTGCGGGCGATCGACACCCCGCCCTCGGTGGAGCCGAACCCGTCGACCACCGTCACCCCGAACCGCCGGGCGAACCGTTCGATGTCGCGCGGGGCACCCTCGTTGCCGTACAGGATCCGCAGCGGGTTGTCGGCGTCGTCGGGGCGCTCCGGGGTGGCCAGCACGTACGACAGCGGCTTGCCGACGTAGTTGGCGTAGGTGGCGCCGTAGCGGCGCACGTCCGGGATGAACTGCGACGCCGAGAACTTCCGCCGCAGCGCGATCGACGCCCCGGCGGCCACCGCCGGCGCCCAGCCCGCCATCACCGCGTTGGAGTGGAACAGCGGCATGGACAGGTAGCAGACGTCGGCCGGGCCCAGGCCGAACCGCTCGGCCAGCATCCGGCCCGGGTGGGCCACCTTGTCGTGGGTCACCCGCACCGCCTTCGGGTCACCGCTGGTGCCCGAGGTGAAGATGAGCATGAACAGGTCGTCCGGTGCGGCGTCGCGGAACCGCACCGGCGCACCGCGGTGCCCGGCGAGCTCCCGCGCCCAGTCCGCCGACCCGACGTCGACGAACGGCAGCCCCTCCGGTAGCACGGCCGGGTCGTCGGTGAGCACCAACTGGCAGTCGCTGCGCTCGACGTCCCGCGCCAGCGCCGTCCCGCGCCGGGTGGGGTTGAGGCCCACCGGCACGATGCCGGTCATCGCCGCGGCGACGAGCACCGAGCAGAAGAACGGGGTGTTGCCCAGCAGCACCCCGACGTGGCGGGGCCGGCCGGGGTCGAGCCGGGCCTCCAGCGCCGCGGCCACCGCCGCGGCGTCGGCGAAATGCTCCTGCCAGGAGGTGAACCCGTCCTCGGAGTGCACGCCGCGGTCGGTCACCTCGGCCAGTGGGGCCAGCAGCGCGGTGACGGTCGGCACGGCTCAGACGGGATTGTCGGCCAGCACCTGCCCGATGCGCAGCAGCTGCCCGGTGGCGCTGCCCAGGGCGAACTCGGTCTGCTTGGCCGCCAGGAAGTAGCGGTGCACCGGGTGGTCCATGTCGATGCCGACCCCGCCGTGGATGTGCACGGTGGTGTGTGCGACGCGGTGCCCGGCCTCGGCGGCCCAGAACGCCGCGGTGGCCACGTCCACGTCGGCGGGCTGGTCCTCGGCCACCCGCCAGACCGCCTGCGTCAGCGTCATCCGCAGCCCGGTGACGTCGATGTAGCCGTCGGCCAGCCGCTGCGCCACCGCCTGGAAGCTGCCGATGGGCCGGTCGAACTGCTCGCGCTCCCGGGCGTAGGTCGCGGTGAGCTCCAGCGCCCGCTCGAGCACCCCGAGCGCGTAGGCCGACAGCCCCAGGGTGCGCCGGGTGGTCAGCCAGTCGGCCACCTCGGCACCGCCGACCACGCGGTCGGCGCCCACCACGGTGCCGGCCAGCTCGAGCCGGCCCACGCTGCCCTGCCCGGTGGTGTGCAGGGACTCCACCCGCACCCCCGGGTCGTCCTTGGTGACCAGGAAAACCGTTGTGCCGTCGCCGGTCTCGGCCGGCACCAGGAACGCGTCGGCCAGCGGCCCGTAGGCCACCTGGGTGCGGGCACCGGTGAGCCGGCGGCCCGAGCCGTCCGGCGCGGCCTGCACCGGGCCCTCGCCGGGGTCGCCGTCGAGGGCGACGGTGAGGATCTTCTGCCCGGCCACCGCCGGCGCACCCCACTCGCGCCGCAGCGCCTCGCCGGCGAAGGCGGCCAGCGCGCCGGCGCCGAGCACCACCGACTCCAGGTAGGGCACCGCGGCCAGCTGGCGGCCCAGCGCGGTGAGCACCGCCGCCTGCTCGATCAGCCCGTACCCGCCGCCGCCGAGCGCCTCCGGCGCGGCGGCCGAGAGCACGTCGGCCTCGATGAGCTTGCCCCACAACTGATCGTCGAACCGCTGCGGCAGGCCGTCGAGCTCGCGCTGACGCTCCGGGGTGCACACCGCCTCGGTGATGGTGCGCACCAGGCCGCCGAGATCCTCGGCCGCTTCGGGCAATGTGAAATCCATAGTCTTCCTTACCGATTGACCCTGGGCAGGCCCAAGGCGACCATGCCGATGATGTCGCGCTGAATCTCGTTGGTGCCGCCGCCGAAGGTGAGGATCAGGCAGCTGCGGTGCATCCGCTCGATGCGCCCGCGCAGCACCGCGCCGGGCGAGTCGGGCCGCAGCGTGGCCTTCGGGCCGAGCACCTCCATCAGCAGCCGGTAGGCCTCGGTGGCCAGTTCGGTGCCGAACACCTTGGCCGCCGACGCGTCGGCGGGGGAGAGGGTGCCCTCGGCGCTGGAGGCCAGCTTCCAGTTGATGAGCTTGAGCACCTCGGCCTTGGCGTGCACCCGGGCCAGGTTCAGCTGCACCCACTCGTGGTCGATCATCCGCATCCCGCGGGCGTCCTTGGTGTGCTGCGCCCACTCCCGGACCCCGTCGAGGGCCAGGAACAGCGGCTGCGCGCTGACCAGGGCCACCCGCTCGTGGTTGAGCTGGTTGGTGACCAGCTTCCAGCCGTCGTTCTCGGCGCCGACCAGGTTGCTCACCGGCACCCGCACGTCCTGGTAGTAGGTGGCGCTGGTGTCCACCCCGGCCATGGTGCGCACCCGGGTCCAGGAGAAGCCCTCGGCGGTGGTCGGCACGATCAGCACCGAGATGCCCCGGTGCTTCTTGGCCTCGGTGTTGGTGCGCACCGCCAGCCAGACGTAGTCGGCGTACTGGATCAGGCTGGTCCACATCTTCTGGCCGTTGATGACGTACTCGTCACCGTCGCGCACCGCGGTGGTGCGCAGCGAGGCCAGGTCGGTGCCCGCACCCGGCTCGGAGTAGCCGATCGAGAAGTGCACCTCGCCGGCGGCGATCTTCGGCAGGAAGAACTTCTTCTGCTCCTCGGTGCCGAACGCCATGATCGTCGGGGCCACGCTGTTGATGGTCAGGAACGGCACCGGGGCACCGGCGATCGCGGCCTCGTCGGTGAAGATCAGCTGGTCCATCGCCGAGCGGGCCTGGCCGCCGTACTCCTTGGGCCAGCCCAGCGCGAGCCACCCGTCGCGGCCCATCTGGGCCACGGTCTCGCGGTAGACGTTGCCCCGCCCGTACTCGCCTTCCGAGGAGCTGAGCGCCTCGACCCGCTCGGGCGTCATCAGCTTCTTGAAGTAGGCGCGGAGCTCGGCACGCAGGGCTTCCTGTTCCGGGGTGTAGCCGATCCGCATCGTCGCGTCCTTTACTTTTCGGGGGAAAGCGAACCCGGCGTGCGACCCGGATTCCCAAAGGGTTGTAACACGTTCTAGTCTTGGGGTCCAGGCGCGGGCGCCTGGGGCACGCACACAATGGGGGGTCCGGTGGGGCCCGTGGTCCCGCCGGGCCGGACACGACGCCGACAGGAGGTTGCCATGCGTGTTGAAGTTGACCGCGATCGTTGCGAGGGCAATGCGGTCTGTGTGGGGATCGCCCCCGACCTGTTCGAACTGGACGACGACGAGTACGCCGTGGTCACCAAGGACCCGATTCCGGCCGACCAGGAGGCCCTCGCCGAGCAGGCGATCGCCGACTGCCCGCGCGCCGCGCTGAAGCGCATCGACTAGAGGCATTCGTTTCGGACGCCGCCCCTCGCCCCGAAGCAACCCCCGAGGGGCGGCGCCCGCCCGGCACAAAGGAGCGACATGAGTCAAGACGCCAACGATCTGTCCGGTCTGGTCGCGGTGGTGACCGGTGCCGCCGCCGGCCTGGGACGCGCGGAGGCCATCGGCCTGGCCCGCGCCGGTGCGTCGGTGGTGGTCAACGACATCGCCCCGGCGCTGGAACGCTCCGATGTGCTCGACGAGATCGCCGCGGCCGGCGTCAAGGGGGTGGCCGTCGCCGGTGACATCAGCGAGCGGTCCACCGCCGACGAGCTCGTCGCCGCCGCCGACCGGCTCGGCGGGCTGGGCATCGTCGTCAACAACGCCGGCATCACCCGCGACAAGATGCTGTTCAACCTCACCGACGAGGACTGGGACGCCGTCATCGCGGTGCATCTGCGCGGGCACTTCCTGCTGACCCGCAACGCGGCCGCCTACTGGCGGGCCAAGGCCAAGGCGTCCGCCGACGGCAAGGTGTACGGCCGCATCATCAACACCTCCTCGGAGGCGGGCCTGTCCGGCCCGGTCGGCCAGGCCAACTACGGGGCGGCCAAGGCCGGCATCACCGCGCTCACGCTGACCGCCGCCCGGGCCCTGGAGCGCTACGGGGTGCGGGCCAACGCGATCGCCCCGCGGGCGCGCACCGCGATGACCGCCGGGGTGTTCGGCGAGGCGCCCGAGCTGCCCGAGGGCACCGTCGACCCGCTGTCGCCCGAGCACGTGGTGAAGCTGGTGCGGTTCCTGGCCGCTCCGGCCTCGGAACGGGTGAACGGTCAGCTGTTCATCGTCTATGGTCCGCATGTGGTGTTGATGAACGCCCCGACGGTGGAGCGGCACTTCCGCGCGCCGGCGGAGGCCTGGGAGCCCGACCAGCTCAGCACGACGCTGCAGGAATACTTTGCTGACCGGGATCCGGAGCGCGGTTTCTCGGCCTCGGTGGTGCTGGACAGCTGAAACGGCGGCGCGGTCGCCGAGCCGCCGGTCAGTGGCTAGAACGTGTTTCAGTCACTGCTGTCAAAAAACGGCTTTCGCCTGCGTAAAAGGGCATTTTGTTCGAACTTTGACACGGTGAACGCGTTCTAGTTAGTATGATCCAGCTCACGGTGTTCCTTCCCGTGTAACCGCCGCCATAGCGGTCGGTTACCCTCGGGTAGCAGCACGGAGGCGCTTTCGTCATAGTGTTCGCCATGGTGACCGACAGCAACCCCCTCTGTAGAGAACGGAGCCGAGATTGATCGAACAGCTCGCGGTCCCGGCCCGGGCCGTGGGCGGGTTCGTGGAGATGTCCGTCGAGACGTTCGCCGGGATGTTCCGGCGGCCGTTCCAGTTCCGGGAGTTCCTGGAACAGACGTGGATGATCGCCCGTGTCTCGCTGGTGCCGACGCTGCTGGTGTCGATCCCGTTCACCGTCCTGGTGGCGTTCACGCTGAACATCCTGCTGCGCGAGATCGGCGCGGCGGACCTGTCCGGTGCGGGCACCGCGTTCGGCACCATCACCCAGCTCGGCCCGGTGGTGACCGTGCTGGTGGTCGCCGGCGCCGGCGCCACCGCGATCTGCGCGGACCTCGGGGCGCGCACCATCCGCGAGGAGATCGACGCGATGCGGGTGCTGGGCATCGATCCGATCCAGCGGCTGGTGGTGCCCCGGGTGCTGGCCTCCACCTTCGTCGCCCTGCTGCTCAACGGCCTGGTCTGCGCCATCGGCCTGATCGGCGGCTACGTCTTCTCGGTGCTGCTGCAGGGGGTCAACCCGGGCGCCTTCGTCAACGGCCTGACCGTGCTGACCGGCCTGCCGGAGTTGTTGCTGGCCGAGGTCAAGGCGATGCTGTTCGGGGTGGCCGCCGGTCTGGTCGGCTGCTACCGCGGGCTGACCGTCTCCGGCGGCCCGAAGGGTGTGGGCATCGCGGTGAACGAGACCGTCGTCTACGCGTTCATCTGCCTGTTCGTCATCAACGTGCTGATGACCGCGGTCGGGGTGCGGGTGCTGGAGAGTTGATGGGGCGCCGACGATGAGCTACGACCTGACGTTCCGGCTGCGCCGCGCGTTCCGCGGCGTGCCCAAGGCCGTCGACGACTTCGGCGAGCAGGCGCTGTTCTACGGCGAGACGATGCGGTACGTCCCCAACGCGGTCACCACGTACCGCAAGGAGACGATCCGGCTCATCGCCGAGATGACGATGGGCGTCGGCGCGCTGGCGATCATCGGCGGCACCGTCGGCGTCACCGCGTTCCTGACGCTGGCCTCCGGCGGCGTGGTGGCGGTGCAGGGCTTCGCCTCGCTCGGCGACATCGGCATCGAGGCGCTCACCGGCTTCCTGTCGGCCTTCCTCAACGTGCGCATCATCGCCCCGGTCATCGCCGGCATCGCGCTGGCCGCCACCATCGGCGCCGGCACCACCGCGCAGCTCGGCGCGATGCGGGTGGCCGAGGAGATCGACGCGGTGGAGACGATGGCCGTGCACTCGGTGAGCTACCTGGTGTCCACCCGGCTGGTGGCCGGCCTGATCACCATCGTGCCGCTGTACGCGCTGAGCGTGCTGGCCGCGTTCTTCGCGGCCCGGTTCACCACCGTCTACATCAACGGCCAGTCCGGCGGCCTGTACGACCACTACTTCACCACGTTCCTGGTGGAGACCGACCTGCTGTGGTCGTTCCTGCAGGCGATCGTCATGTCGATCGCGGTGATGCTGGTGCACACCTACTACGGCTACAACGCCTCCGGCGGCCCGGTCGGCGTGGGCGTGGCGGTCGGGCAGGCCGTGCGCACCTCGCTGGTCGTGGTCGTGGTCATCACTCTGTTCGTCTCCCTGGCCGTCTACGGCGCGTCGGGCAACTTCAACCTCTCCGGGTAGCGGCGATGGCGGATACCGGGTCGAGAAAGCTGCATGTGCGGATCGCCGCGGCGGTCCTCGCGGTGATCATCGCGGCGTTCGTGGTGTTCACCTACCTGTCCTACACGGCGGCGTTCGTGCCGACCGAGACGGTGACGGTGACCGCGCCGCGCGCCGGTCTGGTGATGGAACGCGGTGCGAAGGTCAAGTACCGCGGCATCCAGATCGGCAAGGTGGCCGACATCGCCTACGCCGGCGACCAGGCCCGGCTGCGGCTGGCCATCAACCGCGACCAGCTGCGCTACGTGCCCGCCGACGCGACGGTGCGCATCGCCGGCAACACGGTGTTCGGCGCCAAGGCGGTGGAGTTCCTGCCGCCCGAGCGGCCGGTGGCGGCCTCCCTGGAGCCCGGCGCGCACGTGCACGCCGACGCGGTGCAGCTCGAGGTCAACACGCTGTTCCAGACGCTGATGGACGTGCTGGACAAGATCGACCCGACCGAGCTCAACGGCACCCTCACCGCGGTCGCGGAGGGCCTGCGCGGCAACGGCGACAACCTGGGCGCGGCGCTGGCCGGCGCCAACGAGCTGGCCGGCCGGCTCAACCCGAAGATGCCCGCGGTGCAGTCGTTGCTGGCCCAGACCGCCGCGGTCGGCAACATCTACGGCGACGCCGCGCCGGACCTGGTGACCGTGCTGGACAACGCGCCGACGCTCAGCCGCACCATCTCCGACCAGGCCCGCAACCTCAACGCCAGCCTGCTGGCCGCCACCGGCCTGGCCAACTCCGGCCACGACGCGCTCGCCGACGGCGCCGACGACTACATCGCCGCCATTCAGCGGGCCCGCGCCCCGCTGAAGGTGCTGGCCGACTACTCGCCGGAGTACGGCTGCCTGCTGGTGGCGATCGAGAAGGCCATCCAGGACTTCGCCCCGATGATCGGCGGCACCCGGCCGGGCCTGTTCACCTCGTCGAACTTCCTGCTCGGCTCGCCGTCCTACACCTACCCGGAGAGCCTGCCCATCGTGAACGCCAGCGGCGGGCCGAACTGCCGCGGCCTGCCGGACATGCCGGGCAAGCAGGGTGGCGGCTCGTGGTACAAGGCGCCGTTCCTGGTGACCGACAACGCGCTGATCCCGTACGAGCCGTTCACCGAACTGCAGCTCGACGCCCCGTCGACCCTGCAATTCCTGTTCAACGGTGCCTTCGCGGAGCGTGACGACTGGTGAACCACAGGAGAACGCTCATCAACGTCACCGTCTTCACGGTGACGATGCTGCTCGTCGCCGCCGGGCTGGTGGTGGTGTTCGGCGAGTTCCGGTTCGCCGCCGGGCACACCTACCACGCGATCTTCACCGACGCCTCACGGCTCAAGGCGGGCAACGACGTCCGCATCGCCGGGGTGCCGGTGGGCACGGTCCGCGGCGTGCGGCTCAAGGACGACAACACCGTCGACGTCACCTTCGACGTCAACAGGCGCTACCAGCTCTACACCTCCACCCGGGCGGTGATCCGCTACGAGAACCTCGTCGGCGACCGCTACCTGGAGATCACCTCCGGTCCCGGGGAGCTGCGCAAGCTGCCCGACGGCGGCACGCTGCCGGTGGAGAACACCCAGCCCGCACTGGATCTCGACGCGCTGCTGGGCGGGTTGCGGCCGGTGCTCAAGGGCCTCGACGGCCACAAGCTCAACGAGATCAGCAACGCGGTGATCCAGGCGCTGCAGGGCCAGGGCGGGGCGCTGGCGGAGTTGCTCTCCAACACCGGCTCGTTCACCCAGTCCATCGCCGACCGCTACCAGGTGGTCAGCGACGTCATCAACCACCTCAACGCGGTGCTGGGCACCGTCGACGCCAAGAGCGCGGAGTTCAACACCGGCGTGGAACGGCTGCAGCAGCTGGTCACCGGGCTGGCCGAGGGCCGGGATCCGATCGCCGGTGCCATCGAGCCGCTGGCCTCGGCCGAGCGCGACCTGACCGAGATGATGCAGAAGGGCCGCCGGCCGGTGCAGGGCGTGCTGGAGAACCTGCGGCCGCTGCTCACCGAGATCGACGACCGCAAGGACGAGGTGAACCGGGTCATCGAGCCGCTGGCGGAGAACTACCTGCGGCTGCAGTCGCTGGGTGCCTACGGCGCGTACTTCAACATCTTCTACTGCTCGACCCGGATCAAGATCAACGGACCGGCGGGCAGCGACATCCTCATCCCGTTCGGCGGTCCGCCGGACCCGTCCAAGGGGAGGTGTTCCGAAGATGGCTGATGCCACCGCGGAGCGCAACCCGTTGCGCACCGGCATCTTCGGCATCGTCGTCGTGGCGTGCGTGGTGCTGGTGGCGTTCGGCTACAACACCCTGCCGTTCTTCCCGCAGGGCAAGAACTACGATGCGTACTTCGCCGACGCGGGCGGCATCTCGCCGGGCAACGACGTGACCGTGTCGGGCATCAAGGTCGGCGAGGTCAAGTCGGTGTCGCTGGCCGGCACCTCGGCCAAGGTCACCTTCACCGTCTCCCGCGGGATCCGCGTCGGCGACCAGTCGCGTGCCTCGATCCGCACCGACACGGTGCTCGGCGAGCGGTCGCTGGCGGTGGTGCCGGCCGGGGCCGGGGCGGTGACGACGATCCCGCGGGAGCGGACCACCACGCCGTACACGCTCAACAACGCGCTGCAGGACCTCGGTTCGTCGACCGCCGAACTGGACCAGGAGCAGTTCACCCAGGCGCTGGGCGTGCTCACCGACACACTGCGCGACGCCACCCCGCAACTGCGCGGCGCACTCGACGGCATCGCCGCGCTGTCGCGCAGCCTCAACGCCAACGACGCCGCGCTGGCCGAGCTGCTGGGCCGGGCCCAGTCGGTGAGCAAGGTGCTCGCCGACCGGGCCGAGCAGGTCAACCGGCTCGTCGTCGACGGCAACCGGCTGTTCGCCGCCCTCGACGAGCGGCGGGCGGCGCTGTCGGCGCTCATCGCCGGCATCGACGAGGTCTCCGAACAGCTGTCCGGATTCGTCGCCGACAACCGCCGCGAGTTCGAGCCGGCGCTGCGCAAGCTGAACCTGGTGCTCGACAACCTGCTCGAGCGCCGTGAGCACATCTCGGAGGCGCTGCGCCGGCTGCCGGCCTACGCCACCACGCTCGGCGAGGTGGTCGGTTCCGGGCCGGGCTTCCACATCAACCTCTACGGTCTGCCGCCCGGGCCGATGGCCGAGGTGCTGCTGGATGCCTACTTCCAGCCCGGCAAGCTGCCCGACAGCCTGGCCGACTACCTGCGCGGCTTCATCTCCGAACGCCTGATCCTGAGGCCGAAGTCGCCATGACGAAAGCGAAGACCTTGCGCAGCAACTGGTTCCGGGTCACGCTCGGGCTCGTGCTGGCGGCCGCCCTGATCGGTGGGGTGGCCCTGGTGCTCCCGCGCGCCGGCAGCTACCGCATCACCGCGTACTTCACCTCGACGGTGGGCCTGTACCCGGGCGACGACGTGCGGGTGCTCGGGGTGCCGGTCGGGCGGATCGAGTCCGTCGAACCGTTGCCCGAGGCGGTTCGGGTGACCATGCGGGTCGACGACGACGTGCGGGTGCCCGCCGACGCCCGGGCGGTCATCATCGCCCCGAACGTGGTGTCGGACCGGTTCGTTCAGCTCACCCCGGCCTACGCCGAGGGCGACGCGCTGGGCGACGGCGCGGTCATCGGCCTGGAGCGGACCGGCGTGCCGGTGGAGTGGGACCAGGTCAAGGAGGAGCTGACCAAGCTGGCCCGCCACCTCGGCCCGGAGCCCGACGGGGTGCAGGGCCCGTTGACCGCACTGGTGAACCAGGCCGCCGACACGTTCACCGGCAACGGCGACTCGTTCCGGCGGGCGCTGCGCGAACTGTCCGCGGTGGCCGGCCGGCTCGGCGACTCGCGCGGCGACCTGTTCGGCACGGTGCGCAACCTGCAGGTGCTCGTCGAGGCGCTGTCCAACAGCAACGAGCAGGTGGTGCAGTTCGCCGACCACCTGGCCTCGGTGTCGCAGGTGCTGGCGGAAAGCTCGGTGGGCCTGGACCATTCGCTGGACCTGCTGGGCCAGGCGCTGACCGACGTGCGGCAGTTCCTCGACGAGCGCAACGGCACGCTGATCGACAGCGTCACCAAGCTCACCGACCTGATGACGATGCTGCACGCCCAGAGCGACGACATCGAGCAGGTGCTGCACGTCACCCCGAACGGGCTGTCGAACTTCTACAACATCTACAACCCGGCGCAGGGGTCGATGGCCGGCCTGCTGTCGCTGCCGAACTTCGCCAACCCGGTGCAATTCATCTGCGCCGGCTCGTTCGAGGTGGGCGCGACCCCGGAGAACTACAAGCGCACCGAGCTGTGCCGCCAGCGGATGGCGCCGGTGCTGCGGCGGATCATGATGAACTACCCGCCGATGCTGTTCCACCCGATCAACTCGATCACCGCCTACAAGGGCCAGATCATCTACGACACCCCGGCCACCGAGGCCAAGGCGCGTACCCCGATCCCGCAGCTGCAGTGGAAGCCCAACCCGGGGGTGACCCCGCCGCAGGTGTCGCCGGACGCCGACCTGTCCGAACTGTTCCTGCCCGAGCAGGAGGGGACGAAGGACGCCTCGTCGGCACAGCACGGCACGGGCCAGTCGGCCCCGCTGCCGGCCGAGGCGGGTGCGACCCCGGCAGGAGGTGGGCGATGAGGACAACGGCGTTGCGCGGCAGTCTCGTCCGCGTCGGCGTCCGCGCGGTGGCGATCGGCTCCGGGGCGGCGATCCTGGCCGGCTGCCAGTTCGGCGGGCTGAACTCGCTGAACCTGCCCGGCACCGCCGGGCACGGCCGCGGCTCCTACACCGTCACCGTCGAGGTGCCGGATGTGGCCACGCTGCCGCAGAACTCGCCGGTGATGGTCGACGACGTGACCGTGGGCAGCGTGTCCGGCGTGGACGCGGTGCAGCGGCCGGACGGCACCTTCTACGCCGCCCTGCAGCTGTCGCTCGACGGCGGTGTCAAGCTGCCGGCCAACGCGGTGGCCCGGGTGGCGCAGACCTCGCTGCTCGGTTCGCAGCACGTCGAGCTGCTCCCGCCGGTCGGCGAACCGCCGGAGGGCGAGCTGCGCGACGGCTCGCACATCCGGATGGCCGGCCGCTACCCGTCCACCGAGGAGGTGCTGTCCTCGCTGGGCATGGTGGTCAACAAGGGCAATCTCGGCTCGCTGCAGGACATCACCGACGAGCTGTACGCGGCGGTGGCCGGGCGCAGCATGGACTTCGTCGACCTGGTGCCGCGGCTGGCCGAGCTGACCCGGGCGCTGGACGCCCAGACCGACGACATCATCGCCGCCGCGCAGGGCATCGACCGGTTCGCCGCGATCCTGGCCGAGGGCCGCGACAGCCTGGGCCGCACCCTGGACTCGCTGCCCGGTGCGCTGCAGGTGCTCAACGACAACCGCGCCACCATCGTCGAGGCGTTCGCCGCGCTGCAGCGGTTCGGCACCCTGGCCGCGCGCATCCTCGCCGAGACCAAAGAGGACTTCGCCGCCGACATGAAGGACCTCTACCCGGTGGTCAAGGAGCTCAACGACCACCGGCGCGAGCTGGTCAGCAGCCTCGACCTGCTGCCGACCTTCCCGTTCACCACCAAGTACCTGCGGCGGGCGGTGCGCGGTGACTACCTCAACGTGTTCACCACGTTCGACCTGACGATGCGCCGCATCGGCGAGTCGATCCTGACCACCTCGCCGTTCGACCCGAACATGGCCCACCTGCACGAGGTGGTGAACCCGCCGGACTGGCTGATCGGCCAGATGGCGAATCTGTCCGGGCAGGCCGCGGACCCGTTCAAGATCCCGCCGGGCACCGCGTCGGGGCAGGAAGAGGCGCCGTAGATGATCACCCGCACCACGCGCATCCAGCTGCTGATCTTCGCCCTGGTCACGGTGGTGACGGTCAGCCTGATCGTGACCAACTACCTGCACGTGCCGGCCCGGCTCGGGCTGGGCGCGATCCGGGTGACGGCCGAGTTCGAGGCCGCCGGCGGGCTGTACGAGAACGCCAACGTCACCTACCGCGGCGTGACCGTCGGCCGGGTGGAGGCGGTGGAGCTCACCGACGACGGGGTGGCCGCCCGGATGCGGATCAACTCGAGCGCGCACGTGCCCGCCGACGTGACGGCCACCGTGCAGAGCATGTCGGCGGTCGGCGAGCAGTACGTCGACCTGGTGCCCCCGGACGGCTCGGCCGGGCAGGCGCTGCTGCGCAACGGCGATGTGATCGGCAAGGACCGCACCGCCGTCGGGCAGGACGTCGCCGGCCTGCTCGACGAGGCCGACCAGTTGGTCTCCACGCTGGCCGACAGCCGGCTCAAGGAGCTGCTGGCCGAGACGTTCAAGGCGTTCAACGGCTCCGGGCCGGAGCTGGCCCGGCTGGTCGAGTCGGCGCGGCTGCTGGTCGACGAGGCCAACGCGAACTGGCCGCAGACCGAGGCGCTCATCGACCGCTCCGCCCCGCTGCTGGAGGCGCAGATCCGCAGCGGGGACGACATCCGCGCCGCCGCCGACGGTCTGGCCCGGCTCACCACCGAACTGCGCGGTGCCGACGCGCAGTTCCGCAACGTGCTGGCCACCGTCCCCGGCACCGCCGAGACCGCGCAGGAGACCTTCGACGGGATCCGCCCGTCGTTCCCGGCGCTGGCGGCCAGCCTGGCCAACTTCGGCCGGGTGGGCGTCATCTACCGCAAGTCCATCGAGCATGCGCTGGTGGTGTTCCCGGCGCTGTTCCAGGCACTGCTGACGATCGCCTACGGGGTGCCCAAGGACGAGGGCGGCAAGCTTGACTTCAAGATCGACCTGGGTGATCCGCCGCCCTGCTCGGTGGGCTTCCTGCCGCCGACCGAGATCCGCTCGCCGGCCGACACCACGCTGCGCGACCTGCCGCTGGACATGTACTGCAAGGTGCCGCATAACGATCCGAGCGTGGTGCGCGGCGCGCGCAACTACCCCTGCCAGGAGTTCCCGGGCAAGCGCGCCCCGACCGTGCAGCTCTGCCGCGACCCGGAGGGCTACAAGCCGCTCGGCACCAACCCGTGGCGCGGGCCGACCATCCCGGTGGGCACCCCGGTGACCGACGGCCGCAACATCCTGCCGCCGAACCACTACCCGTACATCCCGCCGGAGAACGATCCGGATCCGGGCATCCCGTACGCGCCGGGCTTCTACCCGCCCGACGCCCCGCCGCCGGGGCCGGGGCCGGCGCCACACCAGCCGTGGCAGCCGTTCCCGCCGCCGCCGGACGGCCCGCCGCCCGCGGTGACGCCGTACCTGCCGCCGGCACCGTTCCCGCCGCAGGACCCGCTGCTGCCGTACCCGGCGGAGATCCCGCCGCCCCCGCCGCCGGTGGGCACCGGGCCGGTGCCGCCGGGCAACCCGCCGCAGGCGGCCGGGCCGCAGGTCACCGTGTACGACCAGCAGACCGGCAAGTTCGTCGATCCGGACGGCAACGTCGGGGTGTACGCTCCCGGTGCCGAGAAGCTGCGGCCCGCCGAGACGTGGGTCGACCTGATGCTCGATCCGAGACAGATCTGATGAGCGATACCGACACGGGAACCGATCACGGGACCGCCACCGGTTCCGGCGCGGCCCGCCGTCGCCGCCGGGCGCACCGCCCCGCCGGCCCGGCCGGCGCGACCGCCGCGGAGGTGGTCGTCCCCGCGGCTCCGGCACCCCGGGCGGCCCGGCCGGAGTGGCCGGGCGCGGTGCGCGGTCCGGGCGCCGGCCCGCTGGGCCCGCCGCCGCGGCGCGCGCCCAACCGCCGGATGGTGGTGCTGGTGTCCGCGGTCGCCGCGGTGCTCGCGCTGGGGCTGCTCGGCACCGCGGTCGCGGTGATGACCGTGCAGCAGCACCGGGTCCAGGCCGACCTCGACCACAAGCAGCGCTACGTCGACACCGCCGCGCAGCTGGTGGTCAACATGTTCAGCTTCACCCAGGACACGGTCGAGGAGAGCGTCGACCGGTTCTACGAGTCCACCAGCGGTCCGCTGCGGGACATGTTGAGCCACAACAACAACACCGAGAATCTCAAGGCGATGTTCCGCGACACCAACGCCTCCTCCGAGGCGGTGGTCAACGGCGCGGCGCTGGAGAGCTACGACCCGGAGGGACGCCGGGCCGCGGTGCTGGTGTCGGTGCGGGTGACCGTCACCGACATGGAGGGGGTGAACAAGCCGTCGCAGCCGTACCGGATGCGGGTCATCGTCGCCGAGGACGAGGACGGGAACATGACCGGCTACGACCTGAAGTACCCCGACGGGGGCAACTGATGAGTGAGCGCGCACGGCGGGCGCTTTCGGCGCTGGCGGTGCTGGCCGCGGTCGGGTTCGTCGCGCTCGGTGCGGTGGCCGGCGGGCTGTACTGGAACCGGGTGGAGCTGCGCGCCGAGCAGCTGACCCGCGAACAGCTCGCCGCGCTGGCCACCGAGCAGATCCCGACGGTGTTCACCTACGACTACCAGACCGTCGAACGCAACCTCACCGAGGCCTACAACCTGCTCACCCCGGAGTACCGGGCGGAGTTCAAGGAGCGCGCGACCCGCGACATCATCCCGCAGGCCCGGGAGCGCGAGGTGGTCTCGCAGGCGCACGTGGTGGGGGCCGGCGTGCTCGACGCGCACCGCACCCGCGGGTCGGTGATGGTGTACATGAACCGCACCGTGACCGACAAGTCCAAGGAGTCGGTGTACGACGGCAGCCGGCTGCGCGTCGACTACGAGAAGGTCGACGGCAAGTGGCTGATCGACTACATCACGCCGATCTGAGCGCCGCGACGACGTCGGGGTAGGAGCATTCCGCTACGACTTCGTCGTAGGCCCGGGCCATCCGCTACGACTTCGTCGTAGCCCCGGCATCCCGCTACGACTTCGTCGTAGCCCC
>NZ_CALDGS010000112.1 GCF_937941905.1 uncultured Mycolicibacterium sp. | reverse complement strand
GCTAGGGCCCGGCACCGGGGCGTCCGACGGGGTGGCCGGGGCGCTGGCCGGCAGGCTCGGCCCGGCCGCCTCGTTGAGCGCCGACATCGCCTTCCACTCCTCCCAGGGCACCGCCCAGTCCCAGATGTCGCCGTCGGCGTAGGACAGCTGGATGCGGGTGCCGGTGACCTCCACCGGGTCACCGTAGATGGCCGAGTGGAAGTACTGTTCGGCGTTCTCCAGCGACAGGTTGATGCAGCCGTTGGTGACGTTGGCGTTGCCCTGTGCGCCCAGGCTGGCCGGGTTGGCGTGGATGAACTCGCCGTTGTTGGAGATCCGCACCGCCCAGCGTTCGCGCAGGTTGGCGTAGCCGGCGGCGGGGTTGGTCATGTAGAAGTCCTCGTACTTCTCGGTGACCACGTGGATGCCGCTGCGGGTGACGTTGCGGTCCAGGTCGCCCTCGCCGTAGCTGCACGGGAAGTCCATGATCACGTTGCCGTCGCCGTCGAGCACCTGCATGCGGTGCGACGGGGCGTGCGCGATGACGACCTGCCGGCGGCCGATCTCGAAGTCCAGGGTGGCGTCGGACTCGCCGTAGGCGTCCGGGCCGAACGGCACGCCGTAGAGCCTGGCGTCGACGTGCACCCGGGTGCCGGCCGGGAAGTACTCGCGGCTGCGCCAGTGCACCCGGGAGCCCTCGGCCTCGTCGGGCAGCCAGGCCCAGCTGCCCTCCACCGGCGGATCGCAGGTGACGGTCAGCGCGCGCTCCACCCCGGCCCGGTACTCGTCGTCGATCGGGGCGTTGAACTGCAGGATGATCGGCGCGGCCACGCCCACCACCTGCCCGTCGGCGAGCTGGAACCGGCCGCGCACCTGACGGGCCGGGGCCAGCGTGGTGAACCGCCCGGCCACCGGCACCGCGGTGCCGTCCCGGCCGACGGCCGACCCGCTCCAGGTGTAGGTGACGCCGTAGCCCAGCGGTTCGGTGACGTGGAAGGCGGTGCGGTCGGCGTTGAGGGTGCCGGCGACCACCTTGCCGTCCGGGTTGATGAGTTTGACGTGCTGGAACCAGCCGTCGCGCACCTCGGCGCGGATCGGCGCGGTCGGGGACACGTCGGTGGCGGCGTCGGCGGGGTCGAGCACGACGGTGGCCGGCGACCGCTCCCCCTCGTCGCGGGCCGGGGCGCCGCCGCCGGTCCGGCCGGCGCAGCCGGCGACCACCGCGGGAGCGACCGCACCGACCGCCAGGGCCAGCAGCGCCCGCCGCCGGTTCAGCCGCGGTCCGGGGTCGTCTGCTCCGGTCGAGGTCACGTGTATCGAGACTACCGAGCCGCGGCGGCCGATCCGAGCCGTGCCGGGGTGTGCTTGGGCACATCGCCGGCGGCCGGCCCCCGGCGAGTCGGACCGCTACAGCGTGCAGCCGATGAGATCCGGCTCCGGCACGAGTTCGATGCCGAACGCGGCGTACACCCCGTCGCGCACCCGCCGCGCCAGCGCGAGCACGTCGGCGGCGGTGGCGGCGCCCCGGTTCGTCAGCGCCAGTGCGTGTTTGGTGGACAGCCGGGCCGGTGCGCCCGCACCCGGGAAGCCCTTGCCGAACCCGGCGTGCTCGACCAGCCAGCCGGCGGCGAGCTTGACCCCGTCGGGTGCCGGGTAGTGCGGCACCGGTCCGCCGACCCGGGCCCGCAGCGCCTCGAACCGCTCGGTGCCGACGACCGGGTTGGTGAAGAACGAGCCCACGCTCCAGGTGTCGTGGTCGTGCGGGTCGAGCACCATGCCCTTGCGGGCGCGCAGCGCCAGCACCGCCGCGCGCACCCGGGCCGGCTCGGCGCGGTCGCCGGGCTCGGCGCCCAGCGCGGCGGTCAGCTCGCCGTAGCGCAGCGGAGCGCTGCGGCCCTGCGCGTCGAGGGCGAACTCGACCTCGAGCACCACCGCGACGTCGGTGCGCTTGAGGATGCTGGTGCGGTAGCCGAACCGCATCGCCTCCGGTTCGACCCAGCGGTCCTCCCCGGTGCGCCGGTCCAGCAGCCGCACCCGGGAGATGGTGTCGGCGACCTCGACCCCGTAGGCGCCGACGTTCTGCACCGGGGTGGCCCCGACCGAGCCGGGGATTCCGGACAGGCACTCCAGCCCGCCGAGGCCGTGCGCCAGCGAGGTGGTCACCACGTCGTCGAACACCGCGCCGGCCTCGGCGCGCAGCACGTTGCCGTCGACGTGGACGGCGGTGTTGGCCACCCGCACCACGGTCAGGTCCTCGATGTCGTCGGCGAGCACCACGTTGGAGCCGCCGCCGAGCACGAGCACCGGACCGGCGGGCGGGTCGGCGATCAGCGCCCGCAGCACCGCGACGAGCTGCTCGGTGGTGGTGCAGGTGAGCACGCGGCGCGCCACCGGACCGACGCGCAGCGTCGTCAACGGCGCCAGCGGCACCTCCTCGGCCACCGCCACCCCACCGACACGCGAACCGACCACGGCCTGCAACGGTAGCCTGCCGGCTATGCCGCGCTCATTCGAGATGGCCACCGACTACGACGCCACGGTCGAGCAGGTGCACGCGGCGATGCGCGCCGAGCAGTACTGGCTGGCCCGGCTCGACGACTCCGGGGCCGACGAGGCGAGGCTGGACCGGTTCACCACGACGTCCGACGGCGGGGTGGATGTGGTGACCACCCAGGTGCTCTACCCGGACCGGCTGCCGGGGTTCGTGCGCCAGGTGCACCGCGGCGAGCTCGCGGTGGTGCGGGAGGAGACCTGGGGTCCGGTCGGCGACGGCCGGGCCGCGGTGACGGTGCGGGGCTCGGTCCCGTCGGCGCCGGTGCGGTTGCACGGCAGCGGCACGCTGGCGGCGGCCGGGGCCGGGTCGCGGCTGACGTTCACCGCCACCGTCGAGGTGCGGATCCCGTTGCTCGGCGGCCGGCTCGAGGAGTTCATCGGCGGCCAGCTCATGCAGCTGCTCATCGCCGAGCAGCGCTTCACCACCGCCTGGATTCGGAGAACGGCCTGATCAGACGGTACGATCCGGGGTCGTGGCGCGCCGGATGGAATACACCATCGCCTTCGGCGCACCCGCCGAGACGGTCTACCGCGAGTTCACCAGTGCCGACTACTGGCGCGCGCTGGTCGCCGAGTACCGCCGGCACGACCCGAAATCCGAGCTGAGCCGGTTCGACTCCGGGGCACACGGCACCGAGGTGGTGCTGGTGCAGCACATCGCCCGCCGGGAACTGCCGCCGGTGGCCCGGCAGGTGCTGCCGGCAGACCTGGTCATCACCCGCACCCAGCGCTTCGAGCCGTTCGATCCGCGGGCGGGCACGGCGCAGGGCAGCTACGCGGCCACCGTGCCGCACGCCCCCGGCCGGCTCGGTGGCCGCTACCACCTCGGCACCGCGGCCGACGGCAGCCGGCTGCGGGTGACCAACGAGTGCAAGGTGCACGTCCCCCTGCTCGGCGGCAAGCTCGAGGAGCTCGTCCTGCGGGCGCTGCGCGACCTCTTCGCGGCGGAAGAGGCCTTCACCGCCGAGTGGATACGTGGTCGGTAGACCGATCGGCCGACCCACCCGAGGCACCACCGGACACAACCGACTCCGCCGCAGCGACCGATGGCTGGTGAACGCCCCGCGGGTGCGTGCCGTGCTGCAGGACGCGGCCGACCCGCTGGTGGTGGATCTGGGCTACGGCGCACTGCCGGTGACTACCCTGGAGCTGGCCGAACGGCTGTCGCCGGTGCGGGCCGGGCTCCGGGTGGTGGGCCTGGAGATCGATCCGGAGCGGGTGCGCGTGGCCGGCGCGGCCGCCACCGAGCGGGTCCGGTTCGCGCTCGGCGGGTTCGAGCTCGCGGGCCTGCGGCCGGTGCTGGTGCGGGCGTTCAACGTGCTGCGCCAGTACCCGGAGGAGGCGGTGCCGGAGGCATGGGCGGTGATGCGGGCCGGGCTGGCGCCGGGCGGGCTGATCGTCGACGGCACCTGCGACGAGCTGGGCCGGCGCTGCTGCTGGGTGCTGCTGGACGCCGACGGGCCGGTCAGCCTGACGCTGGCCTGCGACCCGCTGGCCATCGAGCGGCCGTCGGATTTGGCCGAGCGGCTGCCCAAGGCGCTCATCCACCACAACGTGGCCGGTGAGCCGATCCACGCCCTGTTGGCGGCGGCCGACCGGGCCTGGGCGACGGTGGCCGGGCACGGGGTGTTCGGGCCGCGGGTGCGCTGGCGGGCGATGCTGGAGTTGCTGCACGCCGAGGGCCTGCCGATCGAGCGGCCGCGGCGGCGACTGCGCGACGGGGTGCTCACGGTGCCCTGGTCCTGCGTGGCGCCCGGGGCGTCCCCGGTGCCCGGATCGTGGCCGGCCGGGCAGCACGCCGGCTCCGCACTAGGCTGACGGCATGCGGATTGCCCTGGCCCAGCTGACGAGCGGACTCGATCCGGCCGCCAACCTGGAGCAGGTCCGGGCCTACACGCGCCGCGCCGCCGCGGCGGGGGCGCGCCTGGTGCTGTTCCCGGAGGCGACGATGTGCCGGTTCGGGGTTCCGCTGAACCGCGTCGCCGAACCGCTGGACGGCCCGTGGGCCGACGGGGTGCGCGCCGCCGCCGCCGAGTCCGGGGTGGTCGTGGTGGCCGGGATGTACACGCCGGCGCCGGACGGGCGGGTGTTCAACACGCTGCTGGCCACCGGTGCCGGGGTGCAGGCCCACTACCACAAGATCCACCTCTACGACGCCTTCGGGTTCGCCGAATCCCGTACCGTCGCACCGGGTTTCGAGCCGGTGACGATCACGGTCGACGGGGTGGTGGTGGGCCTGACCACCTGTTACGACGTGCGCTTCCCCGAGCTGTACGTGGAGTTGGCCCGCCGGGGCGCACAGCTGCTGACCGTGCACGCCTCGTGGGGGTCGGGGCCCGGCAAGGTCGAGCAGTGGCAGCTGCTGACCCGGGCCCGGGCCCTGGACACCAACACCTACCTGGCCGCCGTCGACCAGGCCTACCCGGGCGACGAGATCGCCGCGACCGGCCCCACCGGGGTCGGCGAGAGCGTGGTGGTCGCCCCGACCGGCGCGGTGCTCGCCGCAGCCGGCGCGGAGCCCGACCTGCTGGTGGCCGATCTGGACCTCGACGCGGTGGCCCGGACCCGGGAGACCATCGGGGTGTTGCGCAACCGCGCCGAGTTCACTCGCGCGGGTAGGGCAGAATCGCTGGGGTGACCGATCCCTGGGCTCGCCCGGCCGACCAGGCCTCGCCCGTCCCACCGCAGTCGGCGCCCCGGCAGCACGGGACGCCCCAACCGCCGCAGGCACCCCAGCACGCCCCGCAGGCACCGCAACCGCCGCTGGGCGGGCCGGTGCCGCCCGGCCAGGTGCCCCCGCCCCCGCTCCCGGCGGGCGGGTATCCGCCTCCTCCCCCGCCCGCGGCACCGCAGGGCCCGGCCCCGCAGCAGCAGCCGGCCGGCGAGGACGACGCCGACCGCAGCCTGCTGCGCGACCCGCTGTCGCTGGTGCTCATCGGGGTGATCGTGGTGGCGCTGGTGGCCGCCGGGCTGATCGGCGCCGAGTTGTACGCGCGCAAGCGTGCCGACGACATCGTGTCGCGGGTGGTGGCCTGTGTGGTCCAGGACAGCGCGTCGGCGTCGTTCGGGGCGCTGCCGCCGTTCTTGGTCCAGCACTTCTCCAAGCACTACAGCCACATCTCGATCGAGACGGCCGGCAACCAGATCCGCGACGCCAAGGGCATGCAGGTCAAGCTGACCATCGAGGACGTCCGGCTGCAGGACACCGCCGACTCGGCCGGGACGGTGGGCGCGATGGACGTCGAGGTCACCTGGTCGACGCAGGGCATCGAGGAGACCATCGGCAACGCGTTGCCGCTGGTCGGCATGTTCGTCAGCGGGGTGCGCACCGATCCGGCCGACGGCACGATCGTGCTCGGCGGCACGCTGGGCGGCATCACCGCCCGCCCGCAGGTCGAGAACGGCTCGCTGCGGCTGGAGGTGCTCCGGCTCAACGGGCTGGGCATCTCGCTGCCGCGGGAGACCGTGCAGCCGATGCTGGACGCGTTCACCGAGGAGCTGACCTCGAACTACCCGCTGGGGATCCGGGCCGACAGCGTGCAGGTGACCGACAGCGGGGTGATCGCGCACTTCTCGACGCGCGACGCGGCGATCCCGAAGGGCGGCGAGGACCCCTGCTTCGCCGGCCTGTGACGGCCCGCCCGTAAGGCGCTCGGGGCGGTGACGTCCCGGCCCGGCTAGCGGAAGCCGTCCAGCACGGCCCGGCTGGCCGACAGGCCCAGCCGGGTCGCGCCGGCGTCGAGCATCGCCGCGGCGTCGGCGGCGGTGCGGATGCCGCCGGAGGCCTTGATCCCGAGCCGGCCGCCCACGGTGGCGGCCATCACCTGCACGGCGCGCACCGAGGCGCCGCCGGCCGGGTGGAACCCGGTGGAGGTCTTGACGAAGTCCGCGCCGGCCTGTTCGGCGGCCCGGCACACCGCGGCCAGGCTGTCCTCGTCGCGCACCGCGAGCAGTGCGGCGGACTCGACGATCACCTTCAGCACCGCGCCGGGCACCGCCGCACGCACCGCCGCGATGTCGTCGCGCACCGCGTCGAACGCCCCGGCGACCGCCGCGCCGACGTCGATCACCATGTCGATCTCGGCGGCCCCGGCCCGCGCCGCCAGTTCGGCCTCCAGCGCCTTGACCGCCGGAGTGTGCTTGCCGGACGGGAACCCGGCGACGGTGGCCACGGCTAGGCCCGCCGGGGCGGCGGCCACGGCGACTGGCACCAGCGGCGGCGAGACGCACACCGCACCGACGCCCAGCTCGCCGGCCTCGGCGACGAGCGCGGCGATGTCGGCCGCGGTGGCCTCGGGCTTGAGCAGGGTGTGGTCGATGAGCGCGGCGACCTCGGCGCGGGTGTATGCCATCAGAACGGCTCCTCGCTGCCGCCCGGGTTGCAGCCGGCGACCACCACCGACGGGTAGTCGACCACCGGGCGCCACGGCTCGAGGTTCCAGCTGGTCTTGCCGGGCTCGGCGAGTTCGGCGAACTGCCAGTGGCAGCGGAACTGCTCGAACATGCCGGGCCGGTCGGCCTGCGGGTCCAGCGCGACCACCTCGGCCCAGGCCTCGTCCAGCCCGACCAGGCCGATCCGGCCGCTGGCCTGCCGGCCGTTCGGGGTGGGGTACACGCGCAGGCTGGACAGATCGCCCCACTTGGCCCACTCGACGTGGTCGATGTAGGGCGGCGGGACCGGCAGCGGTTCCCCCTCGGCATGGGCGGACGGGGCGGCCGGCAGCGTGGTCGGCAGCGTGGTGGGCAGCGCCAGGCACGCCACGACGGCCGCCGTCGCGGCCCGGAACGAACGGATCACGGTTACCGGGACTTCCCCTGCACCTCGAGCAGCCGCGGCCGCACGTCGAGCAGGTAGACACCGGCGGCCACGGCCGCGATCACCGCGCCGGTGATGTCGAGGACCAGGCAGAGCAGGGCCGCCACCCCGAGGATGACCAACCACACCGGCTTGGACTGCTTGTCCGCCGCGGTGTAGGCGTCCGGCCGCTGCAGCGCGGCGTGCACGAAGGCATACACCGTCGCCAGCAGGACGGCGAAGGACAGAAAGGTCAGGACGGCACCCGGAACCTGGCTCACGTAGGCAAGCCTAGGCGGGTACCGTCCTGTGGTCGACCACCGGCCGGTGGCCGGAGCTCCGGGGTCGGTTACTTCTGGGTGACCTTCTTGGCCGGCGCCTTCTTGGCCGGGGCCTTCTTCGCAGCGGCCTTCTTGGCCGGGGCCTTCTTCGCCGGGGCCTTCTTCGGCTCCTCGGCACCCGACTCGGCCGTCGCCGCGTCGGTCTTCGGGGCCTCGGCGGGAGCCCCGTCGGAAGCCTCGGCGCCACCGAACTTCGGCAGCTCGACGCCGACCAGCCTGGCGGCCCGCTCACCGACGGCGCGGGTCTGCGCGGCGACGGTGCCCAGCGCCTCCTGGGTCAGCTCGACGGCCTGGTCGGTGTAGCTCTCCACCCGCTCGGCGGCCTCCTCGAAGGCGGGCTGGTTGCGCAGCCGCTCCAGCGCGGCGGCACCGCGCTCGACGAGCTTGGCGTAGGCGCTCTGCGCGACCTCGGCGTAACCCTCGGCGGCCTTGCGCAGTTCCTCGGTGGACAGCCGCTCGCGCAGCTCGTCGAGCTGGGTGGGCAGCTCCTCGCGCAGGTTGGCCAGGCGGGCCTTGCGCTCCTCGACGCGCGCCTCGGCGTCGGAGCGGGCCTCCTCGGCGCGTTCGCGCAGGGCCGCGACGATCTCGTTGACACGCTCCAGGGCCAGGTCGGCGGCGCCGACGGCGGCCAGCAGCGGAGCGGCGAGGTCCTCAACGGTGGGCGGAATCTTGTCGACCATGATCGGGAATCCTTTCGATTGCTTGGTGGTCTGGAATCGGTCTGTGTCTCGGCGCGTGGTTAGGGCGCCCGATGTCGTGTTGCTCGATCAGTCCTGACGCTCCTCACCTCCGACACCACTGGCTTCGTTCTGCTGGCGGAACGAGTTGTAGATGTCGAGCAGCACCTGCTTCTGCCGCTCGGTGATCGAGGGGTCGCCGATGATGGCGTCGCGAACCTCGCTGGCCTGGCCGGGCTCGAGGATCCCGGCGCGCACGTAGAGCACCTCGGCGGACACCCGCAGCGCCTTGGCGATCTGGTTGAGCACCTCGGCCGACGGCTTGCGCAGCCCGCGCTCGATCTGGCTGAGGTAGGGGTTGCTCACGCCGGCCTTCTCGGCGAGCTGCCGCAGCGAGACCTGCGCGGCCTCGCGCTGGGCGCGGATGAAGCTGCCAATGTCCTGGGCGGCGTTCTGCGCCGCGCTGGACACGACGGCGGCGAGATTCTCATCCTGCGACATGCCGTGGGGCCTTCCGTGCTTCGGCGCCGTCGGTGCGGCGCCGTTGGTTCAGTGCCGTTTGCTGACACCTCTGACGGTACGCCCCGGTGCTAACAATTGCAAGCAGTAGTTAGCGCAGGTCAGAACAGGAGTTGCGCGATCGTGTAGATGACCAGCCCGGCCAGGGCCCCCACCACCGTGCCGTTGATCCGGATGAACTGCAGGTCACGGCCGACGTGCAACTCGATGCGCCGGGCGGCCTCGTCGGCGTCCCAGCGCTCGATGGTGTCGGTGATCACGGTGGTGATCTCGGCGCCGTAGCGGGTGACCAGGTGCTGGGCGCCGCGCACCACCCAGTTGTCGACCTTGTCGCGCATGCCGGCGTCGTCGCGCAGCGACTCCCCGACCCGAACGACGGTGTCGGCGATGCGGGCGCGCAGCGCCGAGGACGGGTCGTCGACGGACTCCAGGATGATGCGCTTGGCGGCGTTCCACGCCGTCTCGGCGGCGCGGGCGACCTCGTCGCGCGCCATGATCTGCTCCTTGACCCGCTCGGCGCGGGCGATGGTGACCGGGTCGTGCTGCAGGTCGCGGGCGAAGTCGAACAGGAACCGGGTGGCCGAGCGGCGCAGTTCGTGGTCGGGGTCGCGGCGCACCCTGTCGGTGAACTCCATCAGCTCCCGGTGGATGCGGTCGCCGACGAGATGGTCCACCCAGCGCGGCGACCAGCTCGGCGAGTCGCGCTCCACGACCCGCTCGATGATCTCCCCCGCGCCCAGCGACCACTGGAACGCCCGGTCGGCCAGCAACTGGATGAGCGCCTCCTGGCGGCCCTCCTCGAGCAGCTGGGTGAGCACCCGGCCGATGGGCGGGCCCCACTGCGGCTGGGCGATGCGCTTGACGATCATCCGGTCCAGCACCTGCTGGACGTCCTCGTCGCGCAGCAGCTCGACGAGCACCCGCAGCACCGTGGCGATCTCGTCGGCCACCCGCTTGGCGTGCTGCGGGTCGGCCAGCCACTTGCCCAGCCGGCCGGCGATCTCGGCGTCGCGCAGCTTGGTCTCGATGACCGCCGGGACCATGAAGTTCTCCCGCACGAAGGTCCCCAGCCCCTCCCCGAGCTGGTCCTTCTTGCGCTTGATGATCGCGGTGTGCGGGATCGGCAGCCGCAGCGGATGCCGGAACAGCGCGGTGACGGCGAACCAGTCGGCCAGCGCGCCGACCATGCCGGCCTCGGCGGCGGCCCGCACGTAGCCCACCCAGCCGGCCGCGCCGCGCGACTGCGCCCAGGTGGTCAGCAGGAACACCACGGTGGCGGCCAGCAGGAAGCCCAGCGCGACGAGTTTCATCCGCCGCAGGCTGCGGCGCCGTTCGGCGTCGGCGGCGGTGTCCGCCCCGGCGATCGCCTCGGCGAAACCCAGGCGCGGTGCGGGCGGGTGGGACGGCTGCGTCGGCGTCGGTCGATGTGCCACGGAGTCCATCTTCCGCCACGATCCGCACCGCGCCCGCAGGCCAGCCGGGCTGCCCGCGCCCCGTTCACGCAGGCCGTAGTATCGAGTGGACCTTAGGGAATGGGATTTCGGCGATAGTGGCACAGCAGACCCCGCCGGTGGCGGCCAAGATGGACGGGCGCAAGCGGCGCTGGCACCAGCACAAGGTGGAGCGGCGCAACGAGCTCGTGGACGGCACGCTCGAGGCGATCCGCCGTCGCGGCAGCAACGTCAGCATGGACGAGATCGCCGCCGAGATCGGCGTCTCCAAGACCGTGCTGTACCGCTACTTCGTCGACAAGAACGACCTGACCACGGCGGTCATGATGCGGTTCGCGCAGACGACGCTGATCCCGAACATGGCCAAGGCGTTGTCGTCGAACCTCGACGGCTACGAGCTGACCCGCGAGATCATCCGGGTCTACGTGCACACCGTGGCCGCCGAGCCGGAGCCGTACCGGTTCGTCATGGCCAACAGCTCGGCGTCGAAGAGCAAGGTCATGGCCGACTCCGAGCAGATCATCGCCCGGATGCTGGCGGTCATGCTGCGCCGGCGGATGGCCGAGGCCGGCATGGACACCCGCGGCGTGGAGCCGTGGGCCTACCTGATCGTCGGCGGGGTGCAACTGGCCACCCACTCCTGGATGTCGCACCCGCGGATGAGCGCCGACGACCTCATCGACTACCTGACCATGCTGTCGTGGAGCGCGCTGTGCGGCATCGTCGAGGTGGGCGGCTCGCTGGAGAAGTTCCGCGCCATGCCGCATCCCTCGCCGATCCCGCCGCCCCCGCCGGAACCGGCGGAGGCTTCCCGACCACCCGAAACCCACCTCCCGGACACCGCCCCGCCCGAGCCGTGACCGGCCCCGAACCGTCGCGGCTGTGGACCCAGGCACCCCCGGAGTGCCTGCGGTTCACCCCGGGTCAGGACCTCACCGCCCTGGACGCGACGGCCACCCCCGGGTTCGCCGGGGACAAGCAGGACGCGCTGCAACTGCAGGCCGCGCGCGACGCCCGGCTCGCCGAGTTGCAGGAGATGCTCTACGCCAACGCCAAGGCCGGCGGCGACCGCCGGGCGGTGCTGCTGGTGCTGCAGGGCATGGACACCTCCGGCAAGGGCGGCATCGTCAAACACGTGGTGGGCGCGGTGAACCCGATCGGGGTGCGCTACACCGCATTCGGGCCGCCCACCGAGGAGGAGCGGGCCCGGCACTTCCTGTGGCGCATCGAGCGGGCGCTGCCGCCGGCCGGCCACATCGGGGTGTTCGACCGCTCGCACTACGAGGACGTGCTGGTGGTCCGGGTGCACAACCTGGTGCCGCCGCCGGTGTGGCGCGGCCGCTACGCGGAGATCAACGCCTTCGAGCGGCGGCTCACCGACGCGGGCACGACGGTGGTCAAGGTCAAGCTGCTGGTCTCCCCGGACAAGCAGAAGCAGCAGCTGCTCGAACGGCTCGAGGACCCGACCAAGCACTGGAAGTACAGCCCGGCCGATGTCGACGAGCGGCGGCACTGGCCGGCCTACCAGCAGGCCTATCAGGCCGCGCTGGACCACACCTCGACCGGGCACGCGCCGTGGTACGTGGTGCCGGCGGACCGGCGCTGGTACAGCCGGCTGGCGGTGACCGAGCTGCTCATCTCGGCGCTGGAGCAACTCGAGTTGAGCTGGCCCGCACCCCATTTCGATGTGGCGGCGGAGAAGCGCCGGCTGCTGTCGGACCGATAGGGTTGCGCTCAGATTGATTTTTCCGGCTTCTCGACACCCGTCCCGGCGATAAGATCCGCCGACACACGGCATGCGACGAAGGGATGGACAGTGTCGGTCACCGACGAATACCTGAAGAACAACGAGGAATACGCCAAGACCTTCAAGGGCCCGCTGCCGCTGCCGCCGAGCAAGCACGTGGCGATCGTGGCGTGCATGGACGCCCGGCTCGACGTCTACCGCATCCTCGGGCTCAAGGACGGTGAGGCGCACGTCATCCGCAACGCCGGCGGGGTGGTCACCGACGACGAGATCCGCTCGCTGGCGATCAGCCAGCGGCTGCTGGGCACCCGCGAGATCATCCTGATCCACCACACCGACTGCGGCATGCTCACCTTCACCGACGACGAGTTCAAGCGCCAGATCCAGGACGAGACCGGCATCAAGCCGGAGTGGGCGCCGGAGTCGTTCACCGACCTCGAGGAGGACGTGCGGCAGTCGATGCGGCGCATCGAGGCCAGCCCGTTCGTCACCCTGCACACCTCGCTGCGCGGTTTCGTGTTCGACGTCGCCACCGGCAGGCTGCACGAGGTCACGCTCTGACCGGTCCCCCGGCAACGCGACCGGGCGCGCACCCCGACCGTGACGGCCGGTGCGCGCGCCCGATTCGCGTGCGTCCCCGATCAGCGGGCGGGCATCAGTAGGTGTAGAACCCCCGGCCGGACTTCTTGCCCAGATGACCGGCCTCCACCATGCGCAGCAGCAGCGGCGGCGGCGCGTAGCTCGGATCGCGGTACTCGTCGTACATCGAGTCGGCGATGAGCTTCATGGTGTCCAGGCCGATCAGGTCGCTCAGCCGCAGCGGGCCCATCGGGTGCGAGAGCCCCGCCACCACCGCGGTGTCGATGTCCTCGACGGTGGCGACCCCGGCCTCGACCATCCGGATCGCGGCCAGCAGGTAGGGCACCAGCAGCGCGTTGACCACGAAGCCGGAGCGGTCCGAGCAGCGCACCACCTTCTTGCCCAGCACCTCGCCGGCGAACTTCTCCACCCGGTCCAGCGCCGCCGCGTCGGTCACCAGGGTGTTGACCAACTCGACCAGCGGCAGCACCGGCACCGGGTTGAAGAAGTGCAGGCCCAGCACCCGGTTCGGGTGCTTGGTGGCCGCGGCGATCTTCATGATCGGGATGGACGAGGTGTTCGAGGCGAGCACCGCGTCCGGGTCGGTGATGAGCTCGTCGAGCTCGGCGAAGATCTTGCGCTTGACGTCCTCGTCCTCGACGACCGCCTCGATCACCAGCTGCCGGTCGGCGAAGTCGGCCAGCTTGGTGGTGAAGGTGAGGTTGGCCAGGGCCGCGTCGCGCTCCGGCTCGGTGATCTTGCCGGCGCTCACACCGCGCTCCAGGGACTTGACGATGCGGGTCCGGCCGGCGTTGGCGAGCTCCTCGGTGGGCTCGTAGACCAGCACGTTCACCCCGGCCCGGGCGGATACCTCGGCGATCCCGGCGCCCATCTGCCCGGCGCCGATGACGCCTACTCGTTGGATGTCGCTCACGCTGAATACTTTCCTTTCTTCAGCAACAGGCCCCGCCCAACATCGCCGGGCGGGGCCTGTGCTGTCAACTCCGGAACCCCGGTTCCACTCCCCGGTTACCCGATCAGTGGAACTGGGCCTCCTCCGTCGAGCCCTTCAGCGCGGTGGTCGAGCTGGTCGGGTCGACGGTGGTGGCGATCCGGTCGAAGTAGCCGGCACCCACCTCGCGCTGGTGCTTGGTGGCGGTGTAACCGCGCTCCTCGGCGGCGAACTCGCGCTCCTGCAGCTCGACGTAGGCGGTCATCTGGTTGCGGGCGTAGCCGTAGGCCAGATCGAACATCGAGTAGTTCAGGGCGTGGAAGCCCGCCAGGGTGATGAACTGGAACTTGAAGCCCATCGCGGCCAGCTCCTTCTGGAAGCGGGCGATGGTGGCGTCGTCGAGGTGCTTCTTCCAGTTGAACGACGGCGAGCAGTTGTAGGCCAGCATCTGGTCCGGGTACTCGGCCTTGACCGCCTCGGCGAACTGGCGGGCCAGGTTCAGGTCCGGGGTGCCGGTCTCCATCCAGATCAGGTCGGCGTACGGCGCGTAGGCCTTGGCGCGGGCGATGCACGGCTCGATGCCGTTCTTGACCCGGTAGAAGCCTTCCTTGGTGCGCTCGCCGGTGATGAACGGCTTGTCGCGCTCGTCGACGTCGGAGGTGATCAGGGTGGCCGCCTCGGCGTCGGTGCGGGCGATCACCACGGTCGGGACGTCGGCGACGTCGGCGGCCAGGCGGGCCGCGGTCAGGGTGCGGATGTGCTGCTGGGTCGGGATCAGCACCTTGCCGCCGAGGTGGCCGCACTTCTTCTCGGAGGCCAGCTGGTCCTCCCAGTGGGTGGCGGCGGCACCCGCGGCGATCATCGCCTTCTGCAGCTCGTAGACGTTGAGCGCGCCCCCGAAGCCGGCCTCGGCGTCGGCGACGATCGGCACCAGCCAGTTCTCCACCGAGGTGTCGCCCTCGACCTTGGCGATCTCGTCGGCGCGCAGCAGCGCGTTGTTGATGCGGCGGACGACCTGCGGCACCGAGTTGGCCGGGTACAGGCTCTGGTCCGGGTAGGTCTGGAACGCCAGGTTGGCGTCACCGGCGACCTGCCAGCCCGACAGGTAGATGGCCTTCAGGCCGGCGCGGACCTGCTGGACGGCCTGGTTGCCGGTCAGCGCGCCCAGGGCGTTGATGAACTCCAGCTCGTGCAGCTGGTTCCACAGGATCTCGGCGCCACGCCGGGCGAGGGTGTGCTCCTCGACCACGGTGCCCTGCAGGGCGACGACATCCTCGGCGGTGTAGTCACGCGTGATGTTCTTCCACCGCGGATTGGTGTCCCAGTCGCGCTGGATCTCTTCGGCGGTCCTCGGCTTGCCAACCGTCGACATCGATTCCTCCTCCTCCAAACGGGGCGCAAATCACCTGAGCCCGCAACGTCGCGGCCGCAGCGATGTCTGCGAAGCCGCCAGCGGGTTCGCTGAAGTGCTAACCCGACGATGGCACAGCGCATAACCGCAGGTCCAATTGTTTTCCGCTGCCAACTTTCGCCAACGCCGTGGCTTAACTTGCAAAGTTTGCGAAGCTGCACATCACTGAACCGGTTCAGAAGTTACCGGCCAGTAGCACATATTCGCAGGTCAGCAGGGGGATCGCGGGACCGCGACCGGAATCAGAGCGTGAACAGGGATGCGACGGCCTTGGTCTCGTCGCCGACCACATATGTGAGCGTTGTAACAGCGCGGTCGACGAGTTCCGGACCGAACTTGTCGGTCGAGCCCGGCGGGTAGACGTGCACCAGGATCTCGAGCTTGTCGCCCAGCGCGACGGGCGCGTCGTGCTCGATCGTCACCCGCAGCGGCTCCCGCAGCAACTCCGGTTCGGCGTAGAGGTAGTCCTCGACCACGCTCCAGTACACCGAGTTGTTCATGTGGTCGAACAGGTCGATGTCGCTGGCGCGGACCGGGAACTCGGTCACCCGCAGCGCGTCCTCGCGCCGGCCGGGCTTGAGGTAGGGGGTCCAGCGCAGCCGGTCGACGTCGGTGGTGCGGCGCAGCCCCTCGATGAAGTCGTCGGAGATGCGGGCCGGGCCCTGGGTCTCGCGGTTGATGTTGATCCAGAACCCCTCGGACTCCATCAGCCCGCCCTTGCGGCCGTCGATGCGCACCCGCATCTCGCACCACCGGGTGGAGGTGCCCGAGCACCAGCGCCGCAGCCGCAGCATGTCCTGGAACTCGATCGGCCGGATCAGGTCGATCATGGTGCGGCGGACAATCCACAGCGGATGGGTGGCCTCGTGCCCCATCTCGCGCAGCTGGTCCTGCCCGATGTCCTGGATGTGCCGGCAGGCGGCGTCGAAACGCAGCCGGCCGGTGCGGTCGATGTCGGCCACCCGCAGCGGCCACTGCACGTCGAAGACGTCCGGGTGCGGGTCGGGTACCGGCATCATCGCCTTCGCCAGCCCCGCCCGCTTCGCCGTGCCGGTGTTGTCCGCCCCCGTGTTGGCCGCCATCGAAAAAACTTCCCTTCGTCTGGCGCGATCATGCCAGTCCGGCCTCCATCGTGCCAAAGGTCCGCCGGCCGAAGCTGCGAAGATTGCGTTCGCAACCTTGTTAGGCTGCGTGCCGTGGCCAAGACGTTCGTGGGTGCCCGGGTGCGACAGCTGCGGACCGAGCGCGGCTACAGCCAGGCCGCCCTCGCGCAGATGCTGGGCATCTCCCCGAGCTATCTGAACCAGATCGAGCACGACGTGCGGCCGTTGACGGTGGCGGTGCTGCTGCGCATCACCGAGGTGTTCGGCGTCGACGCCACCTTCTTCGCCTCCCAGGACGACACCCGGCTCGTCGCCGAGCTGCGCGAGGTCACCCTCGACCGCGACCTCGACATCGACGTGGACATGTCCGAGATCGCCGAGTTCGTCGGTGCGCACCCGGCCATCGCGCGCGCCATGGTGAACCTGTACCGGCGCTACCGGCTGACCAAGACCCAGCTGGCCACCGCCACCGAGGACCGCTTCTCCGACGGCTCGGGCTCCGGCTCGATCACCATGCCGCACGAGGAGGTGCGCGACTTCTTCTACGAGCGGCAGAACTATTTGCACGAACTCGACACGGCCGCAGAGGATCTCACCGCCAAGATGCGGATGCACCGGGGTGAGCTGGCCGAGGAGATCGCCGACCGGCTGCGCAACGTGCACGGGGTGCGCATCGTCAAACGCATCGACCTGGGCGAAACGGTGCTGCACCGCTACAACCCGGACACCAAGACCCTGGAGATCAGCGCCCACCTGTCGAGCGGTCAGCAGATGTTCAAGATGGCCGCCGAGCTGGCCTACCTGGAGTTCGGGGATCTCATCGAAAAGCTGGTCGACGAAGGACGATTCACCAGCGAGGAGTCCCGCAGGCTGGCCCGGCTCGGGTTGGCCAACTACTTCGCGGCCGCAACGGTGCTGCCCTACCGGCAGTTCCACGACAACGCCGAGAACTTCCGCTACGACATCGAACGGCTGTCGGCCTTCTACCGGGTGAGCTACGAGACGATCTGCCACCGGCTTTCGACGCTGCAGCGGCCCAACATGCGGGGCGTGCCGTTCTCGTTCGTCCGGGTGGACCGTGCCGGGAACATGTCGAAACGCCAGTCCGCCACCGGATTCCACTTCTCGTCGTCGGGCGGCACCTGCCCGTTGTGGAACGTCTACGAGACGTTCGCCTACCCCGGCAAGATCATGACCCAGATCGCCCAGATGCCCGACGGGCGGAACTACCTGTGGGTGGCGCGCACCGTGGAGCGGCGCGCGCAGCGCTACGGCCAGCCGGGCAAGACCTTCGCCATCGGCCTGGGCTGCGAGCTGCGCCACGCCCACCGGCTGGTCTACTCCGACGGCCTGGATCTGTCCGGGGACAACGCCACCCCGATCGGTGCCGGCTGCCGGGTGTGCGAGCGGGACAACTGCCCGCAACGCGCGTTCCCGGCGCTGGGCCGCGAACTCGACCTCGACGAGCACCGCAGCACGGTGTCGCCGTACCTGGTGAAGCAGCACTGACCCGAGGAGCCCCATGACCGACACCGCCCCCGCCCGCATCCCGCTCGGCGGGTTCCGGGAACTCGGCCCGCTGAACTGGCTGATCGCCAGGCTGGGGGCGCGCAAGATCCGGGCCCCGCGGTTCAGCCTGTTTCACGTGCTCGGCCAGCACCGGCTGCTGTTTCTGGCCTGGCTGCCCTACTCCGCGCTGCTGCTGTACCGGGGCAAGCTGAGCCGGCAGGACGCCGAGCTGATCATCCTGCGGGTGGGGCATCTGCGCGGCTGCGAGTACGAGCTGCAGCAGCACCGCCGGCTGGCCCGCAGCCGCGGGCTCGACGCCGAACTGCAGGCGGCGATCTTCGCCGGGCCGGACGCCGAGGGACTGTCCGAGCGGCAGCGGGTGCTGCTGCGCGCGGTCGACGAGTTCGTGCTGGACCGGCAGATCTCCCCGGCCGCCTTCGCGGCGCTGCGGGCGCGCTACAGCCGCGCCCAGCTCATCGAGTTCTGCATGCTGGCCGGCCAGTACGACTCGCTGGCGGCGACCATCAACACGCTGCGGGTGCCGCTGGACTTCCCGGACTGAGCGGCGGCTACAGGTAGGTCACCCCGAGCACGGCCAGCGAGAACAGCACCGGCGAGACCGGCAGCGCCCAGATCAGCGCCGCCCGCACCAGCGCGCGGCGCCGATACAGCCGCCAACCGCGCCAGCCGGCCACCCCGCCGGCGGCCAGGCTGACCGCGGCGACGACCAACACCCAGGTGTTGACCGCCCCGGAGTCGGTCGCCAGGCTGATCGCCACCAGCCAGGCGATGTGGCCGAGCACCAGCCCGCCGACGGCGGCGAGCACGATGCGGCTCAGAAGTTGATCATGTGCCCGACCAGCCCGTGGAAGCACTCCTGCATCGCCTCGGACAGGGTCGGGTGCGTGTGCACGTTGCGTGCCAGTTCGTTCGCGGTCAGATCCCACTTCTGCGCCAGGGTGAGTTCGGGGAGCAGTTCGGACACGTCGTGGCCGATCATGTGGCCACCGAGCAGTTCGCCGTACTTGGCGTCGGCGATGAGCTTGACGAACCCGCCGGGGGCGCCCATCCCGTGCGCCTTGCCGTTGGCGGTGAACGGGAACTTGGCGACCTTGATGTCGTAGCCCTCGTCGCGGGCCTGCTGCTCGGTCAGGCCGAAGCTGGCCACCTGCGGCTGGCAGAAGGTGGCGCGCGGCATCATCCGGTAGTCGCCGAGCGTCATGGTCTCGGCGCCGGCGATGGTCTCGGCGGCCACCACGCCCTGCGCCTCGGCGACGTGGGCCAGCTGCAGCTTGGCGGTGACGTCGCCGATGGCGTAGATGTGCGGCACCGAGGTGCGCATGTGGTCGTCGATGGCGATCGCGCCGCGCTCGGTCAGCGCCACCCCGGCGTTCTCCAGGCCGTAGCCCTCGACGTTCGGCGCGAAGCCGATGGCCTGCAGCACCCGGGCGGCCCGCAGGGCCTCGCCCTTGCCGTCCTTGCTCACCTCGACGACGACCTCGGAGCCGTTGTCGGTGATGGACTCCACCTTGGTGCCGGTGCGGATCTTCACCCCGAGCTTCTTGAACGCCTTCTCGATCTCCTTGGAGACCTCGGCGTCCTCGTTCGGCAGCGCACGCGGCAGGAACTCGACGATGGTGACGTCCACACCGTAGTTGGCCAGCACGAAGCCGAACTCCATGCCGATCGCGCCGGCGCCGGCGATGACGATCGAGGCCGGCAGGTCCCGGGACAGGATCTGCTTCTCGTAGGTGACGACGTTCTCGCTCAGCTTCGTGCCGGGCACGAGCCGGGTGCTGCTGCCGGTGGCGATGATCGCGTTGTCGAACGTGACGGTCTGGGTGCCGCCCTCGTTGAGTTCGATGTCGAGGGTGTTGGCGTCCCGGAACCGGCCGTAGCCGTGGATCTCGGTGATCTTGTTCTTCTTCATCAGGAAGTGCACACCGGCGACCCGCCCCTCGGCGACCTTGCGGCTGCGGTCGAACGCCGCACCGTAATCGAAGGTGACATCGCCGCTGATGCCGAACGTCTTGGCTTCCTTGGTGAAGATGTGCGCCAGTTCGGCGTTGCGCAGCAACGCCTTCGACGGGATACACCCGACGTTCAGGCACACGCCGCCCCAGTACTTCGGTTCGACAATGGCGGTGTTCAGCCCGAGCTGGGCGGCGCGGATGGCCGCGACGTACCCACCGGGACCGGCTCCAAGCACGACGACATCGAAGTGAGTCACGCCCCTAACCCTAATGGTCCGGTCCCCGATGCGAACGCCGTGTGACCGATTGCCCGGCCCCCGCGGGGAGGCCCCGGGGATCAGTACGGGATCAGCCCGAACAGGCAGCGTTCGGCGAACTCGCAGAACGCCAGACCGTGCACCACCGCCGCGCCGGCCACCGCGGCCACCGGGGCCGAAAGCACGGCCAGCGCCAACCCACCGACCGGTGGGCTCGGCCGCGCCAGCGAGAGCAGCAGCGCGCCGAGCGTGCACACCATGAGGAACATGCCGAGCGCGACCACCGCCGGCGTCTTGTCCAGGGACACGTACCACCAGCGGTACAGGCCCACCCCGGCGGCCGCGCCGACCACCCACACCGCCGCCAGCTCCAGCAGGAACGCCCAGCGCCGCAGCGCGCGAACCGGCCCGGCCGGGGTGCCCGCGGCGGACCGCGGCGGTGCCGGTGGGGGCAGCGCCCCGATCGGCACGTCGCCGGTCTGGGCGGTATCGGCGTCGCTGTGGAGCCCGGTCCCGGGTCCGCCCCGCAGGGTGCCGGTGTCGTGTCTACCCACCGCCCACCGCCTCCAGCAGGACGAGCACGCCCAGCCAGCCGGGCGCGAGGGCGAGCAGGAACGCGCCGAGCGCGGTGATCCAGGGCCGGCGCGACAGCAGCACCAGCAGCGTGCCCGGGCCGCCCGGCCCGCCGACGACCAGGCCGATGACGATGTCCGGCCGCATGGGCGCGGTGACCAGCATGGCCGCCGCGACGCCCGCGATCATCCCGGCGGCGACGCCGAGGAGCATCGCCCCCGTGAGTACCGATGCACGCGGCAGCGGGATCACGGATTCGACGATAACGCGGCGACCGGCGTCAGTCGGGGACGCGCGCCGGGGTGGCCGGGCCCGGAATCGGGCAGGCGTCGGCGGCGGTCTCGACGATGCCCGCGCCGCACCGCGGCGGGCGCGCCCCGGCGGCGTAGGCCGCACCGGTGACGGGTTCCCGGCCGGCGAGCTCGGCGAGCTCGGCGGCGGTGAACGCACGGCCGCGGGACAGGAAGCGCACCCCCTCCGGGGCCTCCAGGCTGAACCCACTGCCGCGGCCCGGCACCACGTCGATCACCAGCTGGGTGTGTTTCCAGGCCGCGAACTGCGGGCCGGAGATCCACACCGGAACCTCGCCGCTGCCGACCTCGAGGATGCCGAGCAGCACGTCGCGGTCGCCGACGATGAAGTCCCCGGCCGGGTAGCACATCGGCGAGGAGCCGTCGCAGCATCCGCCGGACTGGTGGAACATCACCGGCCCGTGCCGGCGCTGGAGCCGCTCGAGCACCGCCGCGGCGGCCCGGGTGATCAGCACGCGCATCGTCGTCATCGCTGTCCTCCCGTCGAACCAGCCCGTTTCAGGGGAGCCTATGCCGGTCCGTTCGGTGCCGCGGGAATCCGGCGGGATCGGGGCAGAATGGCTGACCGTGGACGACCCGTACCTGTGGCTCGAGGACATCACCGGCGACGACGCGCTGGAGTGGGTGCGCCGGCACAACGAGCCGACGCTGGCCGAACTGTGCGGTGAACGATTCGAGCAGATGCGCCGTGAGGCGCTGGAGGTGCTCGACACCGACGCGCGGATCCCGTACGTGCGCCGCCGCGGCGAGTACCTCTACAACTTCTGGCGCGACGCGGACAACCCGCGCGGGCTGTGGCGGCGCACCACGCTGGAGAGCTACCGCGGCGACGCCCCGGACTGGGACGTGCTCATCGACGTCGACGAGCTGGCCCGCCGCGACGGCGAGAGCTGGGTGTGGGCCGGGGCCGACGTCATCGAGCCGGAGTGCACCCGCGCGCTGGTCAGCCTGTCCCGCGGCGGTTCGGATGCCGCGGTGGTTCGCGAATTCGACATGGTCACACGTCAATTCGTCGACGGCGGGTTCGAGTTGCCGGAGGCCAAGTCGCACCTGAGCTGGGTGGACGAGGACACCGTGCTGGTGGGCACGGACTTCGGGCCGGGGTCGCTGACCGAGTCCGGCTATCCGCGCCTGGTCAAGCGCTGGCGGCGCGGGCAGCCGCTGGAGCGGGCCGAGGAGGTGTTCGCCGGCGCGGCCGAGGACGTCATCGTGGCCGCCGGGGTGGACCGCACCCCGGGCTACGAACGCACGGTGATCCGGCGCGCGGTGGACTTCTTCAACGACGAGGTCTACGAGCTGCGCGACGGGGAACTGATCCGCATCGACGCCCCGACCGACGCGACGGTGTCGATCCACCGCGACTGGCTGCTCATCGAGCTGCGCTCCGACTGGGAACGGGCCGGCACCCGGTACGTCGCCGGCTCGCTGCTGGCCGCGCGCTACGACGAATTCCTCTCCGGCAGCGCCGAACTGGCGGTGGTGTTCGAGCCCGACGAACACACCTGCCTGCACCACTACGCCTGGACCCGCGACCGGCTGGTGATGGTGACACTGGCCGACGTGGCCAGCCGGGTGGAGGTCGTCACCCCGGGCGACTGGACCCGCGAACCGGTGCCCGGGATCCCGGCGAACACCACCACCGTGATCGTCGCCGCCGACGACACCGGCGACGAGATCTTCCTGGACTCCAGCGGTTTCACCTTCCCGTCGCGGCTGCTGCACGGTGCGGCCGGCGGGGCGCCGACCGAGATCAAGCGTGCCCCGGCGTTCTTCGACGCGAGCGACCTGGAGGTGGCGCAGTACTTCGCGACCTCCGACGACGGCACCGCGGTTCCCTACTTCGTGGTGCGCCACCGCGAGGCCGGGCCGGGTCCGACGCTGCTGAGCGGGTACGGCGGGTTCGAGGTGTCGCGCACCCCGGCCTACGACGGCGTGCTGGGCCGGCTGTGGCTGGCCCGCGGCGGTACCTATGTGCTGGCCAACATCCGCGGCGGCGGCGAGTACGGGCCGCGCTGGCACACCCAGGCCATGCGGGAGGGCCGGCACCTGGTGGCCGAGGACTTCGCCGCGGTGGCCCGCGATCTGGTGGCGCGCGGGGTGTGCACGGTGGCCCAGCTGGGCGCGCAGGGCGGCAGCAACGGCGGCCTGCTGATGGGCATCATGCTCACCCGGTACCCGGAGCTGTTCGGGGCGCTGGTGTGCAGCGTGCCGCTGCTGGACATGCGCCGCTTCCACCTGCTGCTGGCCGGCGCGTCCTGGGTGGCCGAGTACGGCGATCCGGACAACCCCGACGACTGGGCGTTCATCTCGAAGTACTCGCCGTACCACAACATCTCGGCCGACCGGGACTATCCGCCGATCCTGATCACCACCTCCACCCGGGACGACCGGGTGCATCCGGGGCACGCCCGCAAGATGACCGCCGCGCTCGAGGCGGCCGGACACCGGGTGCACTACTACGAGAACACCGAGGGCGGGCATGCGGGCGCGGCCGACAACGCCCAGACGGCGTTCCGGGCGGCGCTGATCTACGAGTTCCTGCACCGCACCCTCGGCGGCTGACCCGGGGCGCCGTGCACGGCGCCCCGGGGTGTAGCGTCACGCGCGGCGCAGCAGGGCGCCCACCGCCACGCCGAGCACACCGAGCCCGATGAGTCCGCCGCCGGCCGCCAGCGTCGCGTTCAGCCAGTGGTGGGCACTGTCGACGGCGGTGGTGACCATCACGTCGGCCACCTGGCGGATCGGCCCGGTGGCCCGCCTCAGCAGCGCGCCGACGTAGCCGCGCGCCTCCTCCAGGGCCGCCCAGCCGGCGCCACCCACGAGCAGTGCCGAGACCCCAAGTGCGACGAGGGCTTTGGCCCGCGATCGGGCCGCGATCAGGGTGAGCACGGCCAGCACGGCGGTCAGCACCGCGGCCGCGCCGGTGACCCAGCTCCCCCACCGCCCCACCTCGGTGAGCCGGCCCGGCCGGAACTCCACCGACGGCACGGTCACCGGCACCGCCAGGGTTTCGGGCACGTCGAGGTCGAGGGTGCCGGCCACCTCCCGGAACGAGGGATCGGAGAACATCGGCGCGATGTCGATCAGCCACTGGTTGGTCTCCGGACCGGGCGGCACGGTGTCGGTGAACACCCAGCGGTGGGCGATCCGGTTGGCCTGCGCGAACTGGCCCGGGAAACCGGTGCTGCCGGTGTAGGCGGCGGTGATGTCGCGGGCGGCCCGCGGCGTGAGCGGGTAGCCCTGTTCGGCGGCGAGCCGGCGCAGGGGCACGGCCAGCTCGTCGGCCATGGCCTGCTGCAGCACCGGGCTGCGGGCGGCCGCGGTGGACAGCGCGGCGTACCCGTCCTCGTCGACGACGTTGGACTGCAGCCACAGCGCCGGCACCGTGACGGCCAGCGCGACGGTGGTGACAACCCACAGCAGCGCCGTCACCACGAACCGCACGGTTCGAGGTTACTTGGCCAGGCGCCGGGGCAGGCGCACGGCCACCCGGGTGAGCACCGCGTTCATCCGCTTCAGCGCCTTGAGCGAATTGTGGTAATAGGTGCCGCCGGCGCCGATCGCGGTGCGCGGCTCCACCACGGTCTCGACCCGGCAGAACTTGCGCAGGCCGTCCGGGCCGCCGAACCGCGCCCCGATGCCCGACGCCTTCCAGCCGCCCATCGGCGCGGTGGTGCACATCAGGTTCGAGATCACGTCGTTGATGTTGACCGCACCGCAATCGAGTTGCAGCGCAATGGCTCTGGCCCGCTCGAGATCGCGGGAGAACACCGACGCGCTCAGCCCGTAGGTGCTGTCGTTGGCCAGCCGGACCGCCTCGGCCTCGCTGGCGACCTTCATGATCGGCAGGGTCGGGCCGAAGGTCTCCTCGGTCATGCACAGCATCGAGTGGTCGACGTCGACGAGCACGGTCGGCTCGTAGAAACTGCCCGGCCGCTGCGGGCGCTTGCCGCCGGTGAGCACCCGCGCGCCCTTGGCGATCGCGTCCTGGACGTGCCGCTCGACCACGGCGATCTGGGAGTCGTCGATGAGCGCGCCGAAGTGCCGGTCCTCGCCGGCCCCCATCGACAGCCGCTCGACGTCGCGCACCACGGCGGCGACGAACTCGTCGTAGACCGCCTCCATGACGTACACCCGCTCCACCGACACGCAGGTCTGGCCGGCGTTGAACATCGCGCCCCACACCGCGGCGTGGGCGGCCAGTTCGACGTCGGCGTCGTCGAGCACAATCATCGGGTCCTTGCCGCCGAGTTCGAGGCTGACCGGGACGAGCCGGCGGGCGGCCCGCTCCATCACCTTCGCGCCGGTGGCGCTGGAGCCGGTGAACTGGATGAAGTCGCTGTTGTCGATGACCGCCTCGGACACCTCGCGGGCGCCCTGCGCCAGCGCGAACACGTCCGGCGCACCGGACTCCAGCCAGCCGCGCAGCAGCAGCTCGGCGGTCAGCGGGGTGCGTTCGGAGGGCTTGAGCAGCACCGCACAGCCCGCCGCCAGCGCGCCGACGGCGTCCATGAGGGCGTTGGCCACCGGGTAGTTCCAGGGCGCGATGATCCCGACGACCGGGCGCGGCCGGTAGTGCACGGTGATCCGCTTGATCGACAGCAGCGGCATCGACGCCGGACGGCGCTCCGGCGCCAGGGCCCGCTCCATCGTGCGCAGGTAGTAGTTGATGATCATCAGGATCAGCGGCACTTCCTGCGCGGCGTCCACCGCGGACTTGCCGGTCTCCGCGATGAGCAGCCGTTCGATCTCGGCCCGGTGGTCGTTGAGCCACACCGCGTAGCGGGCCAGCACCTTGGCGCGGCCCTTGGGGCCGCGGGCCTCCCAGCCCCGCTGGGCCGCGCGCAACCCGGCGGCGATGCGGGTCACGTCGGCCGGGTCGGTCCAGCGCACCCGGCCGGCGACGGCACCGGTCGCGGGGTTGCGGATGATGCCGGTGTCGGGCGCGTCGAGTTCTGGCGTGGCGGTCATGGCTCCATGCTAACCACGCGGTGTGACGTAGGTCGCAGCGGCGTTGACAGGTGTCAAGTCGTGGCGATGCCGCGGACGTACTTGGCCTGGCCGAGGTGCTGGGCGCAGTCGTCGATGATGCTGACCAGCCGCACGCCCGCGGTGACCGGCGGCTCCCACCGGGTGTCGACGACACGGTCGAGTTCCTCGGCGGTGACCGAGGCGATGTACTGCAGGGTGGCCCGGTGCACGGCGTGGTAGTAGCCGGCCAGCAGGTCGGCCGACGCCCGCACCTTGCCGACCTGATCGGCGTCGTGGCCGTAGCCGGTGTCGTCGCGCGGCAGGTCCAGGCCGAACCGGTCCACCCAGCCGTCGCGGGTCCACACCGGTTCGGTGCCGGCGATGTCGGCGATCTGGACGTCCTGGATCCGGGCGCTGTGCCAGATCAACCACGCGATGCTGTTGGCGGTGGCCGTCGGCCGGTACCGGGCCAGCTCGTCGGTGAGCTCGTCGGTGAGGTCCTCGACGTGCTCGATCAGCCGGGTGAACGCGTCGCGCAGCAGTTCGCGGGCCGCCTGCGCCTCGGAGTCGACCATGCCCCGACGCTACCCGGCCGCGCCGTGGAACACCGCCTCGACGTTGTTGCCGTCCGGGTCGCGCACGAAGGCCCCGTAGTAGCCGGCGTGGTATTCCGGCCACCGCCGCGGGGCGTGCAGCGACTCCGCGCCCAACTCCAGGGCGGTCCGGTAGAACGCCTGCACCGCGGCCTCGTCGGCGGCCTGGAAGGCGATGTGCACCTCCCGGTTGGGGCCCAGGTCGGCGGCGGTGGCGTCGGCGATCCAGAACGACGGCTTGCCGTCGCGGCCGTAACCGACGGCCACGCCGACGTCCCGCTGCCGCGTGTAGCCCAGGACGCCGAGGACCTTGTCGTAGAACGCCTTGGACCTGGCGAGGTCGGCGCAGTTGATTCCGAGGTGATCCAGCACACGGCCATCGTATGTTCGATCCATGACATACGACCTCGTCATTCGCGGCGGAACGATCGTCGACGGCCTCGGCGGTGCGCCGTTCACCGCCGACGTCGCGGTCCGCGACGGGGTGATCGTGGCGGTGGGCCGGGTCGACGGGCGCGGGGCCCGGGAGATCGACGCCACCGGTGCGCTGGTCACGCCCGGGTTCGTGGATCTGCACACCCATTACGACGGCCAGGCCATCTGGTCGGACCGGCTCAACCCGTCGTCGGCGCACGGGGTCACCACCGCGGTGCTGGGCAACTGCGGGGTCGGGTTCGCCCCGTGCCGCCGCGCCGACCACGACGTGCTCGTCGATGTGATGGCCGGGGTGGAGGACATCCCGGGTGTGGTGATGGTCGACGGGCTGCCGTGGGACTGGGAAACCTTCCCGGAGTACCTCGACGCGCTCGACGCCCGCCGCCGCGACATCGATGTGGCCGCGCTGCTGCCGCATTCGCCGCTGCGGGTCTACACGATGGGCCGGCGCGGGGTGGAGCGGGAACCGGCGACCGACGAGGATCTGGCGCGAATGCGGGCGCTGGCCCGCGAGGCGGTGGCGGCCGGGGCGATCGGTTTCGCGTCGTCGCGGTTCGCGCTGCACAAGACCTCCAGCGGGGCGCCGATCCCGACCTACGGTGCGGCCTACGCGGAGATCGCCGCGATCGCGGCCGGGGTGGCCGAGGCCGGCGGCGGGCTGATCCAGTTCGTGCCGGACATCCCGGCCGGCGGGTACGAGTCGGTGCTGCGCGAAGTGTTCGAGGCCGCCACCGACGCCGGACTGCCGGTCACCTTCTCGCTGCTGACCGGCAACGCCGGGGATCCGGTGTGGCCGGAGGCGCTCGCGCTGGTGGAGAAGTTCAACGCGGCCGGCGCCGACATCTGCGCCCAGACCTTCCCCCGCCCGATCGGGATGGTGCTGGGGCTCGAGCTGAGCGGCCACCCGTTCGTCATGTACCCGAGCTATCAGGAACTGGCCGGGCTACCGCTGCCGCAGCGCGTCGCCGAGATGCGCAAACCCGAGGTCCGGCAACGCATTCTGAACGACCGGCCGACCGACGGCGGGCATCCGCTGTTCTTCATGACCCAGGCCTGGGACTGGATCTACCCGCTCGGCGAGCAGCCGAACTACGAACCCCCGGCGTCGGATTCGATCGCCGCCCGGGCCGCGGCGCGCGGGGTCACCCCGGCCGAGGAGGCCTACGACCGGCTGCTCGACGAGGACGGGCACGCCATGCTCTACGCCGCGCTGGGCAATTACGAGAACAACTCACTGGACACCGTGGGCCGACTGATGCGCCGCGACGACGTGGTGCTCGGCCTCGGCGACGGTGGCGCCCACTACGGGATGATCTGCGACGCCAGCTATCCCACGTTCCTGCTGGCGCACTGGACCCGCGACCGCGACCGGGACCGGTTGAGTGTGCCGGAGGCGGTGCGGGCGCTCACCTCGGTGCCCGCCCGGGTGGCCGGCCTGGCCGACCGGGGCCGGATCGCGGTGGGCTACAAGGCCGATCTCAACGTCATCGACCATGCCGGGTTGCGGCTGCACCGGCCGGTGGTGCGCTACGACCTGCCCTCGGGCGGGCGACGGCTGGACCAGACCGCCGACGGCTACCTCGCCACGATCGTGTCCGGGGTGGTCATCGCCGAGCAGGACCACCCGACCGATGCACGGCCCGGTCGCCTGGTCCGGGGGCGCCGTCCGGCGCCGCTGCGCTGACCGGTTCCGGCCCGGTCGCGCCGGGTCGCTGCGTGCCGACCGCCTTGCCCGCCCTGCCCGGCACCGCACGCGCCGGCCGGTCCGGCCCGGCCGCGTCCTCGGCCGGGGGATCGACCGGCACGCCGGGTTCCGCCCCGTCGGGACCGCCGCGCTCGTCCTCCGCGGCCCCGGTATCCGTACCGGCGATCTGCAGGCCGTCGGGTTCCGGGCCGTCGGGTTTCGGGCCGTCGGGGACCGCTTCGGCGGGGACCTCTTCGGATGGGGCCTCTTCGGCGGGTTCCGCACCGGCCGGACCCGGTCCGGCGGCACCGTCGGAACCGGACGGCCCGGTACCGGATTCCTCCGGCGTGGTCGCGGCCGGCTCGGGCTCGACGGTTCGGTGCGCGTCGCCGGCGGACCGGTTCAGCTTCACGGTGAACACCCCGGGTCCGGCCGTGCCGGAGAGCACGAGGTGGGGGTTCACCGGTTCGGGCAGATGGCTGAGCAGCCACAGCCCCGGCACCAGCGCCAGGGAGGGCACGATCGCCGCCCAGGCCGCGATGTCGCCCAGCGGGCGCGGTAACCGGGAGAGCACGCTGAAGACCGGGAACACCACGGACACGAACACGACCCCGAGCAGACCGGTCTTCCCGGTGAGGACACCGGCGTCGAGCACGCCGTGCAGGAGCCAGCTGACCAGGCCGGGAATCGCGCCGGGATCCCGCAGCGCCACCTCGACCACCGCCGACAGGTCGGCCGGCAGATGCGCGACGTAGGAGACCAGCGCCGCCACCGCCGTCGGGATCATCGTGGCGGCGAAATCGAGCGACTCGAGGAATCCGCCGAGATCGGTGCCGTGGAAGGCGGCGACGGCCAGCCCGCCGGCATCCGGGTCGGGCAGGGCCGCCGAGAGCGCCGCACCGATCTGCTCGGTGACGGCGTCGAGCAGATCGGCCGCGGACGCCCCGATGACCGGAAGGCCGGCGATCAGCCGCTCGGTGTAGCCGGCGAGCTCGCGGGCGTAGCTGAACCAGGGCTGCGGATCCCGCTCGTCGCCGTAGTCGTTGTGGTTGAGGTAATGGTCCTCCGACGGGTTGGCGTACCGCTGTATCAACCAGCTCCACACGCTGGGCGCCAGTTCGGGCCGCTCGGCGCTGATCACCACGGCCGACACCACATCCAGCGGCAGGGTCAGTCCGGCCGAGACCATCGTGGCCGCCGTCCGGGCGATCAGCGTCGGGATCTCGCCCACGGCGTACAACAGGTCGGTGACCACCCCCGCGGGTGCCACCGCGACGGCGCGCACCGCATGGTCCGACGGCGTGGGGGTGACCAGTTCCGTTCCGGCGGTGGCCATCCCGGCAGCGACGATCGCCGCGGCGAGCTTGGTCGGCACCGGCCATGTGCGATCGCCCATCTCGATCCCCCCAGGTGTTCGTGCCCCACCGGTTGCCCGGCGAACCTGTTCCCTCGCGGTCAGAGCATATCCCCTAAATTGACACCTACGTAAGCGACGCACTCCGACGGTCCGGCGCCCGTCGGCGACCTACTCGCCCTCGACGGATGCGGAATCCGGCCCGTCGCCGCCACCCGACCCCTCGGCGATGGCATCGCCTGTTCCGGGATCGACTGCGCTGGAATCGGTTTCGCCAACCGACGGCGGCCGGCCAGCGGCGCCGGCGGCCGGCTCGGCAGCTGCGGCGGGCGCGCCGGGCACGAACTTGTTGCCGGCCCGGATCCGCGGGGCGAGTCGGGCGGTGCGCACCTGCCCGGCATCAAGTACGTCCTCGGCCGGCGGCTCGACCTCCTCGGTGCCGTCCGCGTCGGCCGGCGCCGGCCGGGTCTCCGCACGCGCGTCGGCCCGGTCGTCACCGGAGGCACCGACGCCCGCGACCGGCCCGCGAAGCGGCTCCGCGGTGGTGCGGTCACCGGCCGGTGCGCGTACCGACTCGATCTCCCGCCCGGGATCCCCCGGGGCGAGCAGCCGATACGGATTGACCGGCATGGGCAACTGCGCGAGCACCAGGGTGCTGGGGATCGCGAGGGCGAGGTAGCCGACCATCGCCAGGGTTCCGAGCGGGCTGGGCAGCGCGGCGACCGGATACACCAGGTCCCAGGCGATCCGGCCGAGCAACCCCGGATCGCCGCCGATGAGTAGCCCCGGATTGAGCAGTTCGTGGGCGAGCCAGCTGACGAGCCCGCCGAGCTGTGTGGGATCGGCCGCCGCCGCTTCGACGGTCGCCTCCAGGTCGGCCGGCAGATGCGCGACGTACTCGACGAAGTGCCGCACCGCCCACAGCGGGCCGGCGCCCACCAGCTTCAGGACGGCGATGGCGCGGCCCAGTTCGGTGTACTCGAACGCCTCGAACGCCACCCCGCCGGGGTCCGGGTCGGGCAGCGCCCCCTCGATCACGGCGCCGATCTCGTGGCCGACCCGGTCGATGGACTGGGCGATCGGCACGCCGATCAGCGGCACGGTGGTGGCGACCAGTTCGACGGCGGACAGCAACGCCCAGGGATAGCTGAACCACTTGCCGGTGCGGTGATAGCCGCCGCTGTCGAAGTCGGCGATGAAGTGGTCGTTGGACGGATTGGCGTAACGCTGCACCAGCCAGCTCACCAGACTCGGTGTCAGCCCCGGGTCCTGCAGCCCGACCAGGGCTGCGGAGACCACGTCGAACGGCAGCGCCCAGACGGCCTCGAGCCCGTAGGTGACGGCGGCGGTGATGCCGTAGGGAATGTCGCCGAGCGACAGCAGCAGGTCGGTGACCGTCGAGGCGTTGGCGACCTCGACGGCACGCGCTGCCGGCTCCCCCGCTACCGGGAGCGTCGCCGTCGCACCGCCGGCCACGAGCCCGGCGGCGAGGACCGCGGCGGCCAGTTTCGTCGGCAGCGGGCGGGCGTGTCCGGCCATGCGCGATTCCCCATCCCTACGTCGTTCGACGGCCCGTAGCGACAGCGGCAGCACCGGACCGGGACGGAGCATACCTGCTTTTATTGACGCGCACGCTAGAACTGGCAACGTCGCCGACCGCTCCCGAACCGACGACGGCCCGGCCCCCGAGGGGCCGGGCCGCGCCGCGTTCGCGGAAGGTTACTCCCCCCGGCCGAGGCGTCGGTGGCGTCCGCATCGGCGCCAGCGTCGGTGGCGTCCGCATCGGCGCCGGCGTCGTCGGCGCCGAGGGATGCGTCGGGACCGTCCTCCCCGGCCGCCTCCTCGCCGCCGGCGTCACCGGCTCCGGCCGGTTCGGCGTCGGTCACCACGGAACCGGGCACGAACTTGTTGCCCGCCTTGACCTTCAGCGCGCTGCGCGCCGCCCGCGAGACCGGCTCGGCGGCCACGTCCTCGGCCGGCGGTTCGAGCTCCTCGGTTCCCTCGGCCGCCGCGCCGTCGTCGATCCCGGTCCCGGCCCCGGTCCCAGTACCGGTCCCGGGGTCGGTCTCGGCCGCGCCGTCATCGGATCCGGTAGCCCGGCCGGCGTCGTCGGTCACCTGGTCGGGGCTGTCGGTGACACCGTACGGGCTGATCGGCTCGGGCAGCAGGTCGAGCAGGCCGTCGAGTCCGTCGGCCGCCCTGGTGTAGACGTCCCAGGCGAACGCGCCCACCGGGCCGGGCAGGGTGTAGAGCGGGGCGGCGAGGTCTTCGAGCAGCCACCCGGCCAGTCCGTCCCTGCCCAGCAGACCGTGGGCGAGCCAGCTGAGCAGCCCCGGGATGTCGGCCGGATTGCGCAGCGCCGCCTCGAAGGAGGCCTCGAGCGAAACGGGCAGGAAGCCGAGGTAGTACGCGACGTCGGCCACGACCCACACCGGTACGAGCAGTGCGCCGTTGAACGACCGGAGCAGCCGGCCCAGGTCGGTGACGTCCTGGAAGTAGTCCACCGCGAGGGCGCCGTCGGTCTGGTCCGGCAGCACCGCGTTCAGCCAGTTGCTGATCCGCTGGGCGGCATCGTCGATGGCGGAGCCCAGGATCGGGCCGAGCAACGGGATGTTGCTGCCGATCAGCCACGCATCGTAGGTGAGCTGCTCGGCGTAGCTGAACCAACTTCCGTTTTCGGGGTCGAGGTAGCGGTGCAGCAGCCAGCTGGCGATGCTCGGCAGGATCGACGGGTGCTGCACCGCCGTCAGCAGTGCGGCGGCGCTGTCGAACGGCAACGACACCGCGGCGTCGATCGCGTATGCGGTGCCGTAACCGAATCCGGCGGCCACCTCGCCGACGGACTGCAGCAGGTCGGTGACCACCGAGGCATTCGCGACGTTTGCGGCGACCGTGGCGGACTCCCGGGTGTCCGGAACCTCGATGACGGCCCCGGCGGCGGTCACACCGGCGGCGACCACCGCGGCGGCCAGCTTCGTCGGTAGCGGACTGGCAAAGACGCTTATGTATTCCTCACTCCGAGACGCGGTCCCACACCCGTGGTGGGCCGGTGACGCACGCCACCGTCGGCGGATAACCGTTATTGACGTCTACGCAAGTGAGGTATCAGCGGTGTTGGCCCGGTACTCCCCGGCGGTGTCGCCGCCGCCGCACCTGGCGACCACAAGCCCGACCCGATCGGGCCGGGCC